>NZ_JZRI01000115.1:0-42016 GCF_000952175.1 Pseudomonas sp. ES3-33 | reverse complement strand
GACAAGGCCAGGCGCAAGTCCTGCCTTCAGGAGCCATCGGCCTCCCCCAGAAACACATCTTTGTATGTCAGCACCAACGAGCTTAGACCTCTCTCGCTGGGTGCTGGGTCAACATACAAGGAGCTGTCGAGTGAAAAGAGGCTGCGATCTTTCCAAAACCACCCTAACTCATCTCCGCCTCGACCCGATCCCGCCCCGCCTGCTTCGCCGCATACACCCCCGAATCCGCCCGCAATAACAGCGCATCCGCGCCCTCACCGGCTCGCCAGCTGGCAATCCCGAAGCTTGCGGTCACTGTCCCTACGCCATCGATCGGCGACGTGCGCAACGCCTGCCACAGTTGCAGCGCCAGCACGTGTGCGTGTTCGCCGCTGATGTCCGGGCACAGCACCATGAACTCTTCGCCACCCAGACGGCAGAACACATCAGTGCGCCGCAGCCGATCACCGATGCGCTCGCACACCGCCTGCAGCACCCGGTCGCCCACCGCGTGACCATGCTGGTCATTGATGCGCTTGAAGTGGTCGATATCGAGCATGATGACCGACAATTCACCGCCACCGCGCTCGACCCGGTCCATTTCAGTGGTCAGGCGTTCCTGGAAGTAGCGGCGGTTGTGAATCCCGGTCAGCGAGTCCGTCACCGACAGCGCCCGCAACTCCTCTTCCACGCGCTTTAGGTCGGAAATGTCGGAGATGTAGCCGTGCCACAGCACCCCGCCACCCGGTAGTTCCTCAGGGGTAGCCTCGCCACGCACCCAGCGCAACCCGCGGATGGGCAGCTGCACGCGATATTCCTCGCGCCACGGGCTGAGGGTGTCCGCTGACGCCCGGATCGAGGCGCGCACCCGGGTGGTGTCCTGTGGATGAATGCGCGTGAAGATCGCCTCGGCGTTAAGCAACAGGACGTCGGGCTCGAGTTCGTAGATCTCGCGGATCCCGTCACTGGCGTAGATCACGCTGAAACGCCCATCGAACTCCATCTTGAATTGATAAATGCCGCCCGGCACATGGGCGCTGAGCTTCTTCAGCAACAAATCCCGCGCCGCCAGGGCCTCGTGGACCCGCTTGCGCTCGGTGATGTCGATGCAGATCGCCAGGTGCCCAACCCACAGCCCCTGCTCGTCGAGCACTGGCGTGGCCAGCATGTTCACTGCCAGGTGACTGCCGTCGCTGCGCACCAGCGTCCATTCCCGCGCTTCGTGGCCGCCCTCCTCGCCGCCCTCGACCAGCATCGCCTGGCAGGTTGGAATCGGCTTGCCATAGCGCGCACTGAGTTCCGCCGAGCGAGCCTGGAGCTCCCGGGGCAGGTGCAGGTTCTCCAGGGTCATGCAGCCCACCACCTCGGCGTTGGTGTAGCCAAGCATCTGCTCGGCGCCGGCATTAAAGGTGGTGATGACCCCGCGCAGGTCCGTGGCAATAATTGCCACCTGCGTCGCGGCGTTCAGCACGCCGCGCAACTGGCCATGGGTGCCGCGCAATTCCTGCTCGCGGGCGCGCAGCTCCTGGGTCCGCTGCTCGACCATTTTCAGCGCCCGTTGGCGCTGGCTCACCAGCACGTACAGCAAGGCGCTGAGCAGCAGGCTGAGCATGCCGCCCAGCACTGCCAGGCTGCTGAGGGAGGAATGGTTGGCCTGGGTGAACGCGACGCTGGGTCGCATTTCGACCTGATACTCGTGGTCGGCCAGGCGAATCAGTTGGGTCGAGGACAGCTCGCTGGCGGCGGGTGTATTGCTCGATTCGTAGAGCACTTCATGCTGGTCAGCTGTGGACAGGTCCAGAATGCGTACCGAGAGAAAATCATGGGTCTCCTCGGGTAATCCATCCGCCAACAGCTGACGCATGCTGATCACGGCCATCACGTAGCCATCGGGCACTGCCCCCGGTTGTGGCTGGTGACTGACGGGGGCGACCAGCAGGATTCCACGGGCATAAGTGGGTTCGATGCCCACCAGATAAAGGGGTTGCGACACCGCCAGGCCGCCAAGGGCATCGGCCCGCTCCAGCGTCGCACGGCGCTGAGGCTGGGCGAGCAAGTCGAAACCCAGCGGCGTGGGGAGACGACTTTGGCTCTGTGTGTACAGCACCGGGGCGTACTCGTCGCGTTCAGGGGCAATCTGCAGGTTGCCTGCGGCATCCATGTCGCGCACGCTGAATTCGCTCAGGCCCTGCTGATGCGCGGTCTGCTCAAGCGCCGCCCGTTCAGACCGGGATATGCGTGGGGCCCAGGAGTAAGCCTGGGTGCGATGCAAAAGTGGTTTGGCATACCCGTCGAATTCCTCGCGGGACACCGAACCGGAATTGGCAAAGAACCGGCGCAGCCCGTCGAGGCGCTGCTCCTGGTCTTCGAAACGTTCTTCGATACGGCTGTAGCGTTCACTGGCCAGCAGTTGGAAACGTTGCCGTAATTGATGGTGGAACTGGCTTTGTGTCGACCAGGCGAGCAATCCGGTAAAAATCCCGCCCACGAGCAATACCAGCAGCGCGACCAGCCAGGCCGAAACGTGTTCACTGATAAACCCCAGGATCTTTGGGCGCATGACGTGCAACGACATATAGGCAGACTCAAAACGCCAAGTGCCGGGAAAACCCACTGGCCCTGGGTTGAGTTATAGCTATTAGCCACTAATTTGACCAGCACTGTACTTGCAACTGCACCCTTTGCTGCTGATGCTCCTGTAGGAGCTGTCGAGTGAAACGAGGCTGCGATCTTTGGATCTTTTCTTTAAAACAAGATCAAAAGATCGCAGCCTGCGGCAGCTCCTACAGTGGATCCAGGTGTCAACGCGCCATGATTTTCCAGGCGCGGTGGATTTTGCCGTTACGGGCGAAGTCCGGGTCGATGGTCTTGGCGGTGATCTCCTCGACTGCGTAGCGCTCGCTCAGGTTGGGCTCGAGCTCGAACTTGCGGAAGTTGTTGGAGAAGTACAGCACACCACCCGGTGCCAGGCGCGCCATGGCCAGGTCGATCAGTTGCACCTGGTCACGTTGCACGTCGAAGATCCCTTCCATGCGCTTGGAGTTGGAGAACGTCGGCGGGTCGATGAAGATCAGGTCGTACTCGTCACGGCAGGCGTCCAGCCAGACCATCACATCGCCCTGCTCCAGGCGGTTCTTGTCGGAGAAGCCGTTCAGCGAAAGGTTGCGCCGCGCCCAGTCCAGGTAGGTTTTCGACAGGTCGACGCTGGTGGTGCTGCGTGCGCCACCCTTGGCTGCGTGCACACTCGCCGTCGCGGTGTAGCAGTACAGGTTGAGGAAGCGCTTGCCTGCCGCCTCCTGCTGAATGCGCATACGCATCGGCCGGTGGTCGAGGAACAGACCGGTGTCGAGGTAGTCGGTGAGGTTCACCAGCAGCTTGACGCCACCTTCGTTGACCTCGACGAACTTGCCCTGCGCGGCCTGGCGCTCGTATTGCTTGGTGCCGCTCTGCCGCTCGCGACGCTTGACCACGACGCGGCTCTTGTCGACGTTCAACGCCTGGGGAATCGCCGCCAGGGCATCGAACATGCGCGCCGAAGCTTTTTCCGGGTCGATGGATTTTGGCGCGGCGTATTCCTGGACGTGGACCCAATCCTGGTACAGGTCGATGGCCATGGAGTATTCCGGCATGTCGGCATCGTAGACGCGGTAGCAGTCGATGCCTTCACGCTTGACCCACTTGCTCAGGGCCTTGAGGTTCTTCTGCAGGCGGTTGGCGAACATCTGCCCACCCTCGCTCAAGCGCGGCTGCTCGATCACCACCGGCGCCGGTTTGATCGGGTTGCCGTTCTTGTTGTACTTCTCGTACTTGCCTGGCGCGACGTCGTTGCCTTCGACCTGGACTTCAGCCTGCTCGCGCTCGACCTGGCGTTGTTCCGGGGTGCGACGCTCGCCAGTCACGAACTGGTCCGGGGTGACCTTGATCAGCAGCAGCTTGCACGGCAAGGCGCCGTTCCAGAACGAATACTGCTTGTGGCTGCGGATACCCATGCGCTTGCCCAGGTCCGGCGCGCCGGTGAACACGGCCGCTTCCCAGTTCAGGCAGGCCTGACGCAGGCGCTCGCCAAGGTTCTGGTAGAGATAGAGCAGGCTCGCCTCATCGCCCAGACGCTCGCCGTACGGCGGGTTGCAGATGACCAGGCCTTTCTGGTTCTGGTCCGGACGCGGTTCAAAGGTGCCGACTTCGCCCTGGTAGATCTTGATCCACTCGCTCAGGCCAGCCCGTTCAACGTTATTGCGACCAGGCTGAATAAGGCGCGGGTCCGCTTCGTAACCGCGAATCCACAGCGGCGGCTTGGCCAGGCCGGCGGCGCAACGCTCGGTGGCTTCTTCGTGAAGTTTTTTCCACAGCGCCGGAACGTGGCCGAGCCAGGCGGTGAAGCCCCACTGCTCGCGACGCAGGTTGGGGGCCATGTCGGCGGCGATCATCGCCGCTTCGACCAGGAAGGTGCCCACGCCACACATCGGGTCAGCCAGGGCGCCGCCGTCGGCAGCAATACGTGGCCAGCCGGAACGGATCAGGATCGCCGCCGCGAGGTTTTCCTTCAGCGGTGCCGCACCCTGCTGCAGGCGGTAACCGCGCTGGTGCAGGCTGTGGCCGGACAGGTCGAGCGACAGAATCGCTTCGCCGCGGTCCAGGCGCAGGTGAATACGCAGGTCGGGGTTGAGTTTATCAATCGACGGACGGTCGCCTTGCGGGGTGCGCAATTTGTCGACGATGGCGTCCTTGACCTTCAACGCGCCGAAATGGGTGTTATCGATGCCCGAGCCATGGCCACTGAACTCGACGGCCAGGGTGCCGTCGCTGAGCATGTGGTCCTGCCATTCGATGTCGAGCACACCGTGGTAGAGATCTTCGGCGTCCTTCATCGGGAAACGCTTGAGCACCAGCAGCACCCGGTTCGCGAGGCGCGACCACAGGCACAGGCGGTAGGCGGTTTCCATGGTTGCCATGCCGCGCACGGCAGAGGTGTGCTCACGCGCTTCCTCAAGGCCAAGCCCGACGGCTTCCTCGATGAGCAGGCCTTCAAGGCCTTTTGGGCAAGTGAGGAAGAGTTCGAAACGATCGGACATGGGAATTCCAGAACCTTTAGCTGAGTGAACGGGCAACGCATTGCCGGTCCGGTTTTCAATCAGGCGCTTTTCTAAAAGAACGCCCGCGTGGCACGAAGGTGTGCCGACCCACCCTTGCTGCTCGGTGTAAAGGAGCTTAGATGCAAAGACAGGTAAAAAAGTTGGCGCAACAAAATGTCATAACTCGACCCTTCGTCGAATAATGCGCTCACTCAACGCGAGGCATTCTCAGCAAGGGATTAACGTCATCATCCTGCGGGGTGCCGATCATACCGGGGTTTGACCAACAAACGCTGGCAAATATCGTGTTACTTATGGCCATACCACCTTAACGGTTACGTCCTTATGACAAAACGATCATTCCCTCGATGTGACGCATTGGTTAGAACTCAACACAGGTTGGCGCCGCAACGACGTCAACAACTTGGCTCGCGACGCCGGCAGCGAGCCGCCAACGGCAGGTTATTTCTGCCAGACCTCAATTGAGGTCAACGCGATAAATACAGTCAACAAGTGAGGGCAACACCCTATGAGAAGACTTAAGCGTGATCCGTTGGAAAGAGCATTTTTGCGCGGATATCAATATGGCGTTGGTGGCAAATCCCGTGAGCTTTGCCCATTTACTCTACCGTCGGTACGTCAAGCCTGGATTAACGGCTGGCGAGAAGGACGCGGCGACAACTGGGACGGTATGACCGGCACTGCGGGAATCCACAGACTCAACGAACTTCACGCCGTCGGCTAATTTTACAGGGCTAAACACTCCGACACGACAATCTGAACACTGCATCAATTAACCACGCACGCCCCATCCGGGCGGCGGGCTTCGGCCCAGGGGCTCCTTCGAGGAGCCCTTTTTTATGGCTGCTTTCCCGCCAAAGCGCAGCCGGCATTGGCTGGAATCACCGGGCCATGGGGGTTATCTCAGGGCGGCGATGGCGTCCACGCACTCGCGAATCAACGCCGGGCCCTTGTAGATGAAACCGGAGTAGATCTGCACCAGGCTCGCCCCTGCAGTGATTTTCTCGGCGGCGTGCTTGCCTTCGGTGATCCCGCCCGCGGCGATGATCGGCAGACGCCCTGCCAGCTCTGCTGCCAGCACCTTGACCGTATGGGTGCTCTTCTCCCGCACCGGGGCACCCGACAAGCCGCCTGCCTCGTCCCCATGCTCCATGCCTTCGACGCCAACGCGACTGAGGGTGGTGTTGGTGGCGATGACGGCGTCCATGCCGGTCTCAACCAGAGCCTGGGCGACCTGGGCGGTTTCTTCGTCGGTCATGTCCGGGGCAATCTTGATCGCCAGCGGCACATGTCTGCCGTGACGCAAGGCCAGTTCCGCACGGCGGGTGGCCAGGTCGGCGAGCAATTGCTTGAGCGAATCACCAAATTGCAGGCTGCGCAGCCCTGGCGTATTCGGCGAACTGACGTTAACCGTGACATAGCTGGCGTGGGCATACACCTTGTCCAGGCAGATCAGGTAATCGTCCACGGCGCGCTCGACTGGGGTATCGAAGTTCTTGCCGATATTGATGCCCAGCACGCCCTTGTACTTCGCCGCAGCCACCCGGGCCAGCAGGTGATCGACGCCAAGGTTGTTGAAGCCCATGCGATTGATGATGGCCTCGGCTTCCGGCAGACGGAAAATCCGTGGTTTCGGATTGCCCGGTTGCGGACGCGGGGTCACGGTGCCGATTTCGACGAAACCGAAACCCAGTTGGGCAAAACCGTCGATGGCCGCGCCATTTTTGTCCAGGCCCGCTGCCAGGCCTACGGGATTGGGAAAATCCAGGCCCATGACGGTCACCGGCTTTTTCGCCGGCGCCTTGCACAACATGCCGTTGAGCCCCAGGCGTCCGCCCGCGCCGATCAGGTCCAGGGACAGATCGTGGGAGGTTTCCGGGGAAAGTTTGAACAACAGCTGACGGGCCAGGGTGTACATGGGCGGCTTTGACTCTGGGCGGCGAAAAGTGGCGCCGATTATAGCCGGGGTGGAGGCTGGCGTGCGAGAGACCGGTTAAATCGAGTTCGACAGCTCGGTTCGCACAGCAGGCCCGACCACGGCGCAGTCGAATCGATACCCCTGGCCATAAACGGTGGTGATGAAGTCACGGTCCTCCTTCAACAGCTTGCGCAACACGTAGATGCAGCGGGTCAAGGACTCCTCGGCTGCATCGGTCCCGGGCCAGACCGCGCCCAGCAGTTGATCCTTGCTGACCACCAGACCGGCCGAGCCGAGCAACAGGCGAAGCACGCATAATTCTTTTGGCGGAACGTGTACGACCCTGCCCGCGTGCATCAGGGTGCCGTCACTCTGCAGCCGCCACCGGTCAAACATGAATGACTCGGACGGGGAATGATCAATGGCGCTGTTCATGTTCGCAACTCCCTATGCCTGTGCGCTGCCAGGCTCAACGATGAATGGCGCGACAATAGAGAATCGGGCAGGCGCCTTTCGTAGTACTCCAGGCTTACCAACCTGGGGAAATGTCGATCCAGCTTGTAGGATTTTTAACCGCCGATAACCCTCACGGCCGAAGGGTGGATTGGATGATCGCGGGAGGATGGATGAGGTGGCGCGTTGAATCCTGATGAAAAGCTGATGGCCGCTGGCATATGCCTTGCAGCCCTACTCACATCAGTGCTCGGACCAACGTCGGACATGAGCGCAAGGACAATGGCGTCGCCACCCGGCTCTGCTCGCGCATGGACCGGTGGCGACGTCTTTTTTTTAAGGTGCACAGTCGATGAACGAACCCTCCGCCGGCCCATTGGCCTGGGTCAATGGCAGCGATGCCCCGGAAAAAACCGAAATCAATCTCGGCTTCATGGCCCTGAGCGACTGCGCCTCCGTAGTCGTCGCCGCCACCCAGGGCTTTGCCCAGCCTTACGGCCTGACCCTGAACCTCAAGCGCCAGTCGTCCTGGGCCAGCCTGCGGGACAAACTGGTCAGCGGCGAACTGGACGCCGCCCACAGCCTGTATGGCCTGGTGTATGCGGTGCACCTCGGCATAGGCGGCGTCGCCGCCACCGACATGGCGGTGCTGATGGGCCTGAACCAGAATGGCCAGAGCATCAACCTCTCCCCGGGCTTGCAGGCACTTGGCGTGACCAGTCCTGAGGCACTGGATCGCCACGTGCACCAAAGTCGCCCACGGCTGACGTTTGCCCAGACATTCCCCACCGGCACCCACGCCATGTGGTTGTACTACTGGCTGGCGAGTCAGGGTATCCATCCGCTGCAGGATGTCGACAGCGTGGTGGTGCCGCCGCCGCAGATGGTCGCGCACCTGCAGGCGGGGCGCATCGACGGTTTCTGCGTGGGCGAGCCGTGGTCCGCCAGTGCAGTGAAACAGAATCTGGGATTCACCCTGGCGACCACCCAGGCAATCTGGCCCGATCACCCGGAAAAAGTCCTGGGCTGCACCCGCGCCTTCGTCGAGCAGTACCCCAATACCGCCCGCGCCCTGGTCATGGCGATTCTCGAGGCCAGTCGTTTTATTGAAGCCAGTAGCGAGAACCGTCGCAGCACCGCGCAGCTGCTCAGTGCTGCGCAATATCTCGATGCGCCGCTCGATTGCATCGAACCGCGGCTGCTGGGCGACTACGCCGACGGGCTGGGCAATCGCTGGCAGGACCCGCATGCCCTGCGCTTCCACGGGGATGGCGAGGTCAATTTGCCTTATCTGTCCGATGGCCTGTGGTTCATGACCCAATTTCGTCGCTGGGGGTTGCTGCGCGACGATCCGGATTATCTGGCGGTCGCCCGACAGGTTCAGCAACTGGACCTGTACCGCGAAGCCGCCAGCGCCGTGGGAGTTGCCAGCCAGCCCGGGGACATGCGCCGCAGCCAGTTGATCGACGGCAAGATCTGGGACGGCTCGGACCCGGCCGGGTATGCACGCAGTTTCAAGCTGCATGCCCTGCATGACTCCTCTGCCCTACTCGCCAGCCGCTGACAGGAGACTGCGAACATGTTGCGTATCCTGCTGATCAACGACACGGCGAAGAAAGTCGGACGCCTCAAGGCCGCCTTGACCGAAGCCGGCTTCGAGGTGATCGACGAGTCCGGCCTGACCATCGACCTGCCCGCACGCGTCGAAACGGTGCGCCCGGACGTGATCCTGATCGATACCGAGTCACCCAGCCGCGATGTCATGGAGCAAGTGGTGCTGGTGAGCCGTGATCAACCCAGGCCGATTGTGATGTTCACCGACGAGCATGACCCGGTCGTGATGCGCCAGGCGATCAAGTCCGGGGTGAGTGCCTACATTGTCGAAGGCATTCACGCACAGCGCCTGCAGCCGATTCTCGACGTGGCCATGGCGCGTTTCGAGAGCGACCAGGCACTGCGCGCTCAATTGCATGCCCGCGACCAGCAACTGGCGGAGCGCAAGCGCATCGAGCTGGCCAAGGGGTTGTTGATGAAGATGAAAGACTGCAACGAGGAAGAGGCTTACACCCTGATGCGCCGCCAGGCGATGAGCCGGCAGCAGAAGCTGATTCAGGTGGCGGAGCAGATTATTGCGATGAGTGAGTTGCTGGGCTGAGGTGTTGTGCTGGCCCCGCGGACGCCATCGCGGGCAAGCCCGGCTCCCACAGAGATGTCTGCCGTACACAAATGCTGCGTCCACCACCAACACCCTGTGGGAGCGGGCTTGCCCGCGATGGGAGCACCTCGGTTTCAGTGGTTGGCACAGATCTGGCTATGTAATTCACCACAGGTAACCAACGGCGGTTGCCCCACCTACGACAAAGACGTCGCTCACCCCATTTGCCCTGGCAAATCCGGTAGCGGCGTTTTTTCGTTTTGGCCCCATGGCACGGGGTCGGTGGTGCGGCCGTCAAGGCGCCCCATCTGCTAGCTCACGGTTCCCACTCGAGACTCTTCACAGCTGAGGTGCGCGATGAATTCAAGCTTCTGGAAATCCGGTCATACCCCGACTCTGTTCGCGGCGTTCCTCTATTTTGACCTGAGCTTCATGGTCTGGTACCTGCTCGGCCCACTGGCCGTACAAATAGCCACGGACCTGCAGCTGACCACCCAGCAGCGCGGCCTGGTGGTTGCTACGCCGATTCTGGCCGGGGCAATACTGCGCTTCATCATGGGCATGCTGGCCGATCGCCTATCGCCGAAAACCGCCGGGATCATTGGCCAGGTGATTGTCATCTGCGCCCTGTTCGTGGCCTGGAAGCACGGCATCCACAGCTACGAACAAGCATTGCTGCTGGGGCTGTTCCTCGGCATGGCCGGCGCGTCGTTCGCCGTGGCTTTGCCGCTGGCATCGCAGTGGTATCCGCCGCAACATCAAGGCAAGGCAATGGGCATTGCGGGGGCAGGTAATTCCGGCACGGTGCTGGCCGCATTGATCGCCCCGGTCCTGGCGGCGGCATTCGGCTGGAGCAACGTATTCGGCTTCGCCCTGATCCCGTTGATCCTGACGCTCATTGTGTTCACCTGGCTGGCCAAAAATGCCCCGGAGCGGCCAAGAGCCAAATCGGTCACCGACTACTTCAAGGCCCTGGGCGATCGCGACAGCTGGTGGTTCATGTTCTTCTACAGCGTAACGTTCGGCGGCTTCATCGGCCTGGCGAGCGCTCTGCCCGGCTACTTCAACGACCAATACGGACTGAGCCCGGTCACCGCCGGTTACTACACCGCCGCCTGCGTGTTTGGCGGCAGCCTGATGCGGCCTTTGGGTGGTGCGCTGGCCGACCGTTTCGGCGGGATTCGCACGCTGCTGGGGATGTATACCGTGGCGGCTGTGTGTATCGCAGCAGTCGGTTTCAACCTGCCAAGTTCCTACGCCGCCCTGGCGCTTTTCGTGTGCACCATGCTCGGTTTAGGGGCAGGTAATGGCGCGGTGTTCCAACTGGTCCCACAGCGTTTTCGCCGGGAAATCGGCGTGATGACCGGGTTGATCGGCATGGCGGGCGGCATTGGCGGCTTTGCCCTGGCAGCCGGCATGGGCGCCATCAAGCAAAGCACCGGCAGCTACCAGCTGGCGTTGTGGTTGTTCGCCAGCCTGGGCGTGCTCGCCTGGTTCGGCCTGCATGGCGTGAAACGTCGCTGGAGAACCACCTGGGGCTCTGCTGCCGTCACCGCTGCACGGGTCTGAACCGGCAATGAGCCTGCAGCTGAGTTTCGCTGAAGCCAGCGCCATCGGTCCGCGCGAGGAAAACCAGGACGCCCTGCGCCTGGTCACGCCCGCTCCGGCGCTGGCCGCGAGCAAAGGCTATCTGTTCGCGATTGCCGATGGCGTCAGTCAATGCGCCGACGGCGGGCTCGCAGCCCGCTCGACCTTGCAGGCGCTGGCGCAGGATTACTACGCGACGCCGGAAACCTGGGCGGTCGCCCAGGCCCTCGATCGCCTGCTGCTGGCGCAGAACCGCTGGCTGCAGGCCAATGGCGGCGGGCAGCCGCTGCTGACCACTGTCAGCGCCCTGGTCGTGCGCGGCCGGCGCTTCACCCTGGCGCATGTCGGTGATTGCCGGGTGTATCGCTGGCATGCCGGCCACTTGCAGCGTATCAGCGAGGACCACGTCTGGGATCAGCCCGGCATGCAGCACGTGCTCAAGCGTGCGATGGGCCTGGATCAACATCTGGTGCTGGATTTCCTCGATGGCGAGTTACGCCTGGACGAGAGCTTCGTGCTGCTCAGCGACGGCGTCTGGGCGGTATTGGGCGACACGGCCATCGCGGCAATCCTGCGCGATCAACCGGATCTGCACAGTGCCGCGCAAACCCTGGTCAGTGCCGCGCACCTGGCGGGCAGCCAGGACAATGCGAGCGCACTACTGGTGCGGGTGGATGCCCTGGGAGAATCGAGCATCGGCGATGCCCTGGTGCACTTGCAGCAATGGCCGCTGCCGCCAGCGCTGAAGCCGGGGCAGATGTTCGAGGGCTGGCAAGTCGACACGATACTAGGACAAAGCCAGCAGTCGCTGCTGTACCGGGTGCATGACGGGCAGCAGCAACCCTGGTTGCTGAAAACCCTGCCCGGGCGCCTGCACGACGATCACCAGGCCGGGCAGGCATTGCTGGCAGAGGAATGGTTTCTCAAGCGCGTTGCCGGACGGCACTTTCCTGAAGTCCATCCCGCCAGTCAGCGTCAGCACTTGTACTACGTAATGCGTGAATACTCCGGTTCAACCCTGGCGGCACTGCATGCCGACGTCGGACCGTTGCCGCTGGCTCAATGGCTGGACCTGGCCGAACGCCTGTTGCGCGCAGTCGGCATGCTGCATCGCCGACAGATTCTGCATCGCGACATCAAGCCGGAGAACCTGCTGCTGGGTGACGACGGCGAGTTGCGCCTGCTGGATTTTGGCCTGGCCTATTGCCCGGGTCTGTCCGAAGACCAGCCGTGCGCCCTGCCCGGCACCCCGAGCTACATCGCGCCGGAAGCCTTTGGCGGCGCGGCACCCACCCCGCAACAGGACCTTTACGCGGTCGGCGTGACCCTGTACTTCCTGTTGACCGGGCACTACCCCCACGGCGAAATCGAAGCCTTCCAGCGCCCGCGCTTTGGTGTGCCGGTGAGTGCCAGTCGCTACCGCCCGGACCTGCCGGAGTGGATCGCGCAGAGCCTGGCGCGGGCCGTTGCGGCTGATCCGGCGAATCGATTTGAAACGGCGGAAGAATGGTTGCTGCTCCTGGAACAGGGCGAGCGGCACAGCCTGAGCGTGCGGCCACGACCTTTGCTGGAACGCGAACCGCTGAAGGTGTGGCGGACCATGGCGCTGGTGTCGCTGGTGGTGAATATGGTGCTGTTGATTTTGGTTTTTCGTGGTTAGTACCGGGGAGCGCCCATCGCGAGCAGGCTCGCTCCCACAGGGCATCTCCACTGGTCTATGAGGAACAGGCTCCAACGGAGTGCGTCACGCTTCGATTCGGTGCAGGAACGGCACTGCCAACCTTCAAAAACCACCTGTGAAACATCAATTGTGCCGGCTTCCAGACTTGGCACAACCACTGCATTAACGCTCCCAACAGACATAAAGCTCACCCTCAACGAAGAGGGCTGCGCTTCCCGATAGAACGGGACAAGGACAAAGGCGTCCCCGCCAGGCAACTGGCGGGACGCCTTTTTTTGTTTGCGCGAAATGTTCAAGTACGACCTGAAACGCCCAGATGCGGCGGGTCCCAGCTCCCCGGAGAACCTGATGAACAAATTGAAACTGGTGATGATCGGCAACGGCATGGCCGGGGTCCGCACCCTGGAGGAATTGCTCAAGCTGAGCAACGACCTGTACGACATCACCGTCTTCGGCGCCGAACCCCATACCAACTACAATCGCATCCTGCTGTCGCCGGTACTGGCGGGCGAGCAGACGTTCGAAGAGATCGTGCTCAACGACCTGGACTGGTACCTCGACAACAACATCAAGCTGCTGCTTAACCGCAAAGTGGTGCAGATCGACCGGATCAGGCGCCGGGTGATTGCCGATGACGGCACCGAAGCCGAGTACGACCGCCTGCTGATTGCCACCGGCTCGACGCCGTTCATCCTGCCCATTGCGGGCAACACGCTGCAGGGCGTGATCGGCTACCGCGACATCGCCGACACCCAGGCGATGATCAACACCGCCAGGACCCACACCCATGCCGTGATCATCGGCGGCGGCCTGCTCGGCCTTGAAGCGGCCAACGGCCTGATGCTGCGCGGCATGCACGTCACCGTGGTGCACATAGGCGAATGGCTGCTGGATCGACAGCTGGACAAGACCAGCGGCCAGCTGCTGCAGACCGCCCTGGAAGGTCGCGGCCTGCACTTTCGCCTGCGCGAACAGACCCAGGCGCTGCACGATGCCGGCAATGGCCGGGTCGGCTCGGTGCAATTCAGCAATGGCGACGTGATCCCGGCCGACCTGGTGGTGATGGCGGCCGGTATTCGGCCCCGCACCGAACTGGCGGAAAAATCCGGCCTACCCTGCAAGCGCGGGATCCTGGTCAACGACACGCTGCAAACCTACGACCCGCGCATCTACGCGATTGGCGAATGTGCCAGCCACCGCGGCATCGCCTACGGCCTGGTCGCGCCCCTGTTCGAACAGGCCAAGGTCTGCGCCAACCACCTGGCCCAGCTGGGTTTCGCCACCTATAAGGGCTCGGTGACCTCGACCAAATTGAAGGTCACCGGCATCGACCTGTTCTCCGCTGGCGACTTCATGGGCGGTGAAGGTACCGAGACCATCACCCTCTCGGACCCGATTAGCGGGATCTACAAAAAACTGGTGATCAAGGACGACGTCCTCGTAGGCGCCTGCCTGTACGGCGATACCGCAGACGGCGGCTGGTATTTCCGCCAGATCCGGGAGAACCACGACATTGAGCCAATCCGTGACCACCTGATGTTCGGCGACGCCTGCTTGCCGGCCCTGCGGGAAGCAAGTTGATGGACCGGCAGATCACCGCTTCAACCTGCTGTTACTGCGGGGTCGGCTGCGGCGTGCTGATCGAACATGACGGCGAGCGCATTCTCGGCGTCAGCGGCGATCCGGCCCACCCCGCCAACTTCGGCAAGTTGTGCAGCAAGGGTTCGACCCTGCACCTGACGGGCGACCTTGCGGCAAGGGCGCTCTATCCGGAACTGCGCCTGGGCAAAACCCTGGCCCGCGGCCGCACGGACTGGGACACCGCCCTGGATCACGCCGCCAGCGTATTCGCCCGCACCATCGCCGAACACGGCCCGGACAGTGTGGCGTTCTACATCTCCGGCCAATTGCTGACCGAGGATTACTACAGTTTCAACAAACTGGCGCGGGCGCTGGTGGGCACCAACAACATCGACAGCAACTCACGCCTGTGCATGTCTTCGGCGGTGGTCGGCTACAAGCGCAGCCTCGGCGCGGATGCCCCACCGTGCAGCTACGAAGACCTGGAGTCGAGCGATTGCGTGATGATCGTCGGCAGCAACATGGCCTACGCCCACCCGGTACTTTTCCGGCGGCTGGAAGAGGCCAGATCCCGCCGACCGCAGATGAAAGTTATCGTTATCGACCCGCGCCGCACCGACACCTGTGACCTCGCCGACTTGCACCTGGCGATACTGCCGGGCACCGATGTCGCCCTGTTCCACGGGATCCTGCACCTGTTGCTGGTGGAGGACCAGGTTGATCATGACTTTATCGACGCGCACACCCAGGGGCTGCCAGAGCTGAAAAGCCTGGTCCGCGACTACAGTCCGCAAAGGGTCTCGCAACTGTGCGGGATCAGTGTCGAACAGCTGCAGCAGTGCGCGCAGTGGATCGGCACTTCGCCGACTTTCCTGTCGTTGTGGTGCATGGGGCTCAACCAGTCCACGGCGGGCAGCGCCAAGAACAGCGCGCTGATCAATCTGCACCTGGCCACCGGGCAAATTGGCCGCCCAGGCGCAGGACCTTTCTCGCTGACCGGTCAGCCCAATGCCATGGGCGGACGCGAAACCGGCAGCCTGTCGAACCTGCTGCCAGGCCATCGCGACGCCGCCAATGCCGAGCATCGTGCGGAAGTGGCGGCCTACTGGGGCGTTGAGCAACTGCCGCACACCACCGGGCTGAGCGCCATCGAGTTGTTCGAACAGGTGCGCAGCGGCCGTATCAAGGCCTTGTGGATCGCCTGCACCAACCCCGCGCAATCGATGCCCGACCAGAGTGCCGTGCGTGAGGCCCTGCAGGCATGCCCGTTCGTGGTGTTGCAGGAAGCCTTTCGCACCACTGAAACCGCAGCCTTTGCCGACCTGCTGCTACCCGCCGCGAGCTGGGGTGAAAAAGAGGGCACTGTGACCAACTCCGAGCGGCGCATTTCCCACGTGCGCCAGGCTGTCATCGCCCCTGGCGAGGCACGGCCGGACTGGGCCATCACGGTGGATTTCGCACAGCGCCTGGAAAAACATCTGCGTCCAGAGCACGCCAGCCTGTTTGCCCTCGACACGCCGGCGCAGATCTTTGATGAGTACAAGCAACTGACCCAAGGCCGCGACCTGGACCTTTCCGGGCTCAGCCATGCCTTGATCGACCAGATCGGTCCGCAACAATGGCCCTTCCCGCCCGGCGCCAGCCAAGGTACCGCGCGCCTGTACGGTGACGGCATATTCCCCACCGCCAACGGCCGCGCGCACTTCATTGCCGACCCGTATCAAGCGGCCAAGGAACAACGGGATGCGCGGTTTCCCCTGACCCTGATCACCGGGCGCCTGCGCGATCAATGGCACGGCATGAGCCGCACCGGCACGGCCGCGCAGCTGTTCGGTCACGTCAGTGAGGCGGTCTTGAGCCTGCACCCCGATGAGCTACGCCGCCATCGCTTGCAGTCTGGCGACCTGGTCAGCCTGAACAGTCGCCGTGGCGCGGTGGTGCTGCCGGTGACCCGTGACGAGAACGTTCGGCCAGGCCAGGCGTTTTTGCCCATGCACTGGGGCGACCGGTTTCTCAAAGGCGGGGTCAATTCGCTGACCCAACCGGCCTTTGATCCCCTGTCGAAGCAGCCGGAACTGAAGCACAGCGGCGTGCGACTGGAGCCGATAAACCTGCCGTGGCGGCTGTTTGCCTTGGTCGAAGGTAACGTTCAACAGCAACTGGAGCGCCTGCGACCCCTCTGTGAGGAATTTCCCTACGCCAGCCTGAGCCTGGCTGGCCGTGAGCGCCCGGCGCTGCTTATACGGGCTGCCAGCGCCTCGGCGCCCGACGCCCAGTTATTGCGCGACATCGACCAGTGCCTGGGCGTGGATGAAGGCCCGGTGCTGGCCTACGAGGACGTGCGCCGCTCGATCGGCAAACGCGTACGCATCGAACACGGCAGGATCACCGCCATCCGCCTGGCCGGGGAAACCCTGGCCCAGCACTGGCTGCAAAACCTGTGGCTCGAAGGGCGCGCCGATGAACCACTGCGGCGCTGGATGCTGGCCCCCTTGAGTGCACCACCCGGCGACGGCGCCGCCATTGGCACCGGCAACAAAACCCTGTGCAACTGCCGCAATGTCAGCCACAGCGCGGTTTGCGCGGGAATCAGTCGAGGCCTGGACTTGCAGGGTCTTAAACAGCAATTGGGTTGCGGCACGCAGTGCGGTTCATGCGTCCCGGAAATCAAGCGACTGCTGGCCGCCACGGCTCAGCCAGTCGCCGTTATCTGATGAGGAAAATACGATGAGCGCAAAAGTCTGGCTGGTGGGTGCAGGTCCTGGATACGCCGGTGGCCATGATCGAGAACGCCTCCCTGGCGCATCGGCGCGAATGCCGCAGCGACCTGAGCGCCATGGAACAGGATGCGAGTGCGTTTGAACTGAAAAGCCCGGCGATTCTGGTGATTGGGGCCGCGGGCGGACGATCTTTGGGGCCACCGCAAAATCCGTATAAAACCCAAATCGCAGGCAAAGAAAAGCCCGGCCTAAGCCGGGCTTTCCTCAGAGCTGCGAGCTAATTACTTAGCTTGAGCTTCAACCTGCGCTTCTACGCGACGGTTTACAGCGCGGCCAGCTTCAGTAGCGTTGTCAGCAACTGGGCGGGATTCGCCGTAGCCAACAGACTGAACGCGGGACGATTCAACACCGTACTGGTTGGTCAGAACTTGCTTAACGGCGTTTGCACGACGCTCAGACAGCTTCTGGTTGTAAGCGTCAGGACCGACGGAGTCAGTGTGACCTTCAACAGTGGTGCTGGTCGATGGGTACTGCTTCATGAAGTCAGCCAGGTTCTTGATGTCGCCGTAGCTGTTGGTTTTAACAACAGATTTGTCGAAATCGAACTTAACGTCCAGCTCTACACGAACAACTTCAGCAACTGCTGGGCAGCCGTCAGCGTCAACAGTTACGTTGGCTGGGGTGTCCGGGCACTTGTCAACGTTGTCGCAAACGCCGTCGTTGTCGCTGTCGGAGCAGACTTCAGCTGGTGCTGGAACTGGAGCAGCAGCAGGCTTGGAGCCGCCACCGAAGTTCACACCGATACCGACGCTAGGAGCCCACTCGGTGTCGCCCTGGTCGATGTTGTATTGAGCTTCAACGCCAGCACGGGCGTAGAAGTTCTCGGTGAAGTACAGCTTGGCACCGCCGCCAACGTTGGCGAAGGTGGAACGGTTACGACCGTTCGAGCCGTTCTGATCGATGCTCTGATCGGAGAAACCGGCCGAAACGTATGGACGAACCATGTCGCCTGGGTTGTTGAAGTGGTACAGAGCGTCCAGAGCGGTGTTAGCGCCCTTGATGTTCTGGCCGCTGTCGGAACGGACATTGTGCACTTCGTCGTAGGCCAGACGCAGTTCAACGTCGTCAGTCAGGAAGTAACCTACGGAACCGCCGAACAGGTTGCCGTCATTCTTGAAGTTACGAGCGCTGTCGAATTGTTCTTTCTTAGCGAAGCCTTCGATTTCAACTGCGCCTTGGCCTTGTGCCAGAGCGCCGAACGAAGTGGCGGCAATAAGAGAGCCAATGGCCAAGCCCAAGGTGTTTTTCAGTTTCATCCGTTAAATCCCCATCTGGTGATTGTGAAGCAGTCCCGCAAACCGGGGGACAACTCGGCGGCAAGTCTATCAGAACTTGCCTACACGTAAGAGATATTTGCGTCGAACTAAGTTTCAGCTACGCCTGCAAATTTCTCACGCAATTTATCTAGAGCACGTTTGTAACGCATTTTTGTTGCACTCAAACCCATGTGCATGATGTCTGCGATCTCCTGAAATTCCAGCTCTGCGACAAATCGTAGCACCAGAATTTCGCGGTCAATCGGGTTCACATACACCAGCCAGCGATCAAGTCCACCCTTTTCCTCGGCTTTGGGCATCTTTTCTTCAGATGCTTCCTCGAGGGGGTCGAGACTCAAAGCGTCCATCAAGCGACGCTTACGCCGTTCCTTACGATACTGTGTGATGCATTCGTTGTACGTGATGCTGTAGAGCCAGGTCTTGAACTTCGATTTCCCCTCGAAGTTCTTCAGGCCATACAACACCTTCAGCATCACTTCCTGACAGACATCGTCTGCGTCGCGATCGTTCCCAAGATATCGTGCACAGACGTTAAATAATGTTCTCTGGTAACGCCGCATCAGTTCTTCATAGGCGCGCGTTACGTGAAACAGCTCGGTATGCGAGCGCGCGACCAGCTCCTCATCAGAGAGCTCGCGGGGGTCGTAGCGCGTGGAGAGCGATTGAGCTTTATTCAAAACAAGTCGGGCCGACAGTCAGGTCAATGTCCGCCGCAGCCCTTTCCAGGGCCATTTGCGGCGGCATACATTAGCAGGGTTTGCCGGGTTAGCGGCTACTCACATGCTGCTCCAGGAGGATCCGATTGGAGAGAGAGACCAGCTCACCCTCGTCGGTCAGCAATGTGGTTTTAACCGTGCCGATCTCTTCGATCTGGCCTTCGACCTCGCCAACACGCACTTGTTGCCCAACCTGATACAACTCACGCACATAGATTCCCGCAAGAATCTGACCGGCAATTTCCCGGCTTCCCAATCCCATGGCCAGCGCTACAGCCAGACCAACGGTAATCAAAACGATGACGATCACATGGTTGAGCAGGTCAGTCTTGACCTCCAACTGGCTGATCGCGACCGAAATACTGATGATGATCACCAGGCCCTGGGCGATTCGCCCCAGGCCCGACGCGTAATCCAGCCCTACCCCTTCGGCGGCTCCGCGCACCAGCCCATTGGCCAGTTGCGCCAGAAGCACACCCACCAGCAACACCAGCGCGGCGCCAAAAACCTTCGGCAAATACAGCGCGAGCATGTCTAGCGTAGCTGAGACTCGCTCAAGTCCAAGAGATTCCGCAGCTGAAACCAAAAAAATCAGCAGGACGAACCAATAAACGATTTTACCGATCAATGTCGAGATCGGCACCTGCAGCCCGGCGCGGGACAACAATTTGGTCAGACCAGTGCCGCCCATCAGGCGATCGAGACCCAGCTTGGCCAGCAATTTGGACAGTAACGTGTCGAGCAGCTTGGCCACCACGAAACCCAGGAGCAGCACCACCAGTGCGCCAAAGAGGTTCGGGATGAAGTTTGCAACCTTGGTCCATAACGCTGTCATTGCAGTGACGAGGCTCTGAGTCCAGAGATCAAGTTCCATATTCAATCAGCCTTATCAGCAGTGCGAACGGTAGGTTTACGGTGACGGGAAACCGGCGAGACATGGGCCGATCCGTTATTCAGGGCGATCATCAGCGCGGGCAACCAGCGGCCCAGCAGGCTGAACAGATCACCGGCGCCGACCTGGCGGTTGGCGGTTTTCAGTACACGTCCAAGGCACGCATCGTCGTCCCGGGTGGACGGTGATGCCTTGAGCATGTCGCGCAAAGACTGTTCAAACGGATCGTGCATACGCACCTCTCGTGATGTCTGTGAAAGACGCGATCAAATTTGCCCGGGTCACATGACGCATCGTCAGACCCAACGCAAACGACGGAATAACCACCACTGCCCGAGCGCCACCGAGACCATCATCAGGCAGGCCACAAGGAAGCCATAGGGGCTCTCGGACAACGGAATTCCGCCGACGTTTATACCCAGCAGACCGGCCAGGAAACTCATCGGCAAAAAGATCCCGGTGATGATGCCAAAACGGTACATCGTGCGGTTCATGCGCACGCTCAAACGCCGATCTTCGGCCTCGAGGACCAACCCCACCCGCTCCCTGGTCAATTCCAGCTCTTCGAGATAACGCGTCAGGCTGTTGTTCAATTCGTTCCAGTAATCGGCATCGTCATCGACGAACCAGGGTAATTTGATCCGCGTCAGCTGGCCGAAAATATCGCGCTGCGGAGCGAGGAATCTCTTCAGCGCAGCCGCCCTGCGACGGATCTGCAAAATGGCTCCATGCTCGGGCGTATACCGTTCGTCGGCATCCAGTTTTTCTTCTTCCTCATCGACCACTTCCGAGAGGCAACTGACCAGATCCTGCACCTTGTGCGTGAGCAGCTGGGCCATATAAAGGATGAGTTCAGAGGCGGTTTTTGGGCCTTTGCCTTCTTCGAGCTGCGCCAGCAATTCATCGGTGGCCCGCAACGGGCGCAGGCGCAGGGAAATGACCCGCTGCGCCGAACCGAAGATGCGCACGGAAACCATGTCTTCCGGTTCCGCCCCGGGATTGAGGTTGATGCCGCGCAGGAACAGTAAAAATTCGGAGTCCGGCAGCGGCAACAGGCGCGGCCGGGTGTTCTCCTCGAGCAGCAGGTCGCAGCTGAACTCGGTCAGGCCGCTGTATTTACGCAGCCAGGTCTGGGTCTGCGGATGACTGCGGTCCCAGTGCAGCCACAGGCTTTCGTGGGCCTGCAACTGCAAGTCATCGAGCTCAGTCCGGGCTATCGAACGCGCACCGCCTTTACCATCCAGCACCAGGGCATGCACCAGCCCCCACTGCGCGTTGTCTTCCTCGAACATCCTCACCCCTAAGTTGGTCGCGCGTGCTTACTCGGGCATCTGCAGCGGGCTGGGCGAGATGATCACGCCGTTGTTGTCCGCATAGATGTATTCGCCCGGGCGAAAGGTCACGCCGGCAAACGTCACCGGTATGTTGATTTCGCCGACTCCACGCCGGTCGGACTTGCGTGGGTGGCTGGCGAGGGCCTGAACGCCCAGGTCGGTCTGCGCAATGATATCCACGTCGCGGATGCAGCCGTAGATCACCAGGCCCTCCCAGCCGTTCTTCGCGGCCTTCTCGGCCAGCATGTCGCCCAGCAACGCGTGACGCAGGGAACCGCCGCCGTCGACGACCATCACTTTGCCATGCCCCTCGAGCTCGACCTGCTCCTTGACCCGCGAGTTGTCCTCGAAGCACTTGACGGTCACGATTTCGCCGCCGAAGGAGTCCCGGCCACCGAAATTGCTGAACATCGGTTCCAGCACCTGGACCAGCTCCGGATAGGCGTCGCACAGGTCAGGGGTGATGTAATGGTTCATCGAGAAACTCCTGTAGAGAGGAAGACAATCGAGATGTCGCAAAGTGACCGGAAAAGCATGATGCGTCATATCTTAGCCGCAACCCGGTGCGAGCGAAATGCCCTTGATAGAGCATTGCGCTCAGACTGCTGCGGCTAAATCCGACTGGCCAGGCAACAGCGCCGTGCGCTGGTCGACCAGCCAGCGCGCAACCAGCGGCCACACTTCGGCCTGCGCGGCTTTGCTGACGAGCATCTCGACGTGACCGAAATTATCGGCAAAGCCCTGGTCGCAACCCAGATTGACGAATTGCTTGTGCTCGGAACCGATCTGTTCGAACAGCTTGCGACAGGCCCAGGTCGGGTCCTGATGATCGCCCGCAGCACTGACGGCCAGCACCGGCAGTTGCACGTCCGCCAACCCGGCCCACCAATCCTTGTCCGCATCGCCAAAACGCCCGAACAGTCCGTACCAGCGCATGCTTTCCAGGGCCAGGCCGATCGGCTCGTCCTCCGGACCGCGCTTGAGCCTTGAACCGGAGAGCTGGGCAAAGCGCTTGAGGATGAAGCGACCGCCCCACTCCACCGGTGGGATCTTCAGCGGCCAATAGGTGCGGCTGACCTGTGTACCGAAGAAGGCGGCAGACGCCACCACCGACTCGTCGATGTACTGGCCGCCCAGCGCCGCCGCCAGGGTAATGCCCCCCAGCGAATGTCCAATCCAGTGCGCAGCCTGGCCACTTTGCTCGTGCACGAAGGCGCCAATGGCCGGCAGGTCGTAACGCGCGTAGTCGGCGACGCGGTTCTGCCGGTAACCCTGGTTGCGCTGTGACAGGCCGTGGCCGCGCATTTCCGGGATCCACACATCAAAACCGAGGCGGGTCAGATAAGCACCCAGCCCCAGGCCCTTGGGGGAAAACCAGAATCGGCGGTTGGAGAAGCTGCCATGCAGCAGAATCACCGGCACACCGCGCCGGGACGGCTCGTCGGCCATGCCCAGGCGCGTCACGGCCAGCTCGACGGTGCCGTCCGGGCTGTTGGCGGGTTTCAAACGGTAGACGTCTTCGCTCAGATCACCGCGACGTTCGGCGCTGATCAGGGCGACAGGAAATAGGTGGCTGCTGCTTTGCATAATGCTCTTGCACAAAAAAGGGCGGCGTCCAGAGGAGCCCGCCCTACTTGAATCTCGAAAAACGGCCGCCCCTGACTGTATGTCCATCCCTGTAGGAGCGGCCCGCTCACACAATCAAACGGCTGCTTGACCTTCCGCCAGGAAGAACCAGGTTTCCAGTACGGAGTCCGGGTTCAGCGAAACGCTTTCGATGCCCTGCTCCATCAGCCACTTGGCCAGGTCCGGGTGGTCCGAAGGGCCCTGACCGCAAATGCCGATGTACTTGCCAGCCTTGTTGCACGCGGCAATGGCGTTGGCCAGCAGCTTCTTGACGGCCGGGTTACGTTCGTCGAACAGGTGCGCGATGATCCCGGAGTCACGGTCCAGGCCCAGGGTCAGCTGGGTCAGGTCGTTGGAACCGATGGAGAAGCCGTCGAAGAACTCGAGGAATTCTTCAGCGAGGATCGCGTTCGATGGCAGCTCGCACATCATGATGATGCGCAGACCGTTCTCGCCGCGGGCCAGGCCATTCTCGGCCAGCAGATCGATCACCTGGCTCGCTTCGCCCAAGGTACGGACGAATGGCACCATGATTTCGACGTTGGTCAGGCCCATCTCGTTGCGCACACGCTTGAGGGCGCGGCACTCGAGCTCGAAGCAGTCGCGGAACGCCTCGCTGATGTAACGCGAGGCGCCACGGAAGCCCAGCATCGGGTTTTCTTCTTCCGGTTCGTAGAGCTTGCCGCCGATCAGGTTGGCATATTCGTTGGACTTGAAGTCCGACAGGCGCACGATGACCTTTTTCGGGGTGAACGCGGCGGCCAGGGTGCTGATGCCTTCAACCAGCTTGTCGACGTAAAAATCGACCGGGTCGTTGTAACCGGCGATGCGCTTGTCGACGCTGTCCTTGATGTCCTGCGGCAGGCCGTCGTAGTTCAACAGGGCCTTGGGGTGCACGCCGATCATGCGGTTGATGATGAATTCCAGACGGGCCAGGCCCACACCGGCGTTCGGCAGTTGTGCGAAGTCGAATGCACGGTCCGGGTTGCCGACGTTCATCATGATCTTGAACGGCAGGTCAGGCATGGCATCAACGGAGTTTTTCTTGATGTCGAAGCCCAGTTCGCCTTCGAAGATGTAGCCGGTGTCGCCTTCGGCGCAGGAAACGGTCACGCCCTGGCCGTCTTTCAACAGCTGGGTGGCGTTGCCGCAACCGACCACAGCCGGGATCCCCAGTTCACGAGCGATGATCGCCGCGTGGCAGGTACGACCGCCACGGTTGGTGACGATGGCGCTGGCGCGCTTCATGACCGGTTCCCAGTCCGGGTCGGTCATGTCGGAAACCAGTACGTCGCCTGGCTGGACCTTATCCATCTCGGACACGTCCTTGATGATGCGCACCTTGCCCGCGCCGATGCGCTGGCCGATGGCACGACCTTCAACCAGCACGGTGCCAGTTTCTTTCAACAGGTAACGTTCCATGACGTTGGCCTGGGTGCGGCTCTTCACGGTTTCCGGACGGGCCTGCACGATGTAGAGCTTGCCGTCGTCACCGTCCTTGGCCCACTCGATGTCCATCGGGCACTGGTAGTGCTTCTCGATGATCATCGCCTGCTTGGCCAGCTCGCTGACTTCGGCGTCGCTCAGGCAGAAACGTGCGCGATCAGCCTTGTCGACGTCGATGGTTTTCACCGACTTGCCGGCCGTGGCGACTTCGCCGTAGATCATCTTGATGGCCTTGCTGCCCAGGTTGCGGCGCAGGATGGCCGGACGACCCGCCTCCAGCGTGCCTTTGTGGACATAAAACTCATCCGGGTTCACCGCGCCTTGTACGACGGTTTCACCCAGGCCGTAGGCGCCGGTGATGAACACCACGTCACGGAAGCCCGATTCGGTATCGAGGGTGAACATCACGCCGGCGGTGCCGGTTTCGGAGCGGACCATGCGCTGCACGCCAGCCGACAGGGCCACCAGCTTGTGGTCGAAGCCCTGGTGGACGCGGTAGGAAATCGCACGGTCGTTGAACAGCGAAGCGAACACCTCTTTTGCGGCGCGAATGACGTTTTCGACACCACGGATGTTCAGGAAGGTTTCCTGCTGACCGGCGAAGGAAGCATCCGGCAGGTCTTCGGCAGTCGCGGAAGAGCGCACGGCAACGGCCATGTCAGGGTTGCCGGCCGACAGCGTGGCGAACGCGGTGCGGATCTCGGCGTTGAGCTTCTCGGGGAACTCGGCCTCCATGATCCATTGACGGATCTGGGCGCCGGTCTTGGCGAGGGCGTTGATATCGTCGACGTCGAGGGCGTCCAGGGCGGCGTGGATCTGGTCGTTCAGGCCGCTGAGTTCGAGAAAATCACGATAAGCCTGAGCTGTCGTGGCGAAGCCACCGGGCACCGATACACCGGCACCTGCAAGGTTGCTGATCATCTCGCCCAGGGATGCGTTCTTGCCCCCCACATGCTCAACATCGTGTTTGCCGAGCTTATCGAGGGAAACTACGTACTCTACCAAGGTGATCTCTCCACTAACTGTGTTGGAAAAGCTCAGAAGCCGGCTGCCCTGAGGGGCGTTTTCCGGCTGTATGGCCTGGACCTGGAAAATAAGTGAGAATGCGGGCCATTGGCGGCCGACAAATCGCGCCTATCATATCCAAGAATGATCATTAGCTTAAGGCCCAAGGTGCAAATGAAACGATCTGCTTTCTTTATTTCCGACGGCACCGGCATCACAGCCGAAACCCTGGGCCAAAGCCTCCTGGCGCAGTTCGAAAACATAACCTTCAGCAAATTCACGCGACCGTACATCGACAACGTGGATAAAGCGCGGGCCATGGTACAACAAATCAACAAAGCCGCCGAAACCGACGGCTTCCGGCCGATCATCTTCGACACCATCGTCAATCAGGACATTCGTGAGATCCTCGCCACCTCCAATGGTTTCATGATCGACATTTTCTCGACCTTCCTGGCGCCCCTGGAACAGGAACTGACCGAGCATTCGTCCTACACCGTCGGCAAATCCCATTCGATAGGCACCAGTTCCAATTACATGGAGCGCATCGAGGCGGTGAACTTCGCCCTGGACAACGACGACGGCGCCCGCACCCACTACTACGACAAGGCCGACCTGATCCTGGTGGGCGTATCGCGCTGCGGCAAGACCCCGACCTGCCTGTACATGGCCATGCAATTCGGCATCCGCGCGGCCAATTACCCGCTCACCGAAGACGACATGGAGCGCCTGCAACTGCCCAACGCCCTGCGCGCCCATCAGCACAAGCTGTTCGGCCTGACCATCGACCCGGACCGCCTGACGGCCATCCGCAACGAGCGCAAGCCCAACAGCCGCTATTCGAGTTACGCCCAGTGCGAATTCGAAGTGCGCGAGGTGGAGAACCTGTTTCGCCGCGAGAATATTCCCAACATCAACTCCACGCATTTTTCGGTTGAAGAGATTTCGGCGAAGATCCTGGTGGAGAAAGGGGTGGAGCGGCGGTTCAAGTAATTCTCCAACGCCTGTTCCGGCCTCATCGCCAGCAGGCTGGCTCCCACAGGGAACCTGCGGTGCACACAAATCAACTGTGGGAGTTAGCCTGCTAGCGGTTCAAGTAATTCTCCATTGCCTGTTCCGGCCTCATCGCCAGCAGGCTGGCTCCCACAGGGAACCTGCAGTGCACACAAATCAACTGTGGGAGTTAGCCTGATAGCGGTTCAAGTAATTCTCCATTGCCTGTTCCGGCCTCATCGCCAGCAGGCTGGTTCCCACAGGGAACCTGCGGTGCACACAAATCAACTGTGGGAGCCAGCCTGCTGGCGATTGAACGATAACGCGGTCCCTCAGATAACAAACAAATCCATAAACCTGTTCACCGGTGTCGCCTCAAGCCGAGCCTGATCCTTGCACAGCTCGACGATCTCATCGCTACGCTGGCGGGTGAATCGTGTCAGCAGGTTCGTCCTGAACTTGTCCTCCAGCAATGGAATGCCTTCGGCACGACGCCTGCGATGGCCGATCGGGTACTCCACCGCTACGTTCTCGGTACTGGTCCCGTCCTTGAAAAACACCTGCACCGCATTGGCGATCGAGCGCTTGTCGGCTTCCAGGTATTCACCGGTGTAAACCGGGCTTTCGACGATGACCATTTTCTCGCGCAGCACATCGATGATCGGGTGCGCAGCGTGGAAGGCATCCTCGTAGTGCTCGGCCACCAGGTTGCCGAACGCCAGTGGCACGGCCGTCATGTACTGGATGCAATGATCGCGATCCGCCGCGTTGGCCAGCGGGCCGACCTTGGAAATGATGCGGATCGCCGACTCGTGGGTGGTGATGACGATCCGGTCGATTTCATGCAGGCGGTTGCGCACCTGTGGGTACAGGGTCACGGCCGCTTCACAGGCAGTTTGTGCGTGGAACTCGGCGGGAAAGCTGATCTTAAACAGCACGTTTTCCATCACGTAGGAGCCGTATGCGCGGGAGAAACTGAACACGCGCTTGTCTTGCGGCTTGAGCGCCAGATCGTTGTTGGTGTGGCTGAACAAGACGTCGTAGAACCCCCACTGCCGGGCCGTCAGCACCCCGGGAATGCCCATTTCCCCGCGCATGGCGATGTCCGCCAGGCGTACTCCGCGACTGGTGGCATCGCCTGCTGCCCAGGACTTTCGCGAGCCGGCATTCGGTGCATGTCGGTAGGTGCGCAGGGCCTGGCCGTCGGCAAAGGCATGGGACAAGGCTGACAGCAGTTGCTCGCGATTGGCGCCCATGAGTTTGGCGGTGACGGCGGTCGAGGCGACTTTGACCAGGATGACGTGGTCCAGACCCACTCGGTTGAAGGAGTTTTCCAGGGCAATCACGCCCTGGATTTCGTGGGCCATGATCATGGCTTCAAGCACTGCGCGCAGGGTCAGCGGCGCTTCGCCATTGGCCAGGCGTTTTTGCGACAGGTGGTCGGCTACCGCGAGAATAGCGCCGAGGTTATCCGACGGGTGACCCCACTCTGCGGCGAGCCAGGTGTCGTTGTAATCGAGCCAGCGCACGATGCAACCGATATCCCAGGCGGCCTTCACCGGGTCGAGGCGGTAGCTGGTGCCCGGCACCCGGGCGCCAAAAGGCACCACCGTGCCGTCGACGATCGGGCCCAGGTGTTTGGTGCACTCGGGGAAGCGCAGGGCCAGCAGGCCGCAGCCGAGGGTGTCGATCAGGCAGTTGCGGGCAGTGTCCAGGGCTTCGGCAGATTCAACCTTGAAGGTGAGGACGTAGTCGGCGATGTCCTGCAGGACGGAGTCGTAGTCGGGGCGGTTGTTCTGGTCGACGTTGGTGCTCATGTTCGATTCACTCTTGAAGTGGTTCGTTGATGGGACCTCGGTTCAGGGCAATCAAATTTTATTATTGAAATGCTTTCCCACTGTAGGAGGTGCCGAAGGCTCGGGCCGCGTTCGGACGATCTTTTGATCTTGATCGTAAAAACCAGGATCAAAAGATCGCAGCCTTCGGCAGCTCCTACAGGGGCGTGCGTGCCGGGTTAGAAGGAATCACCCGGTACGCGCACGAAGCCTTCCATCAGTACCCGCGCACTGCGGCTCATGATGGCTTTTTTCACGGTCCACTCGCCGTCAACCAGGCTCGCCTCGGCGCCTACGCGCAGGGTGCCGGATGGATGGCCGAAGCGCACCGCATTGCGTTCGGTACCGCCGGCGGCGAGGTTGACCAACGTGCCGGAAATCGCTGCCGCCGTACCAATGGCCACGGCTGCCGTGCCCATCATTGCGTGGTGCAACTTGCCCATGGACAGCGCGCGTACCAGCAGGTCGACATCCCCCGTCTTGATCGCCTTGCCGCTGGACGCTACGTAGTCCGCAGGCGCAGCTACGAAGGCCACTTTCGGTGTGTGCTGACGCGTGGCCGCTTCGTCGAGGTTCTTGATCAGGCCCATGCGCAGGGCGCCGTAAGCGCGAATGGTCTCGAACATCGCCAGCGCTTTGGGGTCGCCGTTGATCGCACCCTGCAGTTCGGTGCCGGTGTAACCGATGTCTTGCGCGTTGACGAAGATGGTCGGGATGCCAGCGTTGATCATGGTCGCCTTGAAGGTCCCCACGCCCGGTACTTCCAGGTCATCCACGAGGTTCCCGGTGGGGAACATCGAACCACCGCCACCCTCTTCTTCCGCAGCCGGGTCGAGAAATTCGACCTGGACTTCGGCCGCGGGAAAGGTCACGCCATCGAGTTCAAAATCGCCGGTTTCCTGCACCTCGCCGTGGGTGATCGGCACGTGGGCGATGATGGTCTTGCCGATGTTGGCCTGCCACACGCGAACCACGGCCACGCCGTTTTGCGGGACACGGCTGGCGTCCACCAGGCCATTGCTGATGGCAAAAGAACCGACCGCCGCCGACAGGTTGCCGCAGTTGCCGCTCCAGTCGACAAAAGGCTTGTCGATAGACACTTGGCCGAACAGGTAATCGACGTCGTGGTCGGCCTTGGTGCTTTTCGACAGGATTACGGTTTTGCTGGTGCTGGAGGTGGCGCCGCCCATGCCGTCGATTTGCTTGTCGTAAGGGTCGGGGCTGCCGATCACCCGTAGCAGCAAGGCATCGCGCGCCGGGCCTGGAACCTGTGCCGCTTCGGGCAGGTCTTTGAGGCTGAAAAACACCCCCTTGCTGGTGCCGCCACGCATGTAGGTGGCGGGGATTTTGATCTGCGGTGCGAACGGGGTTGCGTGAGCCATGGTGCTCCTTAAAAGACGCGACGGAACCTGAAGTCCCGTCGCGGCATATCGAGTTGTTAAACGGCCACCGCCGACTCTTCGAGGAAGTCCTGGGCGAAACGTTGCAGCACGCCACCCGCCTCGTAGATCGACACTTCTTCAGCGGTATCGAGGCGGCAGGTCACCGGCACATCGACGCGCTCGCCGTTCTTGCGATGGATCACCAGCGTCAGTTCGGCACGCGGCGTACGCTCGCCAATCACGTCGTAGGTTTCGCTGCCGTCGATGGCCAGGGTGTGGCGGTCGGTGCCTGGCTTGAACTCCAGCGGCAACACGCCCATGCCCACCAGGTTGGTGCGGTGGATGCGTTCGAAACCTTCGGCGGCAATCGCTTCCACTCCGGCCAGGCGCACGCCTTTCGCCGCCCAGTCCCGGGAAGAACCCTGGCCATAGTCGGCGCCGGCGATGATGATCAGCGGCTGCTTGCGTTCCATGTAGGTTTCGATGGCTTCCCACATGCGCATCACCTGCCCTTCCGGCTCGACGCGTGCCAGCGAACCTTGCTTGACCTTGCCGTTTTCCCGGACCATTTCGTTGAACAGTTTCGGGTTGGCAAAGGTCGCGCGTTGCGCGGTCAAGTGGTCGCCTCGATGAGTCGCGTAAGAGTTGAAGTCCTCTTCCGGCAGGCCCATTTTCGCCAGGTACTCACCGGCGGCGCTGTCGAGCATGATCGCGTTCGACGGCGACAGGTGATCGGTGGTGATGTTGTCCGGCAGCACTGCCAGCGGACGCATGCCCTTGAGCGGACGGGCACCGGCCAGCGCGCCTTCCCAGTAGGGCGGACGGCGGATGTAGGTGCTCATCTCGCGCCAGTCGTACAGCGGCGTGACTTTCGGGCCGGTGTCTTCGTGGATGGCGAACATCGGGATGTAGACCTGGCGGAACTGCTCGGGTTTGACCGATGCCTTGACCACTGCGTCGATCTCTTCGTCGCTTGGCCAGATGTCCTTCAGGCGAATTTCCTTGCCGTCTGCGTCCAGGCCCAGCACGTCTTTCTCGATGTCGAAACGGATGGTGCCGGCAATGGCGTAGGCGACCACCAGTGGCGGGGACGCGAGGAACGCATTCCTGGCGTACGGGTGAATCCGCCCGTCGAAGTTGCGGTTACCCGACAGCACGGCGGTGGCGTACAGGTCGCGGTCGATAATTTCCTGCTGGATCACCGGATCCAGTGCGCCAGACATGCCGTTGCAGGTGGTGCAGGCGAAGGCCACGACGCCGAAGCCCAGTTGCTCGAGTTCGTCGGTCAGGCCGGCTTCATCGAGGTACAGCGCGACGGTTTTCGAGCCCGGCGCCAGGGACGACTTGACCCATGGCTTGCGGGTCAACCCCAGCTTGTTGGCATTGCGCGCCAGCAGGCCGGCGGCGATCACGTTACGCGGGTTGCTGGTGTTGGTGCAGCTGGTGATGGCGGCAATGATCACGGCGCCGTCGGGCATCTGGCCTGGAACATCGTCCCACTGACCGGAGATGCCTTTGGCGGCCAGGTCCGACACCGCGACACGGGCGTGCGGGTTGCTCGGGCCGGCCATGTTGCGCACCACCGAAGACAGGTCGAAGGTCAACCCACGTTCGTATTGCGCGTGCTTCAAGCTGTCAGCCCATAGGCCGGTAGTCTTGGCGTAGTTCTCCACCAGCTGCACCTGCTCGTCTTCACGGCCGGTGAGTTTGAGGTAGTCGATGGTTTGCTGGTCGATGTAGAACATCGCAGCCGTGGCGCCGTACTCCGGGGCCATGTTGGAGATGGTGGCGCGGTCGCCGAGGGTCAGCCTGGACGCGCCTTCACCGAAGAACTCCAGCCATGCGCCGACGACTTTTTGCTGACGCAGGAACTCGGTCAGCGCCAGCACCATGTCAGTGGCGGTGATGCCCGGTTGCAGCTTGCCGGTCAGTTCAACGCCAACGCTTTCCGGCAGACGCATCCACGACGCGCGTCCAAGCATCACGCTTTCCGCTTCCAGGCCACCCACGCCAATGGCGATCACGCCCAGCGCATCGACATGCGGGGTGTGGCTGTCGGTGCCGACGCAGGTGTCGGGGAATGCCACGCCGTCGCGCACCTGAATCACCGGAGACATTTTCTCCAGGTTGATCTGGTGCATGATGCCGTTGCCTGGCGGGATCACATCAACGTTTTTGAAGGCTTTTTTGGTCCAGTTGATGAAGTGGAAACGGTCTTCGTTGCGGCGGTCTTCGATGGCGCGGTTCTTCTCGAACGCTTCCGGATCAAACCCGCCGCGCTCGACGGCCAGGGAGTGGTCGACGATCAGCTGAGTCGGCACTACCGGGTTGACTTGCGCCGGGTCGCCGCCTTGTAACGCGATGGCGTCGCGCAGGCCGGCGAGGTCGACCAGCGCGGTCTGGCCGAGGATGTCGTGGCAGACCACGCGCGCCGGGAACCACGGAAAATCGAGGTCGCGTTTGCGCTCGATGAATTGCTTGAGGGATTCGGTGAGCGTGGCCGGGTCGCAGCGACGCACCAGGTTTTCCGCAAGGACGCGGGAGGTGTATGGCAGGGTGTCGTAGGCACCCGGCTGGATGGCTTCGACAGCCGCGCGGACGTCGAAGTAATCCAGATGGCTGCCGGGCAGCGGTTTGCGAAATTCAGTGTTCATCGTCAGGACTCGGTCACGGTAGATGCAAAGGGTGGGGCCGGACATTAATGCTGAATGGACTCCGATCCCCTGTAGGAGCTGCCGCAGGCTGCGATCTTTTGATCTTCGGCAATTTTTGAATCGCCAGAGAATCAAGATCAAAAGATCGCAGCCTGCGGCAGCTCCTACAAGGGTTCCCGGTTCATTCAGCAACCAGCGCGGGAGCCCCCACCATTCAGCGTTGTTCGATTGGCACGAACTTGCGCTGTTCGACGCCGGTGTACTCGGCGCTCGGGCGGATGATGCGGTTGTTGGCGCGTTGTTCGAAGACGTGCGCCGCCCAGCCGGTCAGGCGCGAGCAGACGAAGATCGGGGTGAACAACTTGGTCGGGATGCCCATGAAGTGGTACGTCGACGCGTGGTAGAAGTCGGCGTTGGGAAACAGTTTTTTCTGTTCCCACATGGTCTTGTCGATCGCCTCGGACACCGGGAACAACACAGTGTCGCCGACTTCTTCGGCGAGCTTTTTCGACCAGCCCTTGATCACCTCGTTGCGCGGATCGTTGTCCTTATAGATCGCGTGGCCGAAGCCCATGATCTTGTCCTTGCGCTCGAGCATGCCGAGGGTGCCCTTGATCGCCTCTTCCGGGGACGAGAAACGCTCGATCATTTCCATCGCCGCTTCGTTGGCGCCACCGTGCAATGGTCCACGCAGAGAGCCGATGGCCGCGGTGATGCACGAGTAGAGGTCGGACAGGGTCGAGGCACACACCCGTGCGGTGAAGGTCGAGGCGTTGAACTCATGTTCCGCGTAGAGGATCAGCGAAACGTTCATCACCTTGACGTGCAGCTCGCTTGGTTTCTTGCTGTGCAGCAGGTGCAGGAAGTGACCACCGATGGATGGTTCGTCGCTCACGCAGTTGATGCGCTTGCCGTCGTGGCTGTAGCGGTACCAATAGCACATGATCGCCGGGAAAGCGGCCAGCAGGCGATCGGTCTTGTCATGCTGCTCGGAGAAGTCTTTCTCCGGTTCCAGGTTGCCCAGGAACGAACAGCCGGTGCGCATCACGTCCATCGGATGGGCGTCGGCCGGAATGCGTTCCAGGACTTCCTTGAGCGCTTGCGGCAGGTCGCGCAGTTTGCCGAGTTTGTCCTGGTAAGCGGCGAGTTGTGCCTGGGTCGGCAGCTCGCCGTACAGCAGCAGGTACGCCACTTCTTCAAATTGTGCGTCTGCCGCCAGTTCGCGAACGTCGTAGCCGCGATAGGTCAGGCCTGCGCCCGACTGGCCCACGGTGGACAGTGCGGTTTGCCCGGCAACCTGACCACGGAGCCCGGCGCCACTGAGTACTTTTGCTTCGGCCATTGCTGTCTCCAATTTTGAATTTGTTAGGGAATCTGCAATTTCTGGTGATGCTGAAAAGATCGCAGCCTTCGGCAGCTCCTACAGGACCGCGTTCGACGCACCCCGTAGGAGCTGTCGAGTGAAACGAGGCTGCGATCTTTACCGGTCATTTCTTGGCGGCAAACAACGCATCAAGCTTCTGCTCGAACGTGTGGTAATCGATGCGATCGTAAAGCTCCATGCGAGTCTGCATGGTGTCGATGACGTTTTGCTGAGTGCCGTCGCGACGGATCGCGGTGTAGACGTTTTCCGCCGCCTTGTTCATGGCCCGGAAGGCTGACAGCGGGTACAGCGCCAGGGACACGTCGGCACCCGCCAACTGCTCGGTGGTGTACAGCGGGGTCGCGCCGAACTCGGTGATGTTGGCCAGGATCGGCGCTTTCACGCGGTTGGCGAACAGCTTGTACATATCCAGTTCGGTGATGGCTTCCGGGAAAATCATGTCGGCGCCGGCCTCGATGCACGCGGCGGCGCGATCCAGGGCAGACTCCAGGCCTTCCACTGCCAGGGCGTCGGTGCGGGCCATGATCACGAAACTGTCATCGGTACGCGCATCGACGGCCGCCTTGATGCGGTCGACCATCTCCTGCAGCGACACGATCTCTTTATTAGGGCGATGACCGCAGCGCTTGGCGCCGACCTGGTCTTCGATATGAATCGCCGCCGCGCCAAACTTGATCATCGACTTGACGGTACGCGCGACGTTGAACGCCGAGGAACCGAACCCGGTATCCACGTCCACCAGCAGCGGCAGGTCGCAGACATCGGTAATGCGCCGTACGTCGGTCAGCACGTCATCCAGGCTGGTGATACCCAGGTCCGGCACGCCGAGGGAGCCAGCCGCGACCCCGCCACCCGACAGGTAGATGGCCTTGAAACCGGCGCGCTTGGCCAGCAATGCATGGTTGGCGTTGATCGCGCCAACGACTTGCAACGGATGCTCGCTGGCGACCGCATCGCGGAAACGCTGGCCTGGAGTGCTCTTGTTGGAACTCATGACTCACCTCGTTCAGTGGCTGTCTGGTTAGCGCCGTCCTGGTAGTGACGGGCGATATTGCGTTTGGAGGCGCCGATATGGCGGCGCATCAACAACTCGGCCAGTTCACCGTCACGGTCGGCGATGGCATCGAGAATTCGGTGGTGTTCGGCGAACGCCTGGTGCGGGCGGTTGGGCGTGGTGGAAAACTTCATGCGGTACATGCGCACCAGTTGATACAACTCGCCGCAGAGCATCTGGGTCAGGGTGCGGTTGCCGCTGCCCTGGATGATCCGGTAATGGAAATCGAAGTCGCCTTCCTGCTGGTAATAACCGATGCCGGCCTGGAACGCCTCGTCGCGCTCATGGGTTTCGAGCACCCGGCGCAGTTCGTCGATTTCTTCCAGGGTCATGCGCTCGGCCGCCAGGCGGCAGGCCATGCCCTCCAGAGACTCGCGAATTTCGTAGAGTTCCAGCAGTTCGGCGTGATTGAGCGATACCACGCGCGCCCCGACATGCGGTACGCGCACCAGCAGGCGCTGGCCTTCCAGGCGATGGATGGCCTCGCGCAGCGGCCCGCGGCTGATGCCATAAGTGCGCGCCAGCTCCGGTTCGGAGATCTTGCTGCCCGGAGCGATCTCGCCCTTGACGATGGCCGCCTGGATGCGCCGGAAGACGTTCTCGGACAACGTCTCCGAATCGTCTTGGGCAATGACCGGGGGATCGAGTTGATCCAGCATATTGTCGACACCTTGAAAGCTGATACCGCGAAAACTAGCGAAAACGGTACGTACAGTCAAAGGAAATATGGATATTGTCGACAATCGTCTAATAAGCGTATGAAACCTACCGGCTCGGCATTAGAGGGTATAGCCCCCTGCCAGCGGTGGCGCCATAAAACCACCGTGCTAGAATGCCGCCCGCATTTGTTTGTGACATCTGCACGGCCTGTCATCACTTGATGGCTGGCATACGAGGGAGCTTGCGCAGCGATGCCAGGGCCTTGAATCAATACACGGACCGCTGCGCCCCAGGATTTATGACACTCAAGCCCTTTTTCACCTTCCTCTACCTCCTTTGCCTGCCCGGCGTCGCCGCGGCGGGGGAAAAGACCGTTTACGGCCTCAACGAATATGCGTCCCTCAATGGCATCGACCTTGAAGTCGCGGCCAAACTCGACACAGGCGCGAAAACCGCCTCGCTGAGTGCCCGGGATATCAAGCGCTTCAAGCGCAATGGCGAATCCTGGGTGCGCTTCTACCTGGCCATCGACACCGCGCACTCGCATCCGATCGAGCGGCCGCTGGCCCGCGTCAGCAAGATCAAGCGACGCGCCGGGGACTACGATCCCGATGAGGGCAAGAAGTACACCGCTCGTCCGGTGATCGAGCTGGATATTTGCATGGGTTCGGCTTTACGCAGCATCGAAGTGAACCTAACCGACCGCAGCGCTTTCCAATTCCCGCTCCTGATCGGCTCCGAAGCACTGAAACGCTTCGACGCGCTGGTCGATCCAAGTCTTAAATACGCTGCTGGCAAACCCGCCTGCGCCACCGACGCACATACCGCAGAGTAATTCCAATGCGCGCTCTTACACTCCATCTGAGAATCCTGATCGCCATCCTGGTGGTGCTGGGCATTTCAGTGACGGCCTATCAGATTTTCGTGCTCGGCATTCCCGTGACCGAAGACGCTACCGACGACTTGTGGAACATCGACGCCAAGGTCGAGTTCGTCGCCAGCGCCAAGGATCCGGTCAAGATCCAGATGTTCGTGCCGCCGTTGAGCCGCGACTATGTCAGCCTCAACGAAAGCTTCATTTCCAATAACTATGGGGTGGCGGTTAACCGTGTCGACGGCAACCGCAAGGTCACCTGGTCTGCGCGACGGGCCAAGGGCAACCAGACGCTGTACTACCGCCTGGTGCTGACCAAGCGCTACACCGGCGAGAAGGCCAAGATCAAGGGTCCCACCTTCCGCGACAGCATCGTGGTCGAAGGTCCGGAGAAAATCGCCGCCGAAGCCCTGCTCGCACCGATCCGCCAGCATTCGGCCGACGTCGAAACCTTTATTGGCGAGGCCATCAAGCGGGTCAACAACCTCAACGACGACAACGTGAAGCTGCTGCTGGGCGGTGATCCATCCACCGTGCACAAGGCGCGGATCGTCGAGCTGCTGCTGTCGATCGCCCACGTGCCGATCGAGAAAGTCCACACCATCCGCCTGGTGGCCGACCAGCCGCAAGTGCCCGAACTGTGGCTGCGCAGCTTCAACGGCACCGACTGGCTGTACTTCAACCCGGAAACCGGCGAGCAGGGCCTGCCGACCGACCGCCTGCTGTGGTGGACCGGCGATGAAAACCTGATCACCGTCGAGGGTGGCAAAAAAGCCAATGTGACCTTCAGCCTGAACAACAGCGAAATGAACGCCATTCGCCTGGCCAAGCTGACGGATGAAAACACCGACGCCAACTTCCTCGAATATTCGCTGTATGGCCTGCCGCTGCAGACCCAGCAGACCTTCATGATCATGGTGATGATCCCGATCGGCGTGCTGGTGATCCTGATCCTGCGCAACCTGATCGGCCTCCAGACCCTCGGGACCTTTACTCCGGTACTGATCGCCCTGGCCTTCCGGGAAACCCAGCTGGGCTTCGGCATCGTGCTGTTCACCATCATCACTGCGCTTGGGCTGTCACTGCGTTCCTACCTCGAGCACCTGAAGCTGCAGATGTTGCCGAGGCTGTCGGTGGTGCTGACGTTCGTGGTGGTGCTGATTGCGGCGATCAGCCTGTTCAGCCACAAGCTCGGCCTGGAACGCGGGCTGTCGGTTGCGCTGTTCCCGATGGTGATTCTGACCATGACCATCGAACGCCTGTCGATCACCTGGGAAGAGCGCGGGGGTGGCCATGCCATGAAAGTGGCGGTCGGCACACTGTTCGCCGCCTCCCTGGCGCACCTGATCATGAGCGTGCCGGAACTGGTGTACTTCGTGTTCACGTTCCCGGCGATCCTGCTGATCCTGGTGGGCTTCATGCTGGCCATGGGTCGCTATCGCGGCTACCGCCTGACCGAGCTGGTGCGCTTCAAGGCGTTCCTGAAGAAGGCTGACGCCTGATGTTCGGTTTCTGGAAGACCTGGAAGGCCCTGGAAGCCCGGGGCATCATGGGGATCAATCGGCGCAACGCGGACTATGTGCTCAAGTACAACAAGCGCAGCCTGTACCCGATTGTCGATGACAAGATCATCACCAAGGAGCGCGCGATCGCTGCCGGCATCCATGTGCCGGAACTGTACGGGGTGATCTCCACCGAGAAGGAAATCGACAAGCTCGACGAGATCATCGGCGGGCGCACCGATTTCGTGGTCAAGCCGGCCCAGGGCGCTGGCGGTGACGGCATCATCGTGATCGCTGACCGCTTCGAGGGGCGCTACCGCACGGTGTCCGGGAAGATCATCAGCCATGAGGAGATCGAGCACCATATCTCCAGCATCCTCACTGGCCTGTATTCCCTGGGCGGTCACCGCGACCGCGCCCTGATCGAATACCGAGTGATCCCGGACCAGATTTTCAAGAGCATCAGCTATGAGGGCGTGCCGGACATCCGCATCATCGTGCTGATGGGCTACCCGGTCATGGCCATGCTGCGCCTGCCGACTCGCCAGTCCGGCGGCAAGGCCAACCTGCACCAGGGCGCCATCGGCGTAGGTGTCGACCTTGCCACCGGCCTGACGCTGCGCGGCACCTGGCTGAACAACATCATCACCAAGCACCCCGACACCACCAATGCGGTCGATGGCGTGCAACTGCCCTACTGGGACGGCTTCATGAAGCTCGCCGCCGGCTGTTATGAGCTGTGCGGGCTGGGCTACATTGGCGTGGACATGGTGCTCGACCAGGAAAAAGGCCCGCTGATTCTCGAGCTCAATGCCCGGCCCGGCCTGAACATCCAGATTGCCAACGATTGCGGGCTGACGCTGCGCACCCATGCCGTCGAGGCGCGACTGGAAGACTTGAAAGCCCGCGGCGTGACCGAGACGGTCGAGGAGCGCGTGGCGTTCGTGCAGGAAATGTTCGGGCATATTCCACCGGTTGAAGGCTGACCGTCCATGCTGACCTGTTCCGTACACCCGCTGCCCTATCGCGCCAATCCTGCCGATTATTTCGCGATCATTCGCCATGCCCCGGGCGCCGTGCTGCTCGACAGCGGCCGGCCGACCGCCGACCGAGGTCGCCATGACCTGCTCAGCGCCTGGCCGCTGGAGCAACTGGCGGTGCTGCCTGACGAAAGTGGCAGCGATTTCCTGCAACGCCTGCGGGACAACCTGACGCGCCTGGGTGAAGCCTCGGTACCGCTCGACCTGCCTTTCGCGGGCGGGCTGATCGGGTATCTGAGCTATGACTTCGGCCGTCATCTGGAGCAACTGCCAAGCGTGGCCAGGGACGATTTGCATCTGCCGGACGCTCGCTTCGGACTGTATGCCTGGGCCCTGATCAGCGACCACCAGCTGGCCACCAGCCAACTGGTATTTCACCCGACGCTGGCCGATAGCGAACGCCAGCGCCTGATCGAACTGTTCAGTGGAACAACCAGCGATGAAATCGAGCCGTTCCGGCTGACCGCGCCGATGAGCCCCGACCTGAGCGCTGACGAGTATCGTCAGGCGCTGGAGCGTATCCAGCAGTACATCCAGGCCGGTGATTGCTACCAGGTCAACTTCGCCCAGCGTTTCCGCGCCGAGTGCCAGGGCGATCCCTGGGCGGCCTATTGCGCCCTGCGAGCGGCCTGCCCGACGCCGTTTTCCGGTTTCCAGAGCCTGCCTGATGGCGGCGCGGTGCTGAGCCTTTCACCCGAGCGTTTCGTCAAAGTCAGCCAGGGCCTGGTCGAAACCCGCCCGATCAAAGGCACGCGGCCCCGGGGCCAGACCGCAGCTGAAGACGCAGCCAACGCCGCTGAACTGCTGGCCAGCCCCAAGGATCGCGCCGAGAACCTGATGATCGTCGACCTGCTGCGCAACGACCTCGGGCGCACCTGCCGCATTGGTTCGGTGCGGGTGCCGGAGCTGTTCAGCCTGGAAAGCTACCCCAACGTGCACCATCTGGTGAGCAGCGTCACGGGTGAACTGGCCGCAGACCGCGATGCCCTGGACCTGATTGCCGGCAGCTTCCCCGGAGGCTCGATTACCGGCGCACCGAAAATCCGCGCGATGCAGATTATTGACGAACTGGAACCGACCCGACGGGGCCTGTATTGCGGCTCGCTGTTGTATCTGGACGTGCGCGGCGAGATGGACAGTTCCATCGCCATTCGCAGTTTGCTGGTCAAGGACGGGCAGGTGTGTTGCTGGGGTGGCGGCGGGATCGTCGCGGACTCGCAGTGGCAGGCCGAGTATGCGGAGTCGATCACCAAGGTGAAGGTACTGCTCGATACCCTGCAGAACCTTTAATCAATTGACTGAACAACACCTGATCAATCGACTGAACAACACCATCACTGTAGGAGCTGCCGCAGGCTGCGATCTTTTGACTTTGATTTTTAAGGTCAAGATCAAAAGATCGCAGCCTTCGGCAGCTCCTACGGGGGAGATCGGGGGATATGGGGGATTTGTGTTTACAAGGTCAGGGCCCGGTTCGAGGCCTTGATGAACTCCTGCTTGAGCTCCTCAAAGGTATGCACCGCCGGGAATTGCGGGAACTCGCGGATTACATTGTCCGGCGCATGGAACAGGATCCCCGCATCCGCTTCGCCCAGCATCGTCGTGTCGTTGTACGAATCCCCTGCTGCGATCACACGATAATAAAGACTCTTGAAAGCCAGGACCGACTGGCGCTTGGGGTCTCTCTGACGCAACTGATAGCTCGTCACTCGACCGGCGTCATCGGTAATCAGCCGATGGCACAGCAGTGTCGGGAAACCCAGCTGGCGCATCAGCGGCTGGGAGAATTCGTAGAACGTATCTGACAGGATCACCACCTGAAAGCGTTCACGCAGCCAATTGACGAACTCCACCGCACCGTCCAGAGGCTTCAACGTGGCGATCACTTCCTGGATATCGGACAGCTTCAGGCCGTGCTCGTCGAGAATCCGCAGGCGCTGTTTCATCAGCACGTCGTAGTCGGGAATGTCCCGAGTGGTGGCCTTGAGGGATTCGATCCCGGTTTTTTCGGCGAAGGCGATCCAGATTTCGGGAACCAGTACCCCTTCAAGATCCAGGCAAGCAATTTCCACAAGACACTCCCATTTGTAGTGATTATTGAGTCGAGCGAGCAAAAAGACTGCCGAACTCTAACCACTCGCACTAGCCTGCGCAACGCAGAGGACGCGCCAGCGCTTGTCGGATTTTGTTACCATCAGCCCCATATAGAGCGCCCAGCGCCACCGACCTGTAGGAAGCCGCCCTGATGAGCCCATCGTTCGATGTCGTGGAACTCGCCACGACCTATGCCAATAAATCTGCCCAGGACATTCTCAAACTCGCGTTTGCCGAGTTCGGCGATGACCTGTGGATATCCTTCAGCGGCGCCGAAGACGTGGTGCTCGTGGACATGGCCTGGAAGCTGAACAAGAACGTCAAGGTGTTCAGCCTCGACACCGGCCGCCTGCATCCAGAGACCTACCGCTTCATCGATCAGGTGCGCGAGCACTACAAGATCGAGATCGAGCTCGTGTCGCCGGACTACACGAAACTGGAACCTTTCGTTAAGGAAAAAGGCCTGTTCAGTTTCTATAAGGACGGTCATGGTGAATGCTGTGGCATCCGCAAGATCGAACCGCTGCGGCGCAAACTGTCCGGCGTACGCGCATGGGCGACCGGCCAGCGGCGCGACCAGAGCCCGGGCACGCGCAGTGCGGTGGCCGTGATGGAAATCGACACCGCGTTTTCCACCCCCGAACGCACCCTTTACAAGTTCAACCCGCTGGCGCAGATGACCAGCGAAGAGATCTGGGGCTACATCCGCATGCTCGAACTGCCGTACAACAGCCTGCACGAGCGCGGCTTCATCAGCATCGGCTGCGAACCCTGCACCCGCCCGGTGCTGCCGAACCAGCATGAACGCGAAGGTCGTTGGTGGTGGGAAGAGGCGACGCAGAAAGAGTGCGGGTTGCATGCGGGAAACATCATCGGCAAGTCCAAGGCCTAATCTGCGCCTCACTAAAAAATGTGTACACACGACTGTCACCATCGGTGCCATTTGTGTGTGCACTTTTTGTTTCATCGCCCCAAAACGTTACATTTTCCCGCCCTCACCCCCTCCGCCGATCCGGTACTC
>NZ_JZRI01000114.1:0-90740 GCF_000952175.1 Pseudomonas sp. ES3-33 | reverse complement strand
GCAGGAAGTAAGCGGCCACCGGCCCCCAGACAATGCCCGCCCCCACCGCCGGCAACAGCGACAGAAACGCCATCAGCACCGCCCACAGCAACGCACTCGGAATATCCAGAAACCAGAAGATCAGTCCGCCCAGAGCGCCCTGCGTGACAGCCACCAACAGATTGCCTTTCACGGTCGCGCGCACCACGCGATTGAACTTGAGCTGCAGCCGGCGTTTCTGGTGTTCCTGCAGCGGCACTGCCGCGCGAACCTTGCGCGCCAGCTCGGGGCCGTCGCGCAGGAAGAAGAACAGCAGGTACAGCATGATGAAAAAACTCACGACGAACTCAAACGTGCCCTGGCCAAAACTGAAGGCCTGGGATGCCAGGACCTGGCCCCCGGTCATTGCGCTCTTCACCAGTTTTTCCCGCAAGCCGTTCAGCTCGCCCATGCCGAAGCGGTCGAGCAAGTGCTGGAAGTACGTCGGCAGGCTGTGTTTGAACTGGGCCACATAGGCCGCAATATCCAGCTCGCCGCTTTCCACACTCTTGTAGAACACCGCGCCTTCCTGCACCAGCAACGCACTGATGATGATCACCGGCAAAATCGCGATCACCAGACACACACTCAGGGTACACAGGGAGGTCACGTTGCGCTGCCAGCCAAACTTCAACTGCAGGCGGCGCTGCAAGGGTGCAAACACAATTCCCAGAATCACCGCCCAGAACACCGCACCATAAAATGGCAGCAGGATCCAGATGAAGGCGGCGGTGACCACGAACAGCAGTATCACCAACGATTTATTCTGTAGCGTCTTTTCGTTCATGTCCGATCCATGTCAGTCCACAGGCCGCAAGTTCGCGACCTGATGCTTAGTCCACCACGGTCCGCGCGAGTGCCATCCGTTTGTGGATAAAGCATAGATGGAGATCGATAGACCCCGGGGAACTGACAGCCCCGCCCGCCAAACATTTTCACCCAAAGAAAAAGCCTGACAGGCAGATGCCGTCAGGCTTGCGAATACAACGACTCATTAATGCGGCAAGGTCGCCTGGTGCCATTTAGCGACGATCATCTGACAGCGGCGAAGGTTCATCCGCTGGCGGCATGTCTTCGTCCGCAGTGGGGTCCATCCAGTCTTCAGGACGATCCGCATCCGCCTCGGACGGATTCCGCGAGGGGTCCATGCCAGGGGGCGCATCGTGATCCATCAACGGCTCATCCGTGCCGGGCATGGGTCTGGCAGGGTCGGTGTTGGGGGTTGTGCCGGGGAAGTTCGTTTCGTTAGCCATGACGCACCTCATTGATGAGGTCCAGCAAATCTGGGCCGTACTTGTTGGAAACGGGTGCGGGCGCCGCGTGCTGTCGGCGAGACGGACGGTCAGGTGTGATCGGCGAGAAAGCGGTCGCGACTGTTGGTCAGGTGCAACCACATGGCAGCGCGCGCCGCGTCAGTGTCCTGGCGTTTGATCGCATTGAGAATTGCCTCATGCTCAAGGTTGGCCAGCAGGCCCAGCTTGCTCAAGTCCGCCGCGCCGCGTTCGGCGGCGTTGACCCGGGTTCGAGGAATCATCGCGTTACCCAGGTGCTGCATGATTTCACTGAAGCAGGCATTGCCGGTGGCTTCGGCGATCAGCAGGTGAAAACGCCTGTCGGCTTCAACGCAACTGTCGTTATTCGCCAGCAAGCGCTGGTAGTCGTCCAGCGCTTGGCGCATTTGCACCAGGTGCTGATCCGAACGGCGCATAGCTGCCAACGCGGCGGCCTGGGTTTCCAGCCCCATGCGCAGCTCCAGGATGCTGCGCACCCCCAGCGCGGTATCGACGTTCAATCGCAGGCCCTGCTGCGTCTCGCGCTCCAGCACAAAGGTACCGATGCCGTGACGTGTCTCGACATAACCCGACGCCTGCAGCTTGGAGATTGCCTCGCGCACCACGGTGCGACTGACCCCGTGTTCCTGCACGATCGAGTTCTCGGACGGCAGCTTGTCCCCTGGCTGCATCTGCCCCAGCAGGATGCTCTGGGTCAGCTTGGCGACCAGGTCATGGGCCAGGTTATGGGTGCGCTTGCGAGCGGGTGCTTCGAGGTCTTCTTGCATGGCGTCATCCGAAAGCGGAACTGCTGCAATCGTAGCACTGCGCTGCTCGGGAATCTCTGGCAAAGACGGTCAGCTTGTATGACAACACTCAACAAAACCCTGGAAAATAGCTAATTACAGCGCCAGCACCTCCGCTAAAGATTAAAAATACCACCTATTTCTGCCATTTTACTGAGCAGAACACCTTGCAGGCGTAAAAATAGCAGTTGTATGATGTCTATCAACGCAACAGAAAGCTCCACCCCGCATAAAAATAATCAGTGGGAGAAAATCTGTGAAATCATCCATAAACGGGATGAACCAGGCCGCCGATCCGGTCCTGAGTTCCGCCATCTCGAAAGTCAAACGCCACGTCTTGCCGCTGTTCGTCATCATGTTCATCGTCAACTACATTGACCGGGTAAACATCGGCTTCGTCCGCGCCCACATGGAACACGACCTGGGCATCGGCGCTGCTGCCTACGGCCTTGGTGCCGGCCTGTTCTTCATCGGTTACGCGCTGTTCGAAGTCCCCTCCAACATCCTCCTGCAGAAAGTCGGTGCACGTATCTGGCTGACCCGCATCATGCTGACCTGGGGCCTTGTAGCCGCATGCATGGCATTCATCCAGAACGAAACCCACTTCTACATCCTGCGATTCCTGCTGGGCGTAGCCGAAGCCGGATTTTTCCCCGGGGTGATTTACTACTTCACCCGCTGGCTGCCAGGCGTGGAGCGCGGCAAAGCAATCGCGATCTTCCTCAGCGGCTCAGCCATTGCTTCGCTGATTTCCGGCCCGCTGTCGGGGCTCCTCCTGCAAATCAACGGATTGGGGATGCACGGCTGGCAATGGATGTACTTCATCGAGGGCATGTTCTCCGTCTGCCTGTGCGTGTTCGTCTGGTTCTGGCTGGACTCCAAACCGCACGACGCCAAGTGGCTGAGCCGCGACGAACAGGATGCACTGGTCAAGGCCATCGACGATGAACAACTGGCTCGCGAAGCAGCAACGCCGATCAAGCCGTCACTGGGCAAGCTACTCAAGGACCGCCAGATCATCCTGTTCTGCGTGATTTACTTCTTCATCCAGCTGACCATCTACGCCGCGACCTTCTGGCTGCCGAGCATCATCAAAAAGATGGGCGACCTCAGCGACATCCAGGTCGGCTTGTTCAACTCGATCCCCTGGTTACTGTCGATCATCGGCATGTATGCCTTCGCGTCCCTCTCAGCCAAATGGAAACACCAGCAAGCCTGGGTGGCCGCCGCGTTGCTGATTGCCGCCGCAGGGATGTTCATGTCCACCACAGGCGGGCCGGTCTTCGCCTTCGTCGCGATCTGTTTCGCGGCACTGGGTTTCAAATCGGCTTCTTCGCTGTTCTGGCCGATCCCCCAGGCCTATCTGGATGCACGGATCGCTGCCGGGGTGATTGCCCTGATCAACTCGGTGGGCAACCTCGGCGGCTTCGTCGCGCCCACCACCTTCGGCCTGCTGGAAGAGCACACCGGTTCGATCCAGGGCGGTCTGTACGGCCTGGCCGCCACCTCGATCATTGCCGCGATCATCGTCTTCGCCGCACGCAACACACCCAAGCCCGCTCCCGACGTTGTACTGGACCCTGCGCCAAACCACGCCTGAACCCGGTCATAAGGACAAGAAAATGCACACACAAGACACCGCAAAAGCCCCGATCATCACCAGTATGCAAGTGGTGCCGGTGGCAGGCCACGATAGCATGCTGCTCAATCTGAGCGGCGCCCATGGCCCGTTTTTCACGCGCAATATCGTGATCCTCAAGGACAATGCCGGGCACACCGGCGTCGGTGAGGTACCCGGTGGCGAGCGTATTCGCCAGACGCTGGAAGACGCTCGATCGCTGGTGGTGGGGAGCCCGATCGGCACCTATCAGAAGATCCTCAATCAGGTGCGACAGACGTTCGCCGACCGCGATGCCGGTGGTCGCGGTCTGCAGACTTTCGACCTGCGCATCACGATCCACGCGGTGACCGGCCTGGAAGCCGCGCTGCTGGACCTGCTTGGTCAGCATCTGGAAGTGCCGGTCGCCGCCCTGCTCGGCGAAGGTCAGCAGCGCGATGAAGTGAAGATGCTCGGGTATCTGTTTTACCTGGGTGATCGCACCGAAACAGACCTGGCCTACCGCAGCGAACCGGACGCGGATAACGACTGGTTCCAGGTGCGTCACGAAAAGGCCATGAGCACCGACGCCGTGGTCCGCCTGGCAGAGGCCGCCCATGCGCGGTACGGGTTCAAGGACTTCAAGCTTAAAGGCGGCGTGTTGTCAGGGGATGAGGAAATCGAAGCCGTGACGGCCCTGGCCGAACGCTTCCCTGACGCACGCATCACCCTGGACCCCAACGGAGCATGGTCGTTGAAAGAAGCGATTCGCCTGTGCAGGGATCAGCATCATGTGCTCGCTTACGCCGAGGACCCTTGCGGAGCGGAAAACGGGTATTCGGGCCGTGAAGTGATGGCCGAATTCCGCCGTGCCACGGGCTTGAAAACCGCCACTAACATGATCGCTACCGACTGGCGGGAAATGGGCCATGCGATCCAGCTGCAATCGGTGGACATCCCCCTCGCCGACCCGCACTTCTGGACGATGCAGGGCTCGGTCCGGGTGGCGCAGATGTGCCATGAGTGGGGCCTGACCTGGGGCTCGCACTCCAACAATCACTTCGATATTTCTCTGGCGATGTTCACCCACGTCGCGGCCGCCGCGCCGGGCGACATCACCGCCATCGACACGCACTGGATCTGGCAGGACGGCCAGCGCTTGACCAAAGCACCTCTGCAAATCGTCGACGGCTGCGTGCAGGTGCCGAAGAAGCCAGGGTTGGGGGTTGAGCTGGATGAGGATCAATTGGCCAAGGCTCATGAGCTTTATAAAGGCATGGGCCTGGGTGCGAGGGACGACAGCGTGGCGATGCAGTTTCTGATTCCGGGTTGGAAGTTCGATAACAAGCGGCCGTGTCTGATGCGCTAGGGCTTTTTGGCGGTGTACAGATCCGTTTCCTGGGCTTGCGGGAAGTGACACCTGTGAGAGCAAAGCGTTGCTTGCTCAGGATTCACTCCCCACCCAGCCTGTACACTGTGCAAAAACACCAAGGACAACCACACCTCATGCACACCTCCAGCCTCAGCAAAACCCTGGCCTGCAGCGCATTCGGACTCCTCCTCGCCACGACCCACTGCATCGCCGCCGCCCCCTCCGATCAACAAATCGAAGCGACCGTGAAGGCCGCCGTGACCCCCGTCATGCAGCAACAAAACATCGCGGGCATGGCGGTAGCCGTCACCTACAAGGGCCAGGCGCATTATTTCAACTTCGGCGCAGCCTCCAGGGAAACCGGCAAGGCGGTCACTGAAAACACCTTGTTCGAAATAGGCTCAATCAGCAAAACCTTCACCGCGACCCTGGCCGCCTACGCCCAGGCCAGCGGCAAATTGTCCCTGTCCACAAAGGCCAGTCAGATTCTCCCGGCATTGCAAGGTAGCGCCTTCGACAACATCAGCGTGCTGCAACTGGGCACGTATACCGCCGGTGGCCTGCCGTTGCAGTTCCCCGAAAATGCCGACTCGCCAGACAAGATGATCGGCTATTTCCAGCAGTGGAAGCCGACCTATGACGCTGGCAGCCATCGACTATATTCCAACCCCAGCCTCGGGCTCTTTGGCTACCTGGCCGCGCAAAGCATGGGGGCGCCATTTGACCAGTTGATGGAACAGACCTTGCTGCCAAAACTGGGCCTTTCCCACACCTGGCTCAAGGTTCCCCAGGCCGAAATGGCACTGTATGCCCAGGGCTACAACAAGGAGGATAAACCGGTCAGAGTCGGCCCGGGAGCGCTCGATTCCGAGGCGTACGGGGTCAAAACCAGCGCCGTCGACATGCTGCGCTATGTCGAGGCAAACATGCGGCCGACGAAGCTGGAAGCGCCGATGCAACAGGCTATCGCTACCACCCACACCGGCTACTACACCGTCGCAAACATGACTCAGGGGCTGGGTTGGGAGCTGTACAGCTACCCCATCACACTCGACCAGCTACTGGCCGGGAATTCAACGGAAATGGCGATGCAGGCGCATGAAGTCAAGTGGCTTAACCCCCCGCAACCACAGCCGCAGAATGTACTGATCAACAAGACCGGCTCGACTGGCGGCTTTGGCGCCTATGCGGCGTTCGTGCCCTCCAAGGAGATAGGCATCGTGATTCTGGCGAACAAGAACTTTCCAATCCCGGACAGGGTCAAGATCGCTCACTCGGTTCTGAGCGTGCTGGCACACTGATCGAATCCACCTTTCGTGTGAACACTAAAAAATGGGCGACCTGTGCAGGTCGCCCATTTTTGTGTCAGTCGTCGGGCATTTCAGGTGGCTTGGCGGGTTTAGCCGGTTTGGCAGGTTTCGCGCCCTTGGCGCCTTTGGCCGGCTCGGCTTCGGCCGGTGCCGCCACCGCCGCTGCCGCCGCTTCTTTTTCAGCCATCGGCATGGCATCGATGGTGCTGAAAATCTCCTTCAGGTTTACCGTCCCCAATTGCTCAAGCTTCTTCTCACCGTCCTTGCCCACAAGAATGACCTTGGTCTGCGCCCCTGCCCCCATCTTCAGTGCACGAATCAGCGCCATCGTACTTTGCGGGTCGAGGTCTTTACCCTCTCGCTGGCCCATGGTGTTGATCACCGAATAAAGCACCATGTTGCGGTCGGTGAAGCCTTTTTTGTTGTCGGGCTCTTCCAGGGATTTTTTCAGGCTGACCCACGTCGGGTCCACCGTGCTGGGCGCGATCACGATCAGCGGACGCGAGCGGCCCTTGTCCATGTCCAGCGGTGAATCGCCGTCAGCGGCGAGCAAGGGGCCGGCGAGTACCAGCAAGGTAGTCAGGGTCAAAGACCTGATGAGCATGCGCATCTCCTTTTGTAATCCACGCTCTAATGATTGCGCATCGCGGTGATTGTTCCGGGTGACGCACCGCAATAATGTTTCGCTTTGTTCAAAGCTTAGGTCAGGGCGATTATTGCGCAACCGCGATCCTGTGCGCAGTTGATTACCTGAAACGAACATTCTATGGTCGGCGCACGACAAGCAGCGTCATGAAAAGGAGCTTCAACCGCCATGCAGATCGACTACCTGTGCGACCACCCCGCACTCATCCCCGAGTTGGCCGAACTCAATTTCAACGAGTGGGGTCAATACCGTCCCGGCGACAACCTGCAAGCCAGAACCGCGCGCATGCGGGCGGCCTGTGGCAAAGGTGCAGTGCCCACGGTTGTGGTCGCCATCGAAGATGCACAAATGCTCGGCGGCGCCCTGTTGGTCGACAGCGACCTGGCGTCACGCCCGGAACTGACACCGTGGCTAGCGGGCGTGTATGTGAAGGTCGAGCACCGCGGCCGCGGTATTGCCTCGCAACTGGTGACCCGCATCGTCGACGAGGCTGCGGCACTGGGCATCGCCGAGCTCTTTCTCTACACCGACAACGCCCAATCGCTGTATGCGAGCCTGGGTTGGCAAGTCGTCGAGGACATGGTGGACGACCGTGGTCTTGAAATCACCGTCATGAAGCGTCTGATCCCAACGGCCTGACGCCACTTACTCAGAACGCCAGTTTGTAACCGATCAATACCAACATGGTCGCCAGGCAAGGTCGCAGCACTTCATCGGAGATCCGTCCGGTGAGGTGACTGCCCAGCCAGATACCCGGCAGCGAGCCGATCAACAAATAGCCCAGCACGTGCCAGTCCATGTTGCCCATGCTCGCGTGGCCAAGGCCGGCGACGAGGGTCAGCGGTACGGCGTGGGCGATTTCGGTGCCCACCAGGCGCCGGGTTGGCAGCAGCGGATAGAGGATGAACAAGGCCACGGTGCCCAGCGCGCCAGCGCCGATGGACGTCAGTGCGACCATGGTGCCGAGGACCAGACCGGTGATGACGGTCATCACATTGAGGCGCGGACCGCTCGGGTTGTAGTTGCCGCCAGCCCGTTTGTGGGCGAAATCGAGCAGGCGTTTCTTGAAGAAAATTGCCAGTGCCGTCGCGAACAGTACGAAACCCAGGGCCTGTTTGATAACGGCATTCATGGCATCCGGAGAGCTGTGCAGCGTGCTCAGGAACCACAATGTCATGACCACTGCCGGGACACTGCCGAGGGTCAGCCAGCCGGTGATCGCCCAGTCGATATTCTTGTTTTTGCGGTGAACCAGAACACCACTGGATTTGGTGATGGCCGCGTACAGCAGGTCAGTGCCGACCGCTGTGGCGGGATTGACGCCGAACCACAGCAGGATAGGAGTCATCAACGACCCGCCACCGACGCCGGTCATGCCGACAATAAAACCGACTACCAAGCCTGCAACGACTAACCCGAGGTTTCCAAAGTCCATAAATCGCCCAAACAAACCGCAGGAAAAAACTGGTCCGCAGCATAGCGATTTTTCTTATAACTACTTATATCAATGCGGACTATGGTTATATCGATTCGGCAATGATGTTGAATGGCGGACCGCTATCGCGAGCAAGCTTTGCTCCCACAGGGGTGCGACGCAGGCAGCCGCGGCAGGCAAGCGTTGCGCCCACAGAATGAGTTCGGATCATTGCAGGTCAGTGCGACCGCCGCCCCGGCTTGAAGCTGTATTGGCTATTAACAAAAACCGTAGCAAACGCCACCAGCGACAAAATCAGCAACGCCCAGGGAAACGCCATCGCGCCCACCCGGTCCAGCAGCAGACCACCGAACAGTCCGCCCCCGGCAATGGCCACGTTCCAGGAAGTCGTCAGCATCGCCTGCACCACATCAACGTTCTCGCCCGCAGAATCTGCAGTCGCCGTCAGCAGCAACGTTGCCGACCCGCCAAATGACAGCCCCCACACCGCCATGCAGCCATACACCACCCAGGGCGACGACGCAGCCATGGCCAGCACCAGCGCGGTAAGCGAAAAAACCGCGAGGCTGATCAGTGCCAACCGGCGCAACCAACGGTCCACCAGCAGGCCAATCACCCAGATACCCACCAGCGAACTGACACCGAACACCAGCAGCACCAGGTCCACCCGTTCACCCAGGCCCGCCTGGGTCAGGAACGGATCGATATAGGTGTACAGAATGTTATGCCCCAGCATCCACGTCAGCACCACAAACAACACAGGACGCACGCCCTTCATGCTGAACACCTTGGCCAGGGGCAGGCGCTCGGTGTCGGGCTGGCCGGGACGGTCAGGCACGGCGACCATGATCCAGGCCGCCAGCAGCAACGCCAGGGCCGACATGATGCCGAACGAGGCGCGCCAGCCGATCAGGTTACCCAGCCAGGTCCCGGCAGGTGTGCCGAGCGACAACGCGACCGGGGTGCCAAGCATCGCGATCGCCAGCGCCCGACCTTGCAGGCGCGGGGTGACCAGCCCCCGGGCGTAACCGGCCATGATGCCCCACGCCAGGCCCGCCGCCATGCCCGCCAGGAAGCGCGACACCAGGGTCAGCCCGTAGTGACTGGAGAACGTCGTGACTGTGTTGAACAACAGAAATCCGCACACCGTCATCATCAGCACTCGCCGACGCCGCCAGCCGCGAGTCGCCACAGTCAGCGGAATGGCCGCCACGATCGAGCCCAGGGCATAGAGCGTAACCAGCTGGCCGGCCCACACTTCACTGACCTGCAACCCAGCGCCGATCTGCGTCAGCAACCCGGCCGGCAGGGTTTCGGTGAGCACGGCGATAAAACCGGTCATGGCGAACGCCAGCAGCGCAGCGTAAGGCAGCTTCTCGCTCTGGGCAGAGTGTTCGGTGCGCGCACGCTCGACGGCGGCCTGGTCTGTCATGACGGTTGCAGCTCCCTTTCAAGCGACATCGATTGTATACAACTTAACACTGTAACTGACTCGGATCACTGCACCGGTAAAAAATTCAGAAACAGCAGGCTCTGCGCGTAGTTCAGGCCGATCCGTCGATATCGCTCGTCGAGCATCTGGGTCAACAGGTCCAGGCGCGCAACGATCTTGCCGAATTCCACGGCGAAACTCAGGTTGCTGCCTTCCTCCGAGATCTCGTTGGAAAACAGCAAGGGTCCGCCCTGGGGGTTCTGCCGCTGACTGAGGATCCAGGTGGCTTTCTCGATGTTGCGCGCGGCGTTGTTGACGAAGGTCGGATTGATCGCATCCGTCATGTAGAACTCCAGCCGGTCGCCGTGGGCAGTCACCAGCATGCTGCCGATGGCATAGATGAACGCACCGACCCGGTCGCCGAGGAACTCCGGACTCATGGCATAGCTCAGCGCCGCCAGGTCCTTTCTGCCCCCCAGGGTGGGCAGCGGTTGCTGTTGCTCGATCGCCATGCGCACCTGTTTTTCGGCGATTCGAGCGTCGAGAAAGCCGGACTTTTTCAGCTCGTCGGGGTTGCGCAGGTACAGCTTGTTCATCAGCAGGTAGAGGCTGTCGAGGTTGTCGCGCATGGTCAGGGTGGCCATGCGGTCGACGCTGGTCTGGAGAAATTCCTGGGGTTTGCCTTCGCGAAACTGGCTGATGACGTCCCGTCCCTGCTGCTGGCTGCAACCGGTGACGAACAGCAGCGCCATGCAGGCGAGTAGCCGGCGTTGGCCGCGGATGTGCGCGGTGATGAGGGACAACAATTGGGCCATGAATTTTGCGACTTGGGCATTGGCCGGCGGTGGGGATCGCCGCGGGCAGGCCATGGATAGAGCCGCGAATGCTGAAAAAGTGCAGTGCCGACGGTCCGTAAACCTGCACGAAGGATGCGCCACTCAACAACGTCCACTGGCTGCGGTAGCCTGGAGCCTTGCAGCAATGAACCTCATGCCGTTCATGCTGCCGAACGTACACCAGCGGATTTTTCAGGAGGTTTGAATGCGCACTTTGCAATTGGCCGGCGTCGAGGTACCGGTCATCGGCCAGGGCACCTGGCGCATGGGCGAGGATTCGTCGCAATACGCCAGCGAAGTCGCGGCCTTGCGCCAAGGCATCGAGCTGGGCATGACCCTGATCGACAGCGCCGAAATGTACGCCGAAGGCGCAGCAGAGGAAGTGGTGGGCGAGGCGATCGCGGGTCAGCGTGACAAGGTCTTCCTGGTCAGCAAAGTGTACCCGCACAATGCCAGTCGCCAGGGCGTTCCCTTGGCGTGCGAGCGCAGCCTGAAGCGCCTGCGCACCGATTACATCGATCTGTATCTGCTGCATTGGCGCGGTCAGTATCCGCTGGAGGAAACTGTCGAAGCCTTCGAGCGCTTGCGCGAGGCCGGCAAGATCGGCCGCTGGGGGGTGTCCAATTTTGATCTGGATGACCTGCACGAACTGGCTGCACCGGCCTGCGCCACCAATCAGGTGCTGTACAACCTGGAAGCGCGCGGCATCGAATTCGACCTGCTACCGTGGTGCCCGCAACAGAGGCTGCCCGTCATGGCCTACTGTCCCATTGGCCAAGGTGGGCATATGCTGGCCCACGCCACCCTCGGACAAGTGGCAGCCCGTCACGCCGCGACACCGGCGCAGGTGGCACTGGCATGGATTCTGCGGCAGGACGGGGTAATCGCCATCCCCAAGGCGGTCCGGCCCGAGCACGTCAAACTCAATGCCCAAGCACACGACATACGGCTTGAACCCGGGGATCTGGAGGCGCTGGACCAAGTGTTTCGTGCGCCACAACGCAAACAGCGACTGGCCATGGTCTAGGCCATCGGTTTCATCAGAGGGCTTCTACATGAGAAGCACCGACCCGCTGGACTCCTTTAACCTGGACCGCTTCCTCCAGGCGCAGGACCCGGTGTTCGACTACGTCCTCGAGGAACTGGCTGCCGGCTGCAAGCGCCGGCACTGGATGTGGTTCATCTTCCCGCAGATCGCCGGACTGGGTGGCAGCGAAATGTCGCGGCGCTTCGCTATCCAGTCGGCCGCAGAAGCGATGGCCTATCTGGATCATGCAGTGCTGGGTGCACGGCTGCGGACCTGTACTCAATTGGTGCTCAACATCAAGCATCGGTCCATCGGTGACATTTTCGGTCACCCCGACAACCTGAAGTTTCACTCCTCCATGACCCTGTTTACGCAGTTCAGCCCCGGGGACAGTCTGTTCCATCAGGCCATGGACCGTTACTACCACGGCATTCCGGACGAGTGGACCCTGTCGCTACTGGACTCAAAAGAGCCCCAGTTGCCCTCCAATCAGGGTTGAAAAGTCGTCATCTACAAACGGCAGGATGGCGTCCGCGATCGGTTGCAGTTGCCGCGTGACGTAATGGTCATAGTCGACGGGCGCGCTGCGCACCTCCAGCGGCTCAGGCCCGGCTACGGTGATCAGGTAACTGATCCAGCCGCCGTTCTGGTACTGCCGAGGCCGGCCCTGCTGGTCGTTGTAGGCATCGGCGATGCGCGCCGCCCGCACATGTGGAGGCACGTTGCGCTCATAGTCGTCGAGGGTGCGGCGCAGGCGTTTGCGATAGACGAGGCGCTCGTCGAACTCGCCGGCCAGGGTCTTGCGCACGTAGTCGCGCACATAATCCTGATAGGGCTTGCGGTGGAATATCAGCGAATAGAGTTCCTGCTGGAATTGGCGGGCCAGCAGTGACCAGTCGGTACGCACCGCTTCAAGGCCCTTGTAGACCATCTCGTCGGTACCATCGGCACGGCGGACCAATCCTGCATAACGCTTTTTACTGCCCTCCTCCGCACCGCGAATGGTCGGCATCAGGAACCGCGTGTAGTGGGTTTCATATTGCAGTTCAAGCACGCTTTGCAGCCCATACTGCTGCTGCACGTGCCCACGCCACCACTGGTTCACGTGATCGACCAGGGCCCTGCCGATCTGCGCGGCTTCTTCCTGGCCATGGGCCCGACGCAGCCAGACGAAGGTCGAGTCGGTATCGCCGTAAATCACCGTGTGCCCCTGCGCCTCGATCAGCTGACGAGTGCGCAGCATGATCTCGTGCCCGCGCAAGGTGATCGATGAGGCCAGGCGCGTGTCGAAGAACCGGCAGCCGCTGGACCCGAGCACGCCGTAGAACGCGTTCATGATGATCTTCAGGGCCTGGGACAGCGGCGCGTTGTGCTCACGCTTGGCGGTTTCCCGGCCCTCGGCCACCCGCGAGACAATCGCTGGCAGGCAATGCCGGGTCCTGGAAAACCGCGCGCCGCGGAAACCGGGGACCGAGTCGTGGTCGTCCGGGTGCTTGAGGCCTTCGATCAGGCCGACCGGGTCGATCAGGAACGTGCGGATGATCGAGGGGTAGAGGCTCTTGTAGTCGAGCACCAGCACCGATTCGTAGAGCCCCGGCTGTGAGTCCATGACAAAACCGCCAGGACTGGCTTGCGGTGGCCGCCCGCCGAGGTTCGGCGCAACAAAGCCCTGGCGGTGCATCAGCGGCATGTAAAGGTGGGTGAAGGCCGCTACCGAGCCGCCGCTGCGGTCCGCCGGCAAACCTGTAACGCTGGCGCGCTCGAGCAGGAAGGTCAACAGCTCGGTTTTGGCGAAAATCCGCGTGACCAATTCGCAGTCCTTGAGGTTGTATTTGGCCAGGGCCGGCTTGTCCTCGGCGAACATGCGGTTGATTTCGTCCATGCGCTGGTAAGGCGTGCTGATCGCCTTGCCCTCCCCCAACAGGGTCTGGGCGACGTTCTCCAGGCTGAACGAGGGGAAACTCCAGGTCGCTGAGCGCAGGGACTCGATGCCGTCGATGATCAAGCGGCCCGCCGCTGCCGCAAAAAAGTGATTGCGGCTGCCATGTTCACGCCACTGCATCTCTTCGCCACCACGCCCCAGCTTGAGCGGCACCGCCAGGCGCCGGGCATGCTCGTGGAGCACCCGCAGGTCGAACTGCACGACGTTCCAGCCGATGATCGCGTCCGGGTCGAAACGGGCAAACCATTCGTTGAGTTTCTTCAGCAACAGGGTGCGTGACTCGCAGTATTCAAGTTGGAAGTCCACCTCGCTGTCGTCACCGTTGGGCGGACCAAGCATGTACACCTGACGCTCGCCACACCCTTGCAGCGCAATCGAGTAAAGCTCGCCCCGGGCGGTGGTTTCGATATCCAGGGACACCAGCCTGAGCGTGGGCCGGTAAGCCGGATCAGCTTTCATCTGCGCGTCGAGCACCAGTCCTTCGGCATTCGGCGTGCCACCGAAGACCACCGGTGCGGTGATGAAGCGCTCCATCATGTAGCGTTCGGGCGGTCGCACATCGGCTTCGAACATCTCGACGCCGACCTTGCGCAGGGCGGTTTCCAGGCGCATCAACTGGCCGTGCAGCTGACAGTACAGGCCGAGCACCGGGCGATGCTCGAAGTCCAGCAGCGCCAGGGGCCGTAGCTCGACGTTTTTTTCACCCTGTAGCACCTGCTCTGCCTGTTCCCGCTGTTCGGCGGGAATGAACGCCACCGACGGTTGATGGGGCAGGCGAATGCGCCGGGGACCGTTGTCGGTCGCCAGCCAGAACTCGACTTCCGTACCGGCCGGGGTGTCACGCCAATGCCGGGTCAGGACAAAACCCTGCTGTAGATCCACCAGTGCAGCCTCGATAACGATTCAGGTGGGGATTCTACGCGTATCCTCGTCACAGCTGCCGAGCCAGCGAGGTTATGTGGAGTTGGAATGGGAAAATGTATAAAAAAACAGCCAAATGACGTTTTTTGCATGATATCCGCCGCTTTGCGTCTTGCCCTCAACGCCCGGGTCTATGATTCTTCTAGAACAACGACAACACCAGAGTACCCACCATGAAAACCGTCGCCCAACTGCTCAAGTTGAAAGATCAGAAGAACCAGGAAGTGCACCAGATCAAGCCCGACCACATGGTGCTAGAAGCGTTGATGAAGATGGCCGAGAAGAACGTCGGCGCCCTGCTCGTGGTGGAAAATGACCAGGTGCTGGGGATCATCAGCGAACGGGATTACGCGCGCAAACTGGTGTTGCATGGTCGTTCCTCGGTGGGTACGCCGGTGCGCGACATCATGGTCTCGCAAGTGATCACCGTGGACACCCACCAGACCGTGGACACCTGCCTGGGCATCATGTCCGATAAACGGCTGCGTCACTTGCCTGTGGTCGAGAACGGCAAGCTGATCGGCCTGCTGTCGATCGGCGACCTGGTCAAGGAAGCCATTGCCGAACAGGCCGAGCTCATTCGGCAGCTGGAGCAGTACATTCGCGGCGAATAGTTTGGGTTCCCACCGTGGGTGATCCCGCTCGCGATGGAGTGTCAGTCGACCTCATTGGATCTGACATTCCATCGCAAGCAGGCGCGCTCCCACAGTATTGTTCACGTTGGCCAATGCCGGGCAAACACCGGTGCCAATGTCGGATGCCGATCGATTCGCTCCAGCCACGCATAAAATCCTGGCCGGGTGATGCGCAGATGTTCGCGGCTACCCGCCCAGCGACTGACCACGGCGGCCAGAACGTCCAGAGCGCCTGGCGCCTCGTCGCCCAGGTACAACTCGCCGGAAAACTGGTCGGCGAACACCTCCCAACTCCAGTGCAGGCGCTGGCGCGCGCCGGCCATGAGGTTCTGTCGGGACTTCTCATCCGACTCGTCCAGCCAGCGCTCGGGGTAGTCGATGATGCCGATCGCCGCATAACAATTGCTGACAATGAACGCCAGGCCGCGAATGGCCTGATCGCGTTCGGCGACGTCATCCGGCAGCAGGTTCGACTGGGGAAAGGTCAGCCCCAGGTGGATGAGGATCGCGGCGCTCTCGGTCAGGACGCTGCCGTCGGGCAATTGCAGGGTTGGTATCTGCTTCAGCGGATTGAGTTTCTCCAGGGCCTGCGCCGACTCTGGTGAGGCCTCGACATCGATAAAACGATAGGGAATCTCGCAGAGTTCCAACGCCGCCTCAATCGCCGCAGCGCCGGAGTTCCTGTGTCCGTAGAGCTGGTACATACACACCTCCTTTGCAGTTCTCTCTTTGTAGCAGCTGACTCGGCTCCTGCGGAAAAATTTCTTTTTTCGCCTCTGCATCCAAATCGCCCGGTGGCGGGTAGTACCTGTAGCAGCGCTGATGCTGCACAGCGGATTACCCACTTTCGGAGTGCTATCAATGAACGCCAAACAGCTGATGTGCCTTGCCGGTTTGCTTGCCACCACTACCGCCGCCTTCGCCCAGACCGGGTTGCCCGACAGCATCAAGGTGCCGGACGGGCACAAGGTAGCGATGGAGACCACCGGGGTCGGCGAGATCACCTATGAGTGCCGCGACAAGGCCAACGCCGCCGGCATGACCGAGTGGGTTTTCGTGGGGCCCAAAGCGGTGCTTAACGATCGCAGCGGCAAACAGGTCGGCACCTATTTCGGCCCGCCGGCCACCTGGCAGGCGAAGGACGGCTCGAAGGTCACCGGTACCCAACTGGCCGTCGCACCATCGACACCGGGTAACCTGCCGTACCAGTTGGTCAAGGCCAATCCGGCCGAAGGCAAAGGCGCGATGAGCGGCGTGAGCTACATCCAGCGCGTGGCCCTTAAGGGCGGCGTGGCACCGGGTACCGAATGCACCTCCGCCAACAAGGGCAAGCAGGAAGTGGTGAAGTACCAGGCGGATTACATTTTCTGGGCCGCCAGCTGATTCCGGCCCCCATCTCTAATCTCTAATAGACGCCTGGAATACTGCAATATTCTGGAACACATGCATGACCTGTGATCTGGGACACCTGCAATTTCTGTTACCTGGAACAGCTGTAGCAGCTGTAGCAGCTGTGGCAGCTGTGGCAGCTGTGGCAGCAAGGCTTGCCCTCGATGGCTTTCGGTCAGCAGACACAACATTTGCTGACAGAAAACCATCGCGGGCAAGCCTTGCGCCTACAGGGGGTATGTTTGTTTGCTAGATTGCATGCCAGGTCCCAACAATGGCTGAGCACAGTGTCCTTGCCCGAACCCTTATTCGATTACGAAGCACATCTGGCCGCCTGCGGGCGAGGCGATCGGCAGGCCTTGCGCGATTTATACGTGCAGGAGAGTTCGCGCCTGCTGGGCGTGGCCAAGCGCCTGGTACGCGACACCGCGCTGGCCGAAGATATTGTCCACGATGCATTTCTGAAAATCTGGAACGGTGCCGCGCGATTCGATCCCGCGCGAGGTTCGGCGCGGGGCTGGATGTACAGCGTAACGCGGCACCTGGCGTTGAATTTCCTGCGCGACCATCGGCGCGAAAGCCACGACGAGACCGAAGTGCCGGACGTTACCGAAGCTTTCGATGACCAGGCCGATTCCGGACGCATCCATCACTGCCTGGAGCAATTGGAACCGGCACGGCGCACTTGCATCGTGCATGCGTACGTCGACGGTTATTCCCACGCCGAGATATCACACAAGCTCGGCACCCCGCTGGGCACGGTCAAAGCCTGGATCAAGCGCAGCCTGACGGCGTTGCGGGAGTGCATGGGATGATCAGCAGACCTTTGAACGAAACCCCTGAAGAGCGCGACGAACTGGCCAGCGAGTATGTACTGGGCACGCTCTCGGGCGAGTTGCGAGCTCAGGTGCGCCTGCGCCTGGAGGACGACGCCGAGTTGCGCACGGCGGTCGACAGCTGGGAACGTCGCCTGCTCGGCTTGACCGACCTCGTCGAGCCGGTGCTTCCTTCTACCCAATTGTGGCCGCGAATTGAGCGCAGTGTGCAGGTCCTGGAGCCCAAGCACCGGTTACCTGCCGCGCGCGCGCCCTCCTGGTGGAACCTGCTGCCCTTATGGCGCGGGCTGGCCGGTGCCGGGCTGGCGGCCAGCCTGCTGCTCGGTGCATTGCTGTTGACGCAGACCACGGCCAAGCCGACCTACCTGGTGGTGTTGGTCGGCCCTCAGGACAAGGCGCCGGGCTGGGTCGTCCAGGCGAGCAACCCAAGGGAGCTGCAATTGATTCCGCTGGGGGTGGTTGAAGTTCCAGCCGACAAGGCGCTGGAATTCTGGACCAAGGCAGACGGTTGGCAAGGGCCGGTATCCCTGGGTCTGGTCAAACCGGGGCAAACCCTGTCGGTGCCGCTGGATAAACTGCCGCCACTGGTTCCTGATCAACTGTTCGAGCTGACCCTGGAGAACCCCAATGGCTCGCCAATCGGCAAGCCGACCGGGCCGATTCAGTTCATCGGCCGGGCAGTGAAGGTCATTTGATTGAATTTACCCTGGGCCGTCTGATGCAAACAAACGCCCGCTCCCACTGAGGCCTGGGCCCGCTCAGCGGGCTCGGGCCATGCAACGCTGATAGCGCTCATCCACCCGCTTGGCGAACCAGGCGGTGGTGAGTTTTCGGGTAATTTTCGGGCTTTGCAGAACGATTCCCGGCAATACCGCCCGGGGCAATGACCGGCCTTCAGCCTGCTCCGCCAATTCGAACACCCGCTGATACAGTTTCGTTTCCTCGAACTCCAGGCTCTTACCCTTGTCCAGTTGAGCGCGGATGGTCGGATTGCGCATGTCCAGTTGCTTGCCAAGGCTGCGCACGGCCAGCTCGGTGGTGCCCGGCATGATTGCGTCGTAGCGCACCAGATCACCGTCCAGCGCCAGCGGGATGCCAGATGCGCGACTTACGGCATTCTGAAAGGCTGCATTGCGACTGGCGTACCAGCCGGCGTTGAAATCGGCAAAGCGGTACAGGGGCTGTTCGTAGCTCACCGGGTAACCCAGCAGGTGGGCGATGCCGAAATACATGCCGCCGCGACGAGTGAACACTTCACGGCGAATCGTGCCCTCGACCGGATACGGGTACTGTCGCGCATGCTGTTCGGCGAAATCGATGCTGACCTGCATCGGCCCACCGGTATGCACCGGGTTGAATCCGCCGAACAGCGTCTGCCCCATTGGTACCATGCCGATGAAATCATCGAAGATCGCGCTTAGCTCCTTTTCACTGCGTGCGGCATTGAGCCGCGTGCTGTAGCTCTTGCCGTTGGGCGAGTTGACCTGCAGCGCGCCACTGACCAGCAGGCGGGGGATATGCACCTTGGCGGCCCGGCGGTCGATTTCTTCACGGGCGATCTTGCCTAGCCCGGGCACTGGCGGGTCCACTTGGAACGTCGACTCCTGCTCGGTGACGGCGAGCACCGAGCAGAGGTTTTGCGTGCTCGGATAAATGCCCTGCGCGGCGAATGCGGCATAGATGTCCGTGGCCCAGCCCTGGCGATCGGCTGTTTTTGCCGGCAACAGGCGCACCAGTTCAGCCTTGACCTCTGCGGGCTTGCGCGCAGGCGGTTCCGGTGTCCTTTGCGTGGCGCAACCGGCGAGTACCAGTAGCGCGGTGACGCTTGTGATCAATCGATTGGCTTGCATGGTGTTCCATCAGATTCTTCGGGACGGTTAACCATACGATCAATGGCATGGCGCAGGCTATGACTCTTGCCGCCGCTAACTGTTCCCCCGCCTAAACCGGGTGTGATTTGCGCGGGATCTGCATGCAATCCGGGTAGGAGCTGTCGAGAGAAACGAGGCTGCGATCTTTTGATCGGAACGCCGTCCCCAGCAGGCATGCTTTTACCAGAGGGCTTTTTCCGTTGGGCAGGCCGTCTGGACGCGGTTTCGAGCTGGACCATACTTGAGCAACACGGCGAGGAGACCAGCCCCATGAATCGAAGCGATGTGCTGATTGTCGGCGCCGGCCCCACTGGACTGGTACTGGCGCTGTGGTTGAGCAAACTGGGGATTCGGGTGCGGATCATCGACAAGACCTCGGCGCCCGGCACGACCTCCCGGGCGTTGGCGGTGCAGGCGCGCACCCTTGAACTGTATCGCCAGCTCGACCTCGCCGACGCCGTGGTGCAGAGCGGTCATCGCGTTGCCGCGGCGAATTTCTGGGTCAAGGGCGGGCCTGTCGCGCGCTTGCCCCTGACGGCCGTCGGCGAAGGGCTCACGCCCTACTCTTTCCTGGAAATATATCCCCAGGACCAGCACGAGCGACTATTGATAACCCGCCTCGAAGCCTTTGGAATCAAGGTTGAACGCAGTACCGAACTTGAAAGTTTCGAGGAAACCGGCGACGGCGTCAGTGCGCAATTGCGCTTGCCGGACGGCCAGCAGGAAATTTGCCAGGCGTGTTACCTGGCCGGGTGTGATGGCGCCCGATCGATCGTGCGCAAGGCCCTCGATACCGATTTTCCCGGCGGCACCTACCAGCAGATTTTCTACGTGGCCGATGTGCATGCCAGCGGCGAGGCCCTCAATGGTGAATTGCACGTGGACCTGGATGAGGCCGACTTCCTTGCGGTGTTTCCCATGGCCGAGCAAGGTCGCGCGCGTCTGATCGGCACAGTGCGCGATGAGCGCGCCGAACAGTCGGAAAACCTGCGGTTCGAGGATGTCAGCAATCACGCGATCCAGAGCATGAACGTGCAGATCGAGCGGGTGAACTGGTTCTCGACCTACCGCGTGCATCATCGGGTGGCGGATCACTTTCGCACCGGTCGCGCGTTTCTGCTGGGGGACGCCGCCCACGTCCACAGTCCGGTCGGCGGCCAGGGCATGAACACCGGGATCGGTGACGCCATCAACCTGGCGTGGAAACTCGCCGCCGTGTTGAGTGGCGGTGCCGAAACGCGGTTGCTCGACAGTTATGAACCGGAACGCATCGCTTTTGCCCGCAAACTGGTCGCCACCACCGACCGGGTATTCAGTTTGGTCACCGCCCAAGGCCCCATGGCCGACCTGCTGCGCACCCGCCTGGCGCCGTTGCTCATTCCGAAAATGGCCGCGTTCGAAACATCCCGCGAATTTCTGTTTCGCACGGTTTCGCAGATCACTCTGAATTACCGGACGATGGCATTGAGTGCAGGCGTAGCCGGGCATGTCCATGGCGGGGATCGACTGCCTTGGGCGCACGATGGCGAAGGCGACAATTATGAATCGCTCAAGCAGCCGGTCTGGCAGGTGCATGTGTATGGCGACACCAGCGACGAAATGATCGCCTGGTGCCTGGAGCATCACCTGCCGTTGCAGGTATTTGCCTGGCGGCCTGCGTTCGAACCGGCGGGCCTTGGACGTAACGGGTTCTACCTGTTACGACCGGATACCTATGTGGCGATCGCCGAGAACAGCTCGGATCCGAAGGTGATCGAACGCTATTTCCGTGATCACGGGATTCGTACGTTTTTCACCAACCCCTGACACCCCACACAACAAACATGTGGGAGCGGGCTTGCCCGCTGCCACAGGCAGGTTGCTGTTGGTTAGATCCCGGCCAGCGCCAGGTCCATCGCGAAGTAAGTGAAAATCAGATCGGCACCGGCGCGTTTGATCGCCCCAAGGCTTTCGCGGACCACCCGGTCTTCGTCAATGGCCCCGGCCTGGGCGCCGAACTTGATCATCGCGTATTCGCCGCTGACCTGGTACGCCGCCAGCGGCAGGCGCGAGGCCTCGCGGATGTCGCGGATGATGTCCAGGTACGCGCCGGCCGGCTTGACCATCAGCGCATCCGCGCCTTCCTGCTCGTCCAGCAACGACTCGCGCACCGCTTCGCGGCGGTTCATCGGGTTCATCTGGTAGCTCTTGCGATCGCCCTTGAGGGCACTGCCACCGGCTTCACGAAACGGGCCATAAAGCGCCGAAGCGAACTTGGTCGAATAGGCCATGATCGGCGTGTGGGTGAAACCGGCGGCATCCAGCGCCCGGCGAATCGCCTGGACCTGCCCGTCCATCGCCGCGGAAGGAGCGATCACATCGGCACCGGCCTGGGCTGCGGCAACGGCCTGCCGGCCGAGGTTGACCAGGGTCTGATCGTTGTCGACTTCATGGTTGTGCATGACCCCGCAGTGGCCGTGGTCGGTGTACTCGCAGAAGCAGGTGTCGGACATCACGATCATGTCCGGCACTGCATCCTTGGCGATGCGCGACATGCGCGACACCAGCCCGTTTTCGTTCCAGGTATCGCTGCCGTTGCTGTCCAGGTGGTGGGACACGCCGAACGTCATCACCGAACGGATGCCGGCACGGGCGTAGCGCTCGATCTCGCCGGCAAGTTTAGATTCGGGAATGCGCATCACGCCCGGCATGCTCTTGATCGGCACGAAGTCGTCGATTTCTTCCTCGACGAAGATCGGTAGCACCAGGTCATCGAGACTGAACTCGGTTTCCTGGAACAGGCTGCGCAGGCTCGCATTGCGGCGCAGACGGCGTGGACGTGCTTCGGGGAACTGACTGGACATGGAGGTTCCTGGGACAAGACAAAAGTCGTAGGGGGCGAAAGCTTATGCGTTGTGCGGCGTACCGCACAAACGCTTGTTGACCAAGAGTGCGTTACCGGTCCGGCAATAATCACCAGACGGCACGGTCGGTCTAGAGGGTCAAAGTGCCGCTGATGCAGGTCACGACGGGGCCGCCGACCCAGATTTCGTCGCCCACTTGCTCGACCTGGATGCGCCCGGCGCGACCCATGGTCACACCCTGGCTGACCACATAGCTCGGCGGTGCCAGCCCTTCCATGAGTAGCCACTGCGCCAGCCCGGCATTCAGGCTGCCGGTGGCCGGGTCTTCAGGCATGCCGTCGCCGCTGATAAATGCACGCACTTCGAACTGCGCGGCATCGCCATCGCGTGCCGGCTGCCAAGGCGCAACGACCCCGACCGCGAGGCCGAGCATTTGCCCATGGTCGGGCTGCAGGTCCAGCACCTGCCGGCGATCCGCCAGCATCACCGCCAGCCAGCCGGCGCCATTATCGACCCACTGACTGCGCAGGATCGCGCCGCGCTCCAGGCCCAACCCCAGACGCACCCGTTCTACAATCCCGGCATCCACCGGCCCGGTCCTGATCAGCGGCGGCGCCAGGAAGGCCAGCTCCGCGCCCTGGCGACGAATGCGCACAAGCCCGACTCCGCACTCCTGAATCACCTCCTCGGCCATGGGCACGCCGCCGGCTTCCAGCCAGGCATGACAAGTCCCCAGGGTCGGATGACCGGCGAATGGCAGCTCCTTGAGCGTGGTGAAGATCCGCACCCGGTAGTCGGCCCGCGGGTCACGGGGCTGGAGGATGAAGGTGGTCTCGCTGAGGTTGGTCCAGGCGGCAAACGCCGCCATCCGCTCGTCGCTCAGTTCATCAGCAGCGAACACCACCGCCAGCGGATTGCCCTTGAGCGGGCTGCGGCTGAACACATCTACCTGCTTGAAATCAAATGAATGCATGGCCTTTCCCTGGTCTTGTTGAATGGACTACTTCGGAATTTCCAGCCCGCGCATGACTGCCGGCCGCGCCAGGAAGCGCTCAAGCACCCGCGTCACGTTTTTGAAGTCGTTGATGCCTACCAGGTCGCCCGCTTCATAGAAGCCGATCAGGTTGCGCACCCAGGGGAACGTGGCGATGTCGGCAATGGTGTAGCGATCGCCCATGATCCAGTCCCGCCCTTGCAGCCGGGTATCGAGCACCTTGAGCAGGCGCTTGCTTTCGTCCACATAACGACCCAGTGGGCGTTTGTCCTCGTAGTCCTTGCCGGCGAATTTATTGAAGAAGCCAAGCTGGCCGAACATCGGCCCGATGCCTCCCATCTGGAACATCAGCCACTGGATCGTCTCGTAGCGTGCCGCCGATTCCTGGGCCAGTAACTGCCCGCTCTTGTCGGCGAGGTAGATCAGAATCGCCCCGGACTCGAACAGCGCCAAGGGTTGATCGGCCGGACCATGGGGATCGAGGATCGCCGGAATCTTGTTGTTAGAGCTCAGCGAAATGAACTCCGGGGACAGTTGGTCATTGGTTTCGAAGCTGACGCGATGGGGCTCGTAGGGCAGTCCGATCTCTTCGAGCATGATCGAGACCTTGACCCCATTGGGTGTCGGCAGGGAATACAGCTGGATCCATTCAGGGTACTGGGCCGGCCATTTTTGCGTGATGGGGAACGCGGACAAATCAGTCATGGGAGCATCCAAAGGAAGATGTAAGCCGATCATAATCCGTAGGGGCTGCCGAAGGCTGCGATCTTTTGATCGTGATCCTGATTTTTCAAGGTTGCTGAACATCAAGAGCAAAAGATCGCAGCCTCCGGCAGCTGCGACGACAAGTTGTAACATCCTGTCGGTAACTTTTCCTACATCCGAGAAAGCATCCCGGTAGAGTGCGGCGCACCTGTCGGGATCGAACCAAATGGGCTTCAGGCACTCTGATCCTTGCCCCTTCGGAAACGGACCGGCTCAACGACATGGAAATCACCCGACGCTGGAAGCTCGCGGTGTAAAGGTTTGTCAGCCTTAACCGAATGCGCTGAAGAACCCCTTATTCGATGAAATTCTTGAAATTTGCCAATCGCTTCAAGCATCGCGCCTATCTTTTTCTGCCGGCACTGCTCGCCACCAGTGCGGTGTTCCTGTCGCTGGAATCCAGTGAAAGCCGCGCCCAGCCCGCTGACGGTACCCAGACCCTGGTGTTCCTGCGCCATGCGGAAAAACCCGAGGGCGGCCTGGGCCAGCTCAACTGCCAGGGCCTCAATCGCGCCATTGACCTGGCGACCCTGCTCCCGGAAAAATTCGGCAAGGCCGACTATGTGTTTGCGGCCAACCCGACCCGCAATGTCGAGGAAGGCGAGCTGGATAACTCCTACAGCTACATCCGTCCCCTGATGACCATCAGCCCGAGTGCGATCAAGCTCGGCCTGCCGGTGAACATCAACTTCTCGGCCAACGATACCAGCGACCTGGCCGACGAACTGCTCCATGACAAGTACCACAACTCGGTCATCTACACCGCCTGGTCCCATGGCTACCTGCCTGAGCTGATCAACAAGGTGGCGGGCGACGCCCTGGGCAAGAAGCAGAAGATTACCGAAGACTGGGAATCGAGCGATTACGACTCGTTGTATGTGCTGACCCTGACCTGGCACAACGGCAAGGCCAGCCTGGAAAGCCACACCTACAAGCAAGGCCTGGATAACGGTCGCGAGACCTGCCCAACGTAAGTGCCTGCGCCGGGAGGAGGAGCTGGGCTATCATGAACCCTTTCCTTCTTGCCCCGGAACCTCCCCATGTCACTCTCATCCACAGCTGCCCCCTCCAGGGGCTGGTCGTTCTGGTGGAAACCTGCGCTTTTTGTCCTGGTCGCCTGTGTTGGCCTGTATTACGTCAAATGGTCGCCCTACTACGCCAAGGCTTTCCTCGCCGCTGACAACCACAGCATCGGCGCCTCCATCCTCAACGACGCCCAGACCGCTCCCCTGGCCGCTGCACTGACCTATGCCAAGGTGTATTTCCTGGCGATCTGGAAAGCTGCAGTGCTGGCCGTGATTCTCGGCTCGTTGCTGCAGGTGTTGATCCCCCGCGACTGGCTGCTTCGCCTGTTCGGCCGCGCCGGTTTTGCCTCGACCTTGCGCGGCGGCCTGTTCGCCCTGCCGGGCATGATGTGTTCATGCTGCGCGGCACCGGTAGCGGCCAGCATGCGTCGCTCCAATGTGTCGGTCGGCGCCGCGCTGGCGTTCTGGATCGGCAATCCGGTGCTCAACCCGGCCACGCTGGTGTTCATGGGCTTCGTGCTGGGTTGGGGCTTTACGGCGCTGCGCCTGGTGGCGGGTATCGTGCTGGTGTTTGGCGTGTCCTGGGTGGCGCAGCGCATGTCCGGCCCTCAGGTGCTGCCTGAAGCGGCTGTGGAAGCAGTGAGTGAAGCGAGCACGGTGGATGTGCAACCGTTCCTGGTGCGCTGGGGCCGCACGCTCTGGCAATTGTTCTGGAGCACTATCCCGATTTACATCCTGGCAGTGCTGGTGCTCGGCGCAGTGCGGGTCTGGGTGTTTCCGCACATCGATGGCGCCACGGCCAACGGCGTGATGTGGCTGGTGCCGTTGGCGATCATCGGCACTTTGTTCGTGATTCCAACGGCAGCGGAAATCCCCATCGTGCAAACCATGATGACCCTCGGCATGGGCACCGCCCCCGCCGTTGCGCTGCTGATGACCCTGCCGAGCATCAGCCTGCCGTCGCTGCTGATGCTGCGCAAGGATTTCGATGCGAGGGTGCTGGTGAGTGTGGCGCTGATGACCATGGGGATTGGTGTGGTTAGCGGGTTGATTGGGGCGGCTTTGCTGTAGATTTTGTGGCGCCCGTGAGGGCGCCATCGCGGGCTCAGGTAACATCATCCCCGCTGAACAGCACGCTCCAGCAGATACTCGAGCACCGCATCCCGCTCCCCGGCAAACTCGATTCGCGCGCCCTTTTTCTCGCGCTGGAACGCATACATCGGGTCGTAATACTCGCTCAACAAGCCCTCGATCCAGGCCCGGTGCAGGTCCACCGAGCCGCTGCGTGCCTGTTCCGCCAACGCATCCTCCATCAACAGCAGCATGCGCCGGTGCCGTTCGCCACCCAGGCGTTTTTGCACATTATTGAGGCTTTCCAGCAACCGCTCGGAGAACAGCGCAAACCCGACTTCGCCATGCACAGTGATGAATTCCGCGCACAGGTCCACCACGTAATCGCGCAGGATCCGCTCGACCCGCCCTTGCAGGCTGTCTTCCAGCCAGACCATCGGATACTGCTGCATGCCCTGGAACAACGGCAGCGGCAAGGCGCAGCTGCCGACCGTGCGGCTCTCGTCTTCCAATACGAAGCGCTCGATGCCAACCGCACGTTTTTTCAAGATGTCCACGGCCAGGCGGTTTTCAAAATCGATGTTGGAGGGCTGGTCAGTGGCGCGTTTGCCGAAACTGGAGCCGCGGTGATTGGCATGGCCTTCCAGGTCCAGACCGTTGCTCAACTGCGTGAGCACCTCGGTCTTGCCGGTACCGGTCATGCCGCCCAGCAACACGAAATCACACTGCGTCACTGCCTGGTCGACCGTGTCCAGCAGGAACGAGCGCATGGCCTTGTAGCCGCCACCGACTCGTGGGTACTCGATGCCCGCCTCGTCCTTGAGCCACTGCTGCACAAGCTGCGAGCGCAAGCCACCGCGAAAACAGTACAGATAACCTTCAGGATGGGCCTGGGCAAAATCGGCCCAGGCCTGGATACGTTCGGCCTTGATCGCACCGGACACCAGTTGGTGCCCGAGGGTGATCGCTGCCTCCTGCCCATGTTGCTTGTAACAGGTGCCGATGCGCTGGCGCTCGTGGTCATTCATCAGCGGCAGGTTGACCGCGCCGGGAAACGAGCCCTTGGCGAATTCCACCGGCGCACGAGCATCGAGCATGGGTCGGTCGTTGAGGAAAATGGCGCGGTAGTCGGTGCAGTCGATTGGCATCAGAACACCTCGACCGCATGGGTCTGTCGCTCAACCAGCTCACCGATGGGCTCAAGGGTCAGTCCCAGTTCGGCGGCCACGCTCAGAAACTGCGGGTTGCCTGCCGGAGTGACCGCTATCAGCAGGCCGCCGCTGGTTTGCGGGTCGCACAGCACACGCTTGTGCAGTTCCTGCAGACGTCCCAGTTTGCTGGCATAGCTGTCGAAATTGCGCAGGGTGCCGCCGGGTACGCAACCTTGTTCGAGGTAGTACTCGACCCCGGCCAGGCGCGGCACGCGGTCGTACTCGATACGCGCGGTCAGGTGGCTGCCGTCGGCCATTTCCACCAGGTGCCCGAGCAGGCCGAACCCGGTGACGTCGGTCATCGCGGTCACGCCCTCAAGCTTGCCGAAACGGCTGCCAGGCTTGTTCAGGGTGCACATCCAGTCGCGGGCCAGGCCGATATCGGCATGGCGCAACTTGCCCTTTTTCTCGGCGGTGGTGAGGATGCCGATCCCCAGGGGTTTGGTGAGGTACAACAGGCATCCGGCGGTCGCGGTGTCGTTGCGTTTCATGTGGCGTTTTTCCACCAGCCCGGTCACGGCCAGGCCGAAAATCGGCTCGGGCGCGTCGATGGAGTGCCCGCCGGCCAAGGGAATGCCTGCTTCATCACAGATCGAGCGACCGCCACGAATCACCTCCCGGGCGATTTCCGGGGCCAGCACGTTGACCGGCCAGCCGAGAATGGCGATTGCCATCAGCGGATCGCCGCCCATGGCGTAGATGTCGCTGATGGCGTTGGTGGCGGCGATGCGACCGAAGTCGAACGGGTCATCGACGATCGGCATGAAGAAGTCGGTGGTCGAGACCACCCCACGTTCTTCGTCGATGGCATAGACCGCCGCATCATCACGCGAGGCATTGCCGACCCACAGATTCGGGTCCAGGTTCTGCGCCCCGCTGCCTGCCAGGATCACTTCCAGCACCTGGGGGGAAATCTTGCAGCCGCATCCTGCGCCGTGGCTGTATTGGGTCAGACGAATCGGCTCGCTCATGGGGGGCACCTTGTGAAGTCAGGTCGACAATCGTACAGCAATCACCTGGACGATCAGAGCCGGCCTGTGATCTTTGGGCCTTCAGGCCAAAAAACCACCGTGCAGGTTCCCTCAGCTATAGTCAGTTTCAGGTTGGGGGCCCATCCCAACTCGCTGCCGTCTGACAATCCGACTGAATTTTCCGGCCCGCCCATGATCCTTCTAATACCACAGGGAGAATCACGGGCTTTATGAACAACGCAAAATTATTCGTCATTGAGTACACCCTTCATGGCGCCCCCAAGTCTTTCATTATCCGTCTGGACAAGATGGACAACGCAGAGGCTTGGCATTGGGCAAGCTGTGACGCCGGTGTGGGTCGGATCCCGCGCTTTGGCCGGGAGAAGGTGCAGAAGACCAGCAAACCGATGGCCGAGAAATTCGGCGTCGAGAACGTGACCTGGCGGCCGGCTGGCTGACCCGCGAAGCATGGTTTGCCCAAAACAACAGTGGAGCCTGAAAAGGCTCCACTTTGTTTGGGTGACCGGTTATTGGGTGACCGGTTAACTGTGCGCGCACTTGCAGCCTTTGGATGAACACTCTTCGCCATGCTCGTGGTGCTTGGCGCACGCTTCGCAGCAGTAATGCTTGCCGTGTCGAGCGATCGGGTGCTCACCCAGCTCGCAATTGCATTTGGGGCAGTCGCAGGTATCGGTCCTGGTTACGGTCATGGTCTTGACTCCATCGTTATGGTCGTCCGGATGCAGCGGATGCCCACCCGTGATTACAGTGTAGGACCATCAACCATCGACGTTACGCCTGCCGCGTATTACTGCGATACATGAACACCAGCGCCAGCGCCAGGCACACCATCGCCAGGATCCGGCTGCCCGACAACTCGATTGCCGGGTTGCCCAGCCAGCCGAAATTGTCGATCAGCATGCCCATGCCCAACTGCCCGACGATAACCGCCACAGTGGCGACAGCCGCCCCTACCCGTGGCACTGCGCCGACCATCACCATCATGTAGACCACGCCGAAGAGGGCGCCGCTGAGCTGCCATTTCGGCACGTCGAGCAGACTCACCGCATGGGCCGGTTCGAAGAACAGGATCAGCAGGCCGGTGACCACAGCGCCGACCACGAAGGTCAACAGACTGCTGCGCAACACGCCCACCGTTTCACCCAGGCGTCCATTGATCGCCGCCTGCACACTCAACACCGCACCGGCCGCTACGACCACCGCCAACAAAATAAACAGACTCATCATCAACCCCTGGCAATCAGAACAAGTGCGGCAACAATCAACACCAACGCCAGCCAGCGTTCACCGTTGACCTTTTTGCGCGTTGCGCCGAACCAGCCGAAATGGTCGATCAGCACGCTTTTACCGACCTGCCCTGAAAGAATCGCGATCATCGTCATGGCGATGCCGATATGCGGCGTGGCCAGCGTCAATACGATCACGTACACGGGGCCCAGGAAACCGCCGATCAGTTGCCAGCGCGGCAAGGTGTTCAACGCCGGCCCCTGTTGCGGGCCGCTCATCAACAGCAGCAGAAACAAGATGGCCGAGCCAACGCCAAAGATGCTCAAGGTCGCCCACAGATGCCCGACCTGAACCCCCAGCGGCCCCAGCAACCCGGCCTCCACGGAAAGCCCCATGCCGGCCAGGATCACCAGCGGCAACAGCAGCAGCCGTAGCCCCGGTTTGGTGGCAGGCGTCGCAGCGACCTGTTCGATTGAAGATTGCATAAAGATAACCTGTGGTCAGTTAACACAAACCCATGTGGGCGCGAGCCTGCTCGCGAAAACGCTGCTCGGGTCGGCAACAAGCGGGTGAGCGATGATTTCGCGGGCAGACTTGCGCCCCACGGGCGAAGGAGGCGTGCATTATCGGCTGGCTTCCCTTTGCAATAAATGGGAGCATCCGGACAACACTTTTGCGCATTACGCACAGCAGGATTGATCATGCAGGGTCTCAACGAATTTGGATTCAAGGCGCTCAGGCTGTTTGTCGCGGTGCTGGACCATGGCAGTTTCTCTGAAGTCGCCCGTCGCGAAGGCCTGGCACCCTCCTCCATTTCGCGGCAGATCCAGCTGATGGAACAGGCCCTGAGCCAACAACTGCTGTACCGCCACACGCGCGCCGTCACCCCTACCGAGGCCGGGCGCATGCTGGGGCACCATGCGCGGTTGGTGCTGGTGCAGCTCGAGGAAGCCGAACAGGCGCTGCAGGAGCAGCGAAGCGAGCCGAGTGGACTGGTTCGGATAAACGCCCCGGTGGTCTTCGGGCAACGGCACCTGACGCCCTGGCTTGGCCAGTTGTGCGAGCGCTACCCGAAGCTGCAACTGGATATCCAGCAGACCGACAGCTACGTCGATCCGCTGCAGGAAGGTGCCGACCTGCTGTTCCGCATCGGCCCCCTGCACGACTCGAGCATGCAGGCGCGAATTCTGGCGCCCCATCGTTTCCAGGTGGCGGCCAGCCCGGCGTATCTTAAGCGTCGCGGCACCCCGAGGCGTCCCGACGAGCTCGTCGCCCATCAGTGTCTGGCCTACAAAGGCGTGGCCGGTCAGCAGCGCTGGTTCTTCCGCAAAGATCAGCAGGACTGGGTGGCTTACTCGGTGAAGGGGCCAATCACCGGCAACCATGCCGACACTCTCACTCAAGCGGCGGAACAGGGCCTGGGGCTGGTGATGTTTCCGTCATGGCTGATTGGCGAAGCGGTGCGTAACGGCACGCTGGTGCCCGTGCTGGAGGAGTATCAGGTATCCAATAGCCTGGAACCGCAGCAGATCGCCGTCCTGTGGCCCGGTAGCCGACGGTTGTCGGTAAAGGTCAGGACGGTGATCGATTTTTTTGTCGAATGCTTCGGGGCGGTGCCGTACTGGGACCGACCGTAGCTGGCGAGGCAGGCAGTGCGCTATGGCACCATCCTGGAGCAGGCAAGCTGCCCCCCTCGCCACAGGAGCTCAATTGCCACAGACGTGTAAAGGCCACCAAAAACGTCAGGCGTCAGATACGGAACTGCCCAACCAGTCCGCCCAACCGTTGCCCCAGGTCTGCGAGGCTACGGGTGGTTTGTGCGCCGAGCTGGGTTTCGTCAGCGACGCTGTCCACGGCTGCCGCAATCTGATGCACGCTGCGGTTGATCTCTTCGGCCACGGCCGTCTGCTCTTCGGCGGCGCTGGCGATCTGCGCGTTCATCGAGTTGATCGTGCCAATCAACTGCGCCATCGCATCCAGCGAAGCGCCCGCCTCGTTGGCCTGGGCGCTGGTGCCGTCGCCGGCCTCACTGGAGCGACGCATCGCCTCAACCGCTGACTGCGTGCCCGCCTGCAAACGGTCGATCATGCCCTGGATTTCCTGGGTGCTGATTTGCGTGCGACTGGCCAGCGCCCGCACTTCGTCCGCCACCACAGCAAAGCCGCGGCCCGCCTCGCCGGCGCGAGCCGCTTCGATCGCGGCATTGAGGGCCAGCAGGTTGGTCTGGTCAGCAATCGAGCGAATCACCCCGAGCACGCTGACAATCGACGACACGTCCTGCTGCAAACTGTCCAGCGACACGCCGCTGCTGCGAATGTCGTCCACCAGTGCATGAATCTTCACGATGCTGCCAGCCACTACCCGCTTGGCCGCCTGGCCCTCTTCATCCGTCTGCTGAGCCGCTACCGCAGCGTTCTGCGCGCTTTTGGCAACTTCCTGGGCCGCCGCCGACATTTCATTGATCGCCGTGGCCACCTGATCGGTCTCGTGACGCTGGCGCTCCATCGCCTGGTCCGAACGCTGGGCCTGAGCGGATACCTGAGTCACCAGGCCGGTCAGCTGCGAAGTCATTTCAGTGATCTGGCGCACCAGCCCATGGATCTTGTCGACAAAACGATTGAACGAGCCCGCCAGTTCGCCAAGTTCATCCTGGCTGGTAATGGTCAGGCGGCGAGTCAGGTCACCCTCGCCTGCCGCGATGTCATCGAGGTTGGCCTTCATCAGGTGCAGTGGACGCAAGATCGTGTTGGACAGCAACACGCCAGCAGCGGCGATCACCAGCAAGACCACGGCAGCGATGCCGACAATGCTCCACACCACCCCTTCCATGCGCGCCTGTACCTTGGCCTCGACCAGCGCCACCTGCGCCTCAATGCCGTCGAGATTCACCGACGTACCCACCGCCATGTCCCATTTGGCCAGGTACTCGGTGTAACCAAGCTTGGGCACCAGCACCTGGGTGTTGCCCGGCAACGGTGAACTGTATTGCAGGTAATGGGTGCCGTCCTTCGCGACTTTCACCAGGTCGCGGTTGACGTACACGCCGTTCGGGTCGCGGTTGTCCTTGAAGCTCTGGCCGACGCCTTCCGGGCTGTTGGCCTTGAACAGGCGCACGGTGTTGGAGTCATAGCCGAAGAAATAGCCGTCCTTGCCATAGCTGATGCTCGACAGCAATTTGATCGCCTGGGCCCGCGCGCCATCGTCGCCGGGGGCGGCGGCTTCGTAGAGAGGTTTGATCGTGGACACGGCCACGGCCACGTAGCTTTGCAAGGTGGCCTTGGCGTCAGAGAGCAGGCGTTGCCGGGTTTCCTCCACTTCGTTGCGCGCCTGTTGCTGCAGGATAAACAGCGTGGTCAGACTGATGACCAGCGCAAAGAGCAGCACCGGGAGGACGGCGAGGGACAGGACTTTAGCCTTGAGGCTCATGCGCATGACATTCACTCTTTTGATTTATTGGCGTGCCTGGAAGCTTTAACGGCACGCCGGAGCAAAAGTTGAATATCACCCACTGTAGGCGTGAGCCTGCTCGCGATAGCGGAGTGTCAGCCAACATCAATGCTGAAAGTCAGGCCGTCATCGCGAGCAGGCTCACTCTCACAGGGGAGATCAGTGAGGCGTGGGGATCACAACACCATCGCCGCCACCCAGCCGAAGGCCAGCAGCGGCAGGTTGTAGTGCAGGAAAGTCGGCACCACAGTGTCCCAGATATGGTGATGCTGGCCATCGACGTTCAAGCCGGAGGTCGGGCCGAGGGTCGAATCGGAGGCTGGGGAGCCCGCATCCCCGAGTGCACCTGCAGTGCCGACGATGCACACGATCGCCAGCGGGCTGAAGCCCAGCTGCACGCACAGTGGCACGAAAATCACCGCCAGGATCGGCACCGTCGAGAACGACGACCCGATGCCCATGGTCACCAGCAACCCCACCAGTAACATCAACAAGGCACCAATGGCCTTGCTGTGACCGATCCAGGAAGCGGCGGTTACGACCAGCGACTGCACATCTCCAGTGGCCTTGATCACTTCGCCAAACCCCGAGGCGGCGATCATGATGAAGCCGATCATCGCCATCATCTTCATGCCTTCGGTGAACAGATCGTCGGTATCACGCCACTTCACAATTCCCGACACCGAGAAAATCAGAAACCCTGCCAGGGCGCCAATGATCATCGAGTCGAGCAGCAGCTGGATCACGAACGCGGCGATGATCGCCAGGCCCGCGACCATCAGGCTCAGCGGGTTGTATTGCACCGCCACCTGCTCGACCTGCTCGATCTTGCCCAGGTCGTAGACGCGCTTCTTGCGGTAGCTGAAAAACGCAATCGCCAGGCCAAACACCATGCCCAGCGCCGGGATACCCATCGCGTGGGTGACATTGATGCCGCTGATATCAACGCCGCTGCGGGCGACGTTGGCCAGCAGGATCTCGTTGAGGAAGATGTTGCCAAAGCCCACCGGCAGGAACATGTACGGCGTGATCAGCCCGAAGGTCATGACGCAGGCGATCAACCGTCGATCCAGTTGCAGCTTGGTCAGCACGTACAAAAGCGGCGGCACCAGCAACGGAATAAAGGCGATATGTATCGGCAAGATGTTTTGCGAGGCGATGGCCACGACCCCCAGCAGGCCGATCAGCAACCATTTGACCCGGCCGCCACTGCTGGCGTGCTGGCGATCAACCATGGCCAGCGCCTTGTCTGCCAGGGCATGGGCCATCCCCGACTTGGCAATCGCCACCGCGAACGCCCCCAGCAAGGCATAGGACAGCGCAACGGTAGCCCCGCCCCCAAGGCCGCTGTTGAACGCTTTAAGCGTGGCGTCGATGCCCAGGCCGCCGGTCAGGCCACCGACCAGCGCGCCCACGATTAGCGCGATCACTACGTGTACGCGGGACAGGCTGAGTATCAGCATGACGCCGACCGCAGCAATTACTGCATTAATCATCGTTACCTCAAGGCAAGCAGAATGAGCTCAGCCGGCAGTCTGCGAAGAGCCGCCAGCGGATTTTAGAACGGGTTTTATTAGAGGGCGCGCACTGTGCCGCAGCACTGCCAGCTTGTCAAAGCCAACACGATCCCGTACGAGCTGCCGCAGGCTGCGATCTTTTGAGCTTCTGGCGTCATCAAGAACATTGAAAATCAAAAGATCGCAGCCTTCGGCAGCTCCTACCGGGTGAAATTCGATATTCGGTAAACACCATCAAGAATCCCGAGTAACGGCCGCTACAGTACCAAGCCGCAGATATTTATCGAATAAGGACGTCTCCATGTCGCTCAGACAACTTTCCATTCAATGGAAAATCACCCTGCTGGCCGGGCTTTGCCTGGCGGGTATCGTGACCCTGCTGGTGGGTCTTTCGCTGTATCGCATGGAGCACAGTTCCGCCTTGGTGAAGGCCTCGAGCACGGAGATGCTCAATGAAGCCGCCCAGGCACGTATTCAATCCCAGGGTGAAAACCAGGCGCTGGTCATTCGCCAGCAGTTCATGGACGCCTACCAATACGGCCATGGCTTCTCGCGCCAGGTGCTGTTCCTGCGCGACCAGGCGGAAAAGCGCTTCCTCGACGCCTTCGACCTGCGCGAAGACCTGACCCGCCAGGTCAAGTCGGCACTGCAGGCCAACCCGGAACTGCTCGGCCTGTCACTGGTGTTCGAAGTCAATGCCCTGGACGGCAAAGACGAACTGTTCGCCGGCCAGGCCGAGCTGGGCAGCAACGACAAGGGCCGCTTCGCCCTGTACTGGTCGCAGCCCACTCCGGGCCAGGTAACGTCCATGGCGTTGCCGGAAAGCGACATGGCCGACACCAATGCCGGCCCCAGCGGCGAACCGGCCAACGCCTGGTTCACCTGCCCGCGCACCTCGCTCAAGCCGTGCGTCATCGAGCCGTACTTCTACAAGATCGACGGCCAGGACGTGTTGATGACCAGCATCGTCTTTCCGCTGATGGTCAACGGCAAGGTCATCGCTTCGCTGTCGGTGGACATCAACCTCAACAGCCTGCAATCAATCAGCCAGGCGGCGAGCAAGAAGCTCTACGACGGCCAGACCCACGTCAGCATCATCAGCCCGGTCGGCCTGCTGGCCGGCTACAGCCCGGACTCGAGCAAACTCAGCCAGCGCCTGGACAGTGTCGACAAGAGCAGCGGCGCCGAGCTGATTCGTTTGCTGGCGACCAGCGACAAGACAGCCAGCCTGCACAGCGACCAACAGCTCAAGGTGCTCGCACCCTTCGAGCCGATCCCCGGTGGCAAATCCTGGGGCGTGCTGCTGCAAGTGCCGGAAAAAGTCCTGGTCGGTCCTGCCGAAGCCCTGGAACGACAACTCGATGAGAGCAACACCACTGGCACCCTGGTTGAACTGGGCCTGGGCGTGCTGGCCGCGTTGATCGGCCTGCTGCTGGTGTGGCTGATGGCCCGCAGTGTGACCAAACCGATCCTCGGGGTGGCGCGCATGCTCGAAGACATCGCCAGCGGCGAAGGCGACCTGACCCGCCGACTGGCCTACGACAAGCAGGACGAACTGGGCCAGTTGGCCGGCTGGTTCAACCGCTTCCTGGACAAGCTGCAGCCAATCATCGCCGAAGTGAAACGCTCGGTGCAGGATGCGCGCAGCACGGCTGACCAATCCTCCGCGATCGCCACTCAAACCAGCGCCGGCATGGAGCAGCAGTATCGCCAGGTGGACCAGGTTGCCACCGCGTCCCACGAAATGAGCGCCACCGCCCAGGACGTCGCCCGCAGTGCAGCGCAAGCCGCCCAGGCCGCCCGCGACGCGGACCATGCGACTCGCCGTGGCCTGACCGTGATCGACCAGACCACCACCAGCATCGACAACCTTGCCGCCGACATGAGTGCGGCGATGGTGCAGGTCGAAGGCCTGGCAGCCAACAGCGAGAAAATCGGCTCGGTGCTGGAAGTGATTCGCGCCATCGCCGAACAAACCAACCTGCTGGCCTTGAACGCCGCCATCGAAGCCGCTCGCGCGGGTGAAGCCGGTCGCGGCTTTGCCGTAGTGGCCGATGAGGTGCGCAACCTGGCGCGACGTACCCAGGAGTCGGTCGAGGAAACCCGCCTGGTGATCGAGCAGCTGCAAAGCGGTACACAGGAGGTGGTGGGCTCGATGAGCAACAGCCATCGCCAGGCCCAGGGCAGCGTCGAGCAGGTTGGCCAGGCCGTGACCGCCCTGCGCCAGATCGGCGAAGCGGTGACGGTGATCAGCGACATGAACCTGCAGATCGCCAGTGCGGCGGAAGAACAGAGCGCCGTGGCTGAAGAGATCAACAACAACGTGGCGACGATTCGCGACGTCACGGAGTCGCTGTCGGGGCAGGCGAATGAGTCGGCGCGGGTCAGCCAGTCACTCAACAGCCTGGCGAATCAGCAGCAGAGCCTGATGGATCAGTTTCGCGTGTGAGCCACTCCACAGCGCACGGGTGAGCCAATGTGCAAGAGCCAATGTGGGAGCGAGCCTGCTCGCGATAGCAGAGTGTCAGGCAACTAGATGTCGACTGACACACCGCTATGGCGAGCAGGCTGGCTCCCGCAGGGACTTTGGGGCAGTTTCAGGTCTCAGCGCCTGGGCAGTTCAATCACCACCCGCAACCCGCCCCACTCACTCTCTTCCAGGCGCAACACCCCGCCCCACGTGTCGACGATATCGCGCACGATCCCCAGCCCCAGGCCGTGCCCATCGGTTTGCTCATCCAAACGGGTGCCGCGGCTGAAGACCTGGGCCCGTTGATCCTCGGGTATTCCCGGCCCGTCATCCTCCACATCCAACTCAAACCCTGCCGTCGTCTCCACCACGCTCAAGCGCACCTCGGCATCCGCCCATTTGCAGGCGTTGTCCAGCAGGTTGCCGAGCAGTTCCAGCAGGTCTTCACGATCCCAGGGCAGTTGCAGCCCCTGGGGCGCGCGGTAGCTCAGGTGCAAATGTTCACCGTGGATCATGTTCAGCGTCGCCAGCAACCCCGGTAACTCGCCAGCGCAATCGAACAAGGCGCCCGGCAGCGCATCGCCGGACAACCTTGCGCGATTGAGCTCTCGATTGAGCCTTTGCCGGACCTGCTCCAGCTGCTCCTTGAAGATCCTGCGCAATTCGGGGTGGTCATCGAGTTTTTCACTCGAGGCCAGGCTCACCAACACCGCCAGCGGGGTTTTCAAGGAGTGACCAAGATTGCCCAGGGCATTACGCGAGCGCTTGAGGCTGTCCTCGGTGTGCGCCAGCAGATGGTTGATCTGCGCCACCAACGGCTCCAGCTCTACCGGGACCTGATCGTCCAGCTGCGAGCGCTGCCCCTGTTGCAACTGGGCGATCTGCTCGCGGGCCTTTTCCAGGGGACGCAATGCTCGACGTACGGTGACCCGTTGCAGCACCAGAATCAGCAGCAGCCCCGCCAGTCCCAGCCCGAGGCCGACCTGTTGCATGCGCAGGAAACTGTCGCGCACCGGGGTGTAGTCCTGCGCCACGCTGATGGAAATCGACTGCCCCAGCCGCCGATAGTCGGAACGCAACACCAGCAACTGCTGGCCCTCGGGCCCCAGTTGCAGGTTGCTGTGCAGCCCCGATTCAGTGAGTTGGGGAAACTCCTGGTCCCACAGGGATCGCGAGCGCCAATGTTTGTCGGCGAAGTCGATGCGGAAGTAGTGCCCGGAGAACGGCCGCTGATAGGCCGGCGCCAGGTGCCGCTCCTCCAGTTGCAAACCCTGGGGCCCACGTACCAGTGCCACCAGCAGGTTCTCGCTGTCGTTGCGCAGGCCCGCCTCAAGGTAGCGCTGCAAGCCCATTTCGAACAGCCACAGGCTGGTCTGCGCCAATACCAGGCCGACAATCACCATCACGCTGATCAGGCCCAGGCTCAAGCGGCGCTGGATCGACCTCACTTGGCTTGCCCGCCGAACAGGTAACCCTGGCCGCGACGGGTTTCGATCACGCTGCGGCCCAGCTTGCGTCGCAGATGATTGACGTGGACCTCCAGCACGTTGGAATCACGCTCTGTTTCACCGTCGTAGAGGTGCTCTGCCAGGTGGCTCTTGGACAGGATCTGTTCGGGGTGCAGCATGAAATAGCGCAGCAGGCGAAATTCCGCAGCGGTGAGCAAGATGTCGGCACCGTCCCGCGTCACACATTGGCGGCCTTCATCCAGATGCAGGCCCGCCGCCTTGAGCGTCGGCTGGTTGGCCTGGCCGTGGGAGCGGCGCAACAGCGCCTGGACGCGCAAATGCAGCTCTTCGGGGTGAAAGGGTTTGGTCAGGTAATCGTCGGCGCCGGCCTTGAGGCCTTCGATGCGTTCGGACCAGGAACCGCGCGCGGTCAGGATCAGCACGGGTGTCGACAGACCACCGGCGCGCCATTGCGCCAGCACCTCAAGCCCGGGCAAACCAGGCAGGCCAAGGTCGAGGATGATCAGGTCATAAGGCTCGCTGCTGCCCTGGTACACCGCATCGCGGCCGTCGGCCAGCCAGTCCACGGCATACCCCTGGCGGTTCAGACCGGCCATCAATTCGTCGGCCAGGGGCACGTGGTCTTCCACGAGAAGCAAGCGCATCGGTCAATCTTCCTTGTCTTTCAGTAACTGGCCAGTGGTGGCGTCGAGGTCCAGCTCGCGGACTACGCCTTCGGCGGTCAACAGTTCGACTTCATAAATGTAGACGTCGTGTTTTTCTTCAAGCTCGGCTTCCAGCAATTTGGCCCCTGGATAGCGATCCAGGGCCTGCTGCAGCAGCTGCTCCAGGGGCATGATCACCCCTTGCTGGCGCAGGCGCAGGGCTTCGTCCTGATCCAGGTCGCGGGCCATCACCACAGAGCAGAAGACCAGCAGCGCCAGCCCCACTCGGAGGCTGGCGCGCGTGCCGGACAAAAAATGCACCTTCATTACGTATCCTGTTGATCCTTGAGAACCTGCCCGCTGACAGCGTCCAATTCCATGTCCCAATCGAGACCCTGTGGGTCACGCATCTCCACCTGGTAGACGAACTTGCCGTACTCTTCTTCCAGCTCGGTCTCGGTGATGGTGGAGCCCGGGTGTTTGGACAGAGCTGTAGCATTGAGCTTCTCGAAAGACACAATGGTACCAGCGTCGCGCAGCCGCAGGGCTTCATCAGGGCCCAGGTCCCGGGCATGGGCGAGGCTGGCGGTCATGGCGACGAGGGAAGCAGTGAACAGGGCAGTCAGGGTTTTCATCGGTGTCTCCGAATTTTTTGGGTGTTGCTTACGGGAGCTACCTTAACGATTCGAACTTAACTGAAACTGAATGGCCATCATGCATTGCGCAAGGGTTTGCCTTTGAAATCTCTTATAATCGCTCCCGCTTGCCAGAATCGAGATCCGGTATGACCGCCATCCACATCAAGTTCCCCGCCCTGACCCTCAAAGCCGGCCCCCGCGCCTTTGCGCGCATCCGTGAACAAGGGCTGAGCGCCGCCGATGTCGGCACGCTGCCCGGCGCCGCCGGTGGCCCCAAAGCCCTGGGGATTCAGGGACTGGACCTGGCGTTGTTCGGTGAGTGGCTGCCGGCCGCCCCGCGGGAGCGCTCGCTGATCGGCGCCTCGGTGGGCTCCTGGCGTTTCGCCAGCGCCTGCCTGCCGGACGCCGCCGAGGGCATCCGGCGTCTCGGCCGGCTGTACACCGAGCAGGATTTCAACAAAGGCGTGACCATGGCACAGATCAGCCAGAGCTCGCGGCGCATGCTCGAGGAGCTGCTCGACGGCCGCGACTCGGCGATTCTCGATAATGCGCATTATCGGCTGAACATCATGGTGGTCAAAAGCCACGGCCGGCTTGCGCAAGACCATCGCGGTCACTTGGGCCTGGGGTTGTCGACGGTGATCGCCGACAACCTGCGCAACCGCTCGCGCCTGTCGCGGCATTTTGAACGTCTGATCATCCACGATCCACGTCTCCCCCCGCCGGTGCACCCACTGACCGATTTCCCCTCGCGCTTCGTCGCATTGAACGCCGCCAACCTGCGCCAGGCACTGCTCGCATCCGGCTCGATCCCCATGGTGATGGAAGGTGTTCGGGACCTGCCGGGCGCTGGCGCCGGAACCTTTCGCGACGGCGGCCTGCTCGACTACCACCTCGACCTGCCCTACAGCGGCAATGACATCGTGCTGTACCCGCACTTCACCGACCGGATCATTCCCGGCTGGTTCGACAAGCCCCTGCCCTGGCGCCGCGCCTGTTCGACGCGGCTGCAGGACGTGCTGTTGCTGGCACCGTCAAGGCAATATCTGGCGCGCCTGCCCTTCGGCAAGCTGCCCGACCGCAATGACTTCAAGCGCTTCATGGGCGATGCGCCAAGCCGGCAGAAGTACTGGCGCGTGGCGATGGACGAAAGCCGTCGCCTGGGCGACGAGTTCCTCGAACTGGCCGCCAACGGTCGCCTCGGCGAACGCTTGCTGACCCTTTAGTCAGGACAAGCTGTTAAACTCGCCGCCAGCCCCTATCGCTGCGGCGATCGCCACCTGACAGAGCTCAAGACACTGTGGAAATCTTCAAAGATTCCACGGTAGACTCCCGCCGAAAACCCCTCCGTTTCACGAACACCCCCACAACCCACGCACTACGCCACATCGGAGTATCACCGCGTACCACGCGATACCTTCCCAGTGGCGCCGAGTTAGTACATCATCCAGTACATTGAAAGTTGAAAGCAGAGGATGTACTAGTGGCGATCTCCGACACAGCGGCCAGGCAGGCCAAGCCGAAGGACAAGGCATACACACTTGCTGACTCGCTCGGGCTTTCCCTCTATATAGCCACCAGTGGCATCAAGAGCTGGCATTTCCGTTTTACTTGGCTTGGAAAACAGGCGCGAATTTCGTTCGGGACGTACCCGGACACCGGCCTAAAGGAAGCGCGCTCACGCAGAGACGAGGCACGCGAAGACATTGCGAACGGGATTGACCCGCGCAATTCGAGGAGGGAGAAGAAGGCCGAGATGATCGAGGCCGGGGGCCGAACCTTCCGTCGCGTGTACGACGAATGGCTGGCATTCAGGAAGGGAAGTATTTCGCCAGGGACTTACCGGATCATCAGCAACCTGATGGAGCTGGATGTGCTGCCGACTTTCGGCACACGGCAGATCGACGCAATCAAGCGCTCCGACGTCATCAGCCTGATTCGAAAGATTGAGAAGCGAGGATCCGTGGCCACCGCCGTCAAGGTGCGGCAACGAACCGGCCAGGTGTTCAGCTATGCAATCGCCGTCGGCCTGATCGAGGTCAACCCGACCGCCGAGATGCACGCCGTCACGGAAAGGATGGGGCAGCACAAGCCGCACCCCTTCCTTCCGTTCAGCGAAATGCCAAAGACCATGGCGGCTATTCAGGAGTGCTCATCCGGGCAACAACTCAGGGCGGCGCTGATGCTGATGATCTACACCGCCTCCCGCCCAGGGGAAGTCAGGCGCGCCGAGTGGTCGGAGATCGACCTCGATGCCGCCATCTGGACCACGCCGGCTGCCAAGATGAAAATGCGCAGGGACCATTCCGTCCCGCTGTCGCGCCAGGCGGTTGAAGTCCTGAAAAGCATGCTGCCCATCACCGGCCACCTGCGCTACGTCTTCATCAACCGCAGCGACTCGACAATCCCGATCGGCACCAACTACGCAAACAACGTCATGGACGCCTGCGGGCTCACCGGCAAGCAATCGCCACACGGGTTCCGGCACCTGTTCTCCACTGAGATGAACGGGCGCGGGCACAACCGCGACTGGATCGAGCGGCAACTGGCCCACGCTGACAGCAGCTTCATCCGCGACGTGTATAACCACGCGGCATACCTGGAGCAGCGCAGAGCCATGATGCAGGAGTGGGCTGACCTGGTGTCGCCTCCATAGCGCAGCTCGTCACCTACCCCTCGCCCGAACTCTTCGCCTCGATTACTGTATATCCAAACAGTATTCGAAAAGGCGTCACCGTGGACCCGTACGACATCGAAGACACCAGCGACTGGCTGGGAAGCCCTACTGAGCTCCAAACCCTGAAGCATTACGCGGGCATGCTGGAGGAAGACCTTCAAGGCGTGAGGGATCAGCTTCGCTCAGCGAAGGAAACTATCTCAGGGCTGGTAGAAATGAACGATCAGCTATCCATTGAGCTGAAGAAGGCCAGGGTCTGGATGGCAAATCTCGAAACGGAAACTTCGGCGCAGCTGGCGCAGATCCGCAGCTTGTCGCTGGTCCATGATCAAAATGAAAGCCTGCGCAGACAGCTTCAGGCGATGGATAAGGCGGGCGCTAAGGGACATCTTTGAAAAAGATGTGTTGGCCAAGCTTCAGCGTCTGCTTGGCGCCCTTCGTCCAGGTCGGTGGCTTCGGCATGGTGGTCGCGTAGTAGTGTGTCGCGCCGCCTGTTGGATCTGGCGCCGTGCCCGCCATGACCTGATCAGCAGCCTTCAAAGCCTGAGCGTATTGCGCAGCCGGTATAGGCTTTGCGCCGCTCAGGTAGGCATAGTTTGGGTCGTTCTTGTTCCAGCAACTGAATTGCCACGGCTTCAGGCAGACGCCGGCGTAGCCCTCCCCCCACCATGATTTGGTCTTGCCGTCGAATACACGGTTGCGAATCGCCCAAGCGACGGCGATCTGGCCGGCCACGCTTTCGCCGCGGGCTTCGCCCCATAGGGTGCGGGCAAGGATGTCGCGGTCTTTGTCGGTTGTGGTCATACTTTTCTCCAGGCGAAAAAAAGCCCGCATCGGCGGGCTGTGGAATTTTGTGTGCTGGTACAATTATTCATTGAAAGACATAAATCGGAGAAAGACATGCGCAACCCAGGAAATCATGGATGGTTATGGGCCTATCGGAAACTTCGCGACCGGCACTGCTCTCGCCGAACATCCTCCTATAGAGCAACCTTGTATTTCCTTCGCGGCGACACTGGGTCATGCACCAGCGAAGACAATTGGCAGAAAATACGCCTTCGCCGCGAATGATATTTGCCTACTGACCAATATAGCCAGGCTGGCGCCGCTGACGCGAAACGTTCCACGCCTGGATAACCCGCCTTCCTAGCATCTGGCCTTTAACTTCTACGTGCTTATATGTAAATGCCGAGACAGCAATAACCAAAAGAAACAAACACGCAGCAATCATGTTATTCAGTGCATCGCTGCCAGTTTGAATGTGGCGGACACCGCCGACTAATGGAGTAAGATTCACTCCAAATACTTTTTGCAGCGCAAGAAACAAATACATAACACAAATCAAAATTGCTGCATGAGTCAGATAAATCGAGTAAGAGAGCCGCCCAATTAATAAAAACACGCCACACCCGAACAACTTTGAAACCGCCCCGCGATCAAACGCAAAAACAACCACAACACAACAAAAGAGAACGCTAGAAATAATTTTCTGATATTCAAAATCAGACAGGACCACTGCAAATACTAGAAATATCAGCAAAGCCTCAAGAGCCGTAAAATATTTATAGTCAACTCTAATTCTGTTAGACAATTTAGAATAAGCAATGTGCGATAACGACCCTGCAAAAAAGCAAGATAACCCTCGAAGCGAGGCCTCAGTTAAGAAACCAACACCCAAAAACAGAAGAAAAAATGCTATTAGCGAGATCGACCACCAAGCCAGAACCCTCAACTTATCACCAAATATTAAAACAACCATGAATATCATGTACATATAATACTCAATACTTATGCTCCACGAAGGGTAATTAAATGAAAACATTTCCGTGAATTTGGTCCATGATTGAACCAACAATAAATTTGGAATTATCCCAGACGGATCGTACATTCCGGTAAACGGCTCATGAACAAAGGAGAGTCCTTTTTGATTGGCAATATACTTCCCAAGTTCAAGCACAATCAGAATAAACAGCATAAACCAATGGAGAGGGATAAGCCTGAATGTCCTAGATATGAAAAAATCCATAAATCTAACGTCTTTCTTTTTCCCGTAGGCGTGAGCCAATACAAATCCACTTAATACAAAAAAGAATTCAACAAATATGTCTGCCCTTCGAAAGAAACCAAACTCAGTAAAAGCCCCTGAAATATGAGTATGAAAAGCAACCACAAAAAGAGCACATACACCCCTGAAACTATCTAACGCATAAAATCGCTTATTATCCTTCACAACAACCCTCCTTAAAATGAATCATTTTATCACCAGCGCGAACAGTTTTGAAACTGATAACGCATTAAATGATCAAGGGGAGAGGCTGCCCCGCTAGCGGAGCAGTGTTGGGCGGCCGAGGGGAAGCGGTTAGCAGTCAGAACAGCCTTCAAACTCAGGCAGAGTCTTGAGGAACCCATAAGCCTGAGAGTATGGATTTTCCCCCTTCAAATCATAAAAGCACTCCATCATTTCGCTGGTGAACTGGTCGTGATCTGGACCAGCCCTGTAGACCACGCAAAACGAGACGCTGTCCTTGCTTGTTGAGATAGAGGGCTCACAAACACTGGCGTAGGCGCCGTCGATTTTGATCCCTCGGTATTCAATATTCACCAAAATAGCCATGTTGATTCCTTTTTATGAGTTAGACCGATGCGCCAGTCGCGTCGACCCAGAGTGTTCCGGTCCAGAAAATAGGCTTGCCGTTTGGGGTTAATGTGGTATCGAAATACATAACCCCTGGCTCGCTTGCCGTAAGGGCTGGGCGAGCGCCAGTCGTTCCTCGCTTAACCAGCCATTCAGTTGCCCTCCAGCTACCAGACCCAGTGGTAAGCGATCTATACGCTCCAGCGCCGCCATCTGATATGTTTTTTACAACAATAGAGTCGCCTCTCACCCATCCTGGCCCCACTGGAACGCCACTGCCTACTACACGGCGAGGCTTTGGAAAGCTTGCGTTCTCCATTGCCACATAAGGGCCGGAAGTTGTAGTTACCTCGACGCCATTCGCGATGCGGACGGACGCCTGGATGGAGTTGCTGACGCGCACGTCGCCAGACGCACTAATAAGCTGGCAATCACCAAGATACGATGGAGCAGCAACAGCGGCGGGAAGTGTGAAATCAAACTTATCCGAACCTGTTAGGGTTGCAGTGTCGTCGATCAGCTCTATCTTTACGTTGCCGTACGTGAAGCTGCCAGTGGTGTGTTTTACCAGCGCCTTTGTGGATCCTGTCTTGTATCGAAGTTTTAGGTCTATACGCCCAACGGACACGGCTATAGTTCCAACCTCAAACTGGAAGATTCCACCACCGTTAGCTGCAGCAGTCAGGTTTAGGGTACCGGTCAGTTCGGAGATAGTGACCGAACTGGAGGTGTTACCTGTACGGGACCGGAACGGAACGAATGCGCGGGCTGGATCATCACTGATGATGTTGTACTTGCCGATGGTGATCTGACAATCGGACACGCCAGAACTGCCATTGCAGTCGATGACAGACTTGGAGCCGAAGTTCACTTTGCCGCCACCCACAACGATCTCATCCATACAGCCGATGAAGACGCCGTGATCCACATCCATGACGCCTGCGAGATTGTAGATTGCGTTGTCAGTCGCGCCATTGATGTTGATGTCCGGAACGCTCAGCAGGGCATGGTTATTCACCAGGCCGCAGTTGATGCTGCGACCGATCACGCGGACGATGTTATCGCCACCTGAACCATCCACCGCCACAAGGCGAGGTACGGAGTCGTTATCCGAAGTACCTTTCAGGTGGTTTCGGCCTACGACAGTGATCTCGCAACCTGTACCGGTGATATTCACACCCGCCTGGTTGCCGCCTACACCAACCGGCTGCCCCGTGATGTTGTTAACGAAAGCGCGACCAATTACACGGCTGGCCGGGACGTATACGCCTGTTACGCCCTTGCCCTCAGCATCAATGTTCAGTTGAATGTATGAAGCGTCACCCCCGATGGTGACAACACGACCTATGGAGTCGAACGGGCGGATGTTTAGTTCGATGTGCGCAGTGCTCGGGAACACGACAGGGCTGGTTCGGTAGAACCGCAGGGAGCGGTCAACAACCGGGCCAGATGCGGCGGCCGCCAACAATGCGGGCTTCCAATCCCAGGTCGACGGATCTGAAGGTGTAGGCTTTACGGTGACAAGGTGCGCGTACTCCCAGGGGTTGACGGGCTGGGCGTCCAGCATGCCGCCAACATCATCGATTGTATCGACAACCGGCGCCCGCTGATGCCCTAACATTCTAGAGCCTGGCGGCAAGGCCAGTTGCTGACGCAGGGAGTTATCCCCGACCAGCTTGAAATTGACGCTTTCGGTTGCCCAGTTGCCCGCCGTAACGTACGGAGCTGAAATGGACGCAGGTACCGATGGCTTCAGCGAATAAGGCTGACCGCCGTACTCAACCGTCTGGCTGTGCGAAACAATCGAAATACCAGAGGCGTAGTTGCCCAGGGAAGTCCAGCCGGAACCCTCAAGGTACTGATTGAACACATCTTCGCGGAGGCTCTGGGAGGCATCAAACACTGCTTGCTTGTTAGCCTGCGAGGCATCGAATACCTCCTGCTTGTTAGCCTGGGCCGCCGCAAACGAAGCCTCAATGCCAGCCCATGACAGTCGGTTGACGCCTCTCCGATCTGGGTAGCTCAGCGCCGGCCCAAGCGACAAGTAATCGAGATTCTGCGAGTTGTCCTTCAGGTCTTTCGGGCTGGTCGATCCGACGGGGTTCATCGTTGCAAAAATTGTCATGCCTTTCTCCAGCATGGCGCCCGATACCGGGACGGATTGAATTTGGTTTTCATGCTTCAGGCCAATCCCGATTCAGGGCGATGTCGATGATGTCCGAGTGCAGGACGTACTCAGGACCATAATCCAGCCATTCCTTGTCGATCAGCGGACGTTTGAGCAGCCAAAGCTGGGCGGTGTAGCGCCAGTGATTCAGCTTGGTCAGATAGCCGCCCTTATAGATGTCGTCAAACTCGGCGGTGTACTTATCCAGGCCCAAAGGTGTGAGCAGCGGGCATTCGAACTTCTTTACGCCAGAGACAAGCGTGTATTCGAAAAAGGCTTCGAATATCTGCGCCTGACCGGCGTCTAGCTCCCAGATCACATTGACGAGCACCGGGACGTTCTTGAACTTGCGCCTGGCCTCGCTCCGGCCGTTGCCGAGCTTCGAGCGAGTCATGGGGCTGACCGGCTCAAGCCCGTAGTTCTCCCGCAGCGGATACGGCAGGCCTTCCGGGTAATCGATCATGGCCAATCCTTATGCGGGTGCAGTGGCGTTGTCGTAGGTGTAGACGCGGGCGTCATAGGGCATCCCCTTCATGGCCACGTTTCCGTTTGATGGATCAGACTTGGTGACCAGCACCGGGTAGGCCCACTTGCCGTCGGGTCCGAACAGGATCTGCGGCAGGTTGATGTCGTGGCTGGTGTCCGGATCGAAATCCAGATCAGCGATGAGCACCTGGTACTCATCAACTTGAGTCGCGGGATATGGCCCCGAAAGCGTGCCGTCAGGCCGGCTGAAACCGATCTTGTGAGCGCCTCCTGCTGACCAATCCAGCGGCTCGGTTGAGGTGATGACGAATCCACCGGCAACCGACTGGACATCCTCGATCTGCGCGCTCTGGCACGTGCCCGGCGCATTGCCGGCCACCGCGCAGAAGCTCAGGTAGCCCGAGTTCATGCCGGCCATGGTCGTTTCCCAGCTGTACACGTCCTGCCGGAATTTCTGATGACCGCGCCGGCGCATTCCGAACCGGTAGGCCTGGTTTCGATCTCCCACGCCTGGCAGCTTGAGCTTCTCGACTTTCTGCCCTACGTCGCCAGGCCACCGGCATTGCACGGTCTCCCATGCCCAGGTTGTGCTCGAGTAGAACTCGACATCCACACCGTCGAAATCATTGACCGATGAGTGAGGTCCGCTGATGGTCAGTGGCTTCTCGGTCATGTTCTGCGGCGAGTAGGTCTGAGTTTTCGGGCCGTATTCGCGATCGAAAGCTGCCCGAGGCTCATCTCGCACCAGGCTGACGAGTCCGTTGGTGATGGTCAGCTCAGCCCAGCCGCAGGCCAGTGCGTCGTTCAGTTGATCCTTCGCCGTGCTACCGGCGTCGATCGTTCGGTCATAGGTCTGGCCGGCACCGTAGAAAACACCGTGCAGCCGATCCCACTCCGCCAGATCAATGTCCGAATCCTCGTAGCCCAATGACTTCAGCACGTACAAGCACCATGGCACGATCTCGCGTGTAGGCTCTGGCGGCAGCCAAGTGCCGGCGTATCGCAATGGCAGCTTGCGTGTGGCCTCGACGCTTATCTGGCTCTCTGATTGCGAAGACAGGCGATCACCGCCGCGAATCTTGACCGACATAACCGTCATGCCCGGATAGCTCGCAGGTCGCACCTGGCGCAGCGCGCGGAGGTTGTACCAGTTGATATCGTCCTGCTTCTCGCTATCGATTCGCCCTGGCTGGCTGACGAAGCGCTTCTTGATCCGTGACTCCGGATTCCTCATCGGATATGGAAGGTCTGTCCAGTAGGTAAACCCCTGGGCATCACGGCTGCTACCCGCGTGATCTTTCTCGATCACGGTCCAGGGGCCGGCTACATCACCGTCGCGGAATTCAAAGGTGTGGAATGAGCGCACCTCGTAAATCTGGCCTTCACGCCCAATGCCGCAAAGCCCATTCGGGTGAAACACAGTCCACTCAAGGCGAGTGACAAGCTCGCCGTCCGGGCTGGATTTGAAAGGCCCGCGATAGCCGCCCTCAAGGTTTGAAGGATCAAGAGTGATGGTACCGTTCACCGTCTCCATCAGGTTGAAGCCCGGCCAGCCTGCATCAACCGGGCCTGCCGAAGTCAGGCGATCCACAACCATCAGCGTTGAGCTGAAGGCCGTGATCCGGTATCGCAGGCCGCGCGGGCCGATGGTTGCCAAGCCAGAACCAAGGGCCAGTCCGACAACGGGCGTCCCGCCGTCGTAGTCCAAGGTCATTTGCGCCGGAACTTCAGCCGTCCCGGTGCTGGCCGGTGTTCCAGTGGTGTTGGTCGGGCTGCTGCCGAGGATATCGGCGCCGCCGGTGGCTACCATTGTTTCGCCGCCGAAGGTGCCGAACTGGGTGATGAGCAGGCGACCAGATGAAGCGCTGGCAATGAACGGTGCGGAACCCTTAGCGGTGTTGAATGCCGAGACCAGCCCGGCAAGGTTCGTGGTTGCGGTGTTCAGGTTGACAGCGTACGGCGTGCCGCCCAGCGTCACTGTTACCGACAGCGGTGTGACGTTGAAGTCGTAGCGCGCTGGAATGCTCGATCCGAGGATGGTCGACGCGGTGCCCGATGTCGGCGGCACCGCCGGCGCGTAAGGCGTATAGCTGTTGACGACGTAGTTGCCAGCATTCGCTCCAGCCACCTCAATCAGCATACCCGGCGTTGGGTTGAGCATCTCAAGCGGGCCCTGCACGATGTCACGCCCTGCCACGCCATCCACGACGGTGTAGTTGTAAGGTGCTTGGACGCGAATCACCAGGCCGCTTTCCCAGTCATCCGGGAATGTCCCGGCGCCGGCAGGGATCGATATCGAGTCGCCATTGAACTGGTAGGCAGATGCTGTCGAAGAAGGCGCGATGCTTTTCGACTCAGTCAATTCAAGGCCTGCCGAACCGCTGGAACTGGCCCCAACTTCGCCGACGTTGTACCAGAGCATCGAGGCGGTATCGCCGAGCACACTTGCACCGGGTGGATAGACCGTCACTTGCGCATCGGCGCCCAGCGAGATCAGCGGAGTGTCGCCAACCTTTATGGTGTTGATTGGGATGTCGACTTCACCCTCAGAGACGTACAGCAGCATTTCAACCCATTGCTCGCGAGGAGCAACGAATCGTGGGCACGGCTCAGCCAGGTAGGCCGGGTAAATTTTCTGGCGACCGGCAACGTGACGAATGGTTTCGCCAAGCTTTACCTTGTTGCCTCGGGCACTGGCTTCGCGGAGCGGATCGCCCTGCTGGGTGCCAGCCGTCGATGGCATGCCGGGCATCTTGGGCATGAGCCATTTGCCGACGGCTTGCACGCCTTTGAACAGCGCGATGGCCATCGAGAAAGGGTCAGTGCCTTTCGGCTCGCGCCAGATCTGCACATGGTCAGCAGGCTTGAACTTCACCTTGTGCCACAAGTGCGGCTCGATGATTTCGCCGTTGAGCTCGATGCTGATCGGTGCGCTCTCGCGGCGCTCGTACGCTGGCGCCTGCGACATCAGCCACTCTTCCAAGGACATGCGGCGATTGGTCTTGAAGGTCGCGATCGGCGCCGAGTCGGCGATCTTGTTGGGGTAAAATTCGATCATTTGTAATACACCACTCTCGGATAATCGGATTCGAAGTCGCGCACGGTGCGAACTCGCACGCCGCCCGGGTTGGTGTCGATGACCTTCAGTCGGCCTTCGATCTCGACCACCACGCCGACGTGAGCCATCAGTTGCCCGCGAAACACTGCGGCAATCGCCCCGGGCTCGGGAGAGCACTCTTTCATGCCCTGCTTCAGCTCGCGGTAAGCCATGGTGTTATCCCGCAGGCGGTTGCGCCCAACGCTGCCCAGGCTTGGAAGCAATGGCAGGCCGAACACGCCGGTCCTGATTGCCACGCACAGGCCCCAGCAATCGAAGGCCAGCGGACCGCGTGCGCCATCCACGTATGGGGCACGCATGTAGTTGGCGAGGTCAGTCATATAAAGATGATTCCCGGTGCGATCGCAGCGGTTAGTTTTCGGCGCGGGTATTCGGTATCGAGCAGGTTGAACAGGCCGCAAGTGACAGTTGCTGTGTTCACTGGACTGTCCTCGTACTGCCGATTGAGCAGCGACAGATGCATCTTCTCTTGCGGATAGCTCAGATCGCTTTCCAGGTGCCGGCGATATGCGATCGTCACTCGAGCATCTGCTCTCTTTGCCTCTTCCAGTTTTTGCTGGACCAGGCCATTGGTGTTGTCCAGACCGATAAGCAGGTTTTGAAATGCGCTGTTGTCGCGGGACGGCAGCGCCTCTTCAAACCCCATGGCTGTGAAAAGCACCGCCCGCCCATCCTCGGTGCCCAAGATGTAGTCGTCATAGCCGGCGCAGAACCGGATCGACTCAGGCCAGATGCTGCACATCGCCTCGATCGAGTTGATGATCATGTCGCTACCCGCAGAGGCGTAGCAGATGGCGATTGGGTTGCTCATGCGTTACCTCCTATGTTCCCTGCGAGCTGAGCCCGTACTTGGCCCGGTTGGCTTCATGCGCATCACCTTCCGAGAAGATGTTTGCGACGTAGATCCGAATGACGTCGCCTTCGGTGAGCTGCGTTCGGTTGACTTGCCCGGCCTTGCTGGCGTCCTCGACCAGTTGAACGGTCATGGGTGCTGCCGCCGGCTGGACCTGAGCGCCGTTGGTACCGGCTGCACTGGATGACGACTTGGAACCGCTTCCGCTGATACCGGCAGGCATCGCATCGCCTCGGCGCATAGCCTCGACTGCTGCAACGCCGCCAGATCGATTGATATCCGCCTGAGACCAAACCACTTCGCCCTTGTGGACGATGCCGGCCGGCTGATTGACTCCGCCGGGGCCGGTGTAGCCGCCCTCGGAGAAGCCTTTGATCAGCGCGAAGGCCGCCAGCAAAGCGCCGCCGCCGACCACAGCTGCCGCACCGAACGAACCGATAGACGCGACCAGCGCCGCAGGCAGCCAAGACGCCAGCGTGGTGCCTGCTGCCGCGACCTGTGCCGTGGTTGTTGTGGCGGTTGCGGTCAGCGATGACGCCGTCGCGATGCCGTCTGCTGCGACCTTGGCTGCCGTGATGGTGCTGGTCGATGCCACTTCAGCGGTTGTCTCAGTGGCGATGCCTGCCATCTTGGCTAGGTGCATCGCCTGCTCGGTTTGGCCGAAAGCCAGCTTGATACCCTGGAGCACAAGCCACTGGGCGCCCATCTGGCCGAGGCCATCGAGAACCGTTCGAGCAAGGCTGTCGAAAACACCCCGAGTCACCTCGCCGAAGCTTTGTCCGTCCAGCGCCATCTTGGTGAAGGCGCTCCCGTAGCCCGAAGTGATCGTGTCGAGCGAGTCGGTCATGATCGTTTCGGTTTGGTAGGCCACGTCCGCGACCTTGGCCTGATAGTTATCCCACCCGGCCGTGATCCCGTTCATCCAATCGGCCTGGGCCGCATCCACCTGGGCCCAGCCGTTCTCCATAATGGCGATCTGCTGGGGGAACATCTCGTTGGTGATGTCGATCTGCGCTTGCAGGGCCTGGCGCTGCTTCTCGCCTTGAGCGTTGGCTAGTTCGGTGCGCAGCTGCAGAAGCCGGTCATTGGTTTCCTTCTCCAGCTTCAGCCGCTCTTGTGCGCGGGCTGCCTGCTCGCCACCCATACCAACAGCTGCGGCCTGTGCGTTCGCGGCGTCCTGCTGGTTCTGCAGTTGCTTCTGGATCTGCAGGCGGTACTGCTCGGCCTGAGTGAGCTCGCCGGTCTTGGAGATCACTGCGGAATAGTTGCGCGATGCCTGGGCCAGCGCCTCGCCGTACTGCTGCTGAGTGATCTTGCCCTTGCTGAGTGCGAACTCGAGCTGCTCCTGCTGCTTGGTCAGCTCGCGCGCGGCGGCGGCGGCCGGATCCGCCAGCTTATAAAGGCTGGCGAACGTGGACTCGGCAGCACTGAGCGCGCCAGTGTCACTCTTCGGCTTGTTCTTCTTGCCTTCCCGCTCCTTGATATCGGCAATCTTCTGCTCGTACCCGGCCCGGGCCTTGGCATATTCCGCCTGCTGCTTTTCTCCGAACGCGCCCGCCTCGGTGGCGGTTTTCTTGGCGATGTCGAGTTCTTTCAGCTTCTTCTGCAGCCTGTCCATCTCGGACATGGATTCGGCAGTGGCGGAGCGAAGAGTATCCATCGCCGCTTTCGCAGCTGTCTCACGGGTGTTCTTGTAAGCGGTGTCGAGGGACTGGGCGCCGGTGTTGGCGATCTTCAGCTGGAGGTTCGTGATCTCCTTCTCGACTTCCGACATCTGCTTCTTGAAGTCGGCCGAGCTCCCCACGATGGAGTTCTGGCCCTGTTTGTTCAGTTTGGCCAGGGCCTCATAGGCGCTGGCGAGCTGCTGTTCGGGTGTGTCCTGGCGTCCGACGTTGAGCATGGAATCCCATGCTGACTTGGCGGCACCAGTGATCGCGTTCCAGGCGCTTTCCAGCGTGCCAAGGTTTCCCTTGATCTCGTCAGCGCGACGGCTGATCGCACTGGCGTAGGCTTCTTCCGCAACCATCGCGGCCTGCTGCTTGTCGCCGCGATCCTGCAGTACCCGGATTTCCTCGTACTGCGTAGCGGTGAGGATGTTCAGCTCTTTGTCCAGTTCGCGGATGGCGTTGACTGGGTCTTTGGCGATCTTGTTGAAGTTCGCGACCACGTCGTCGATTGATTCGCCAGTGGCGCTCGACCACTTGACCGCAGCGGCCGCCATGCCGGCGTACATGATCGTTACGGGGTTGCCGGTAGCTGCCAGCTTGGTCAGCGCCTCTGCTGCCGCGCCGACCGTGACGCCCATGCGCGAGGCTTGCTCGGCGGCATTGATCAGCTCGTTGGCATTGGTATTGGCTGCGTTGCCGTTGGTGATCAGCGCCTTGTTGAAGCGCTCGGCCTCGCTGGATCCTTGGTAGTAGGCCACTCCCAACGCCGCAGCTGCGGCTGCAGCTACAGTAAATGGGTTGACCAGGCCAGCGACGTAGCCGCCAACCGCCTTCAGGGCCGGAATCGCGCCGCCGAAGATGTCCTTCAGCTGTCCGCCCTGCTGGAGAAACACCGTAAATGGCGCCTGTCCAGTGGCAAGGCCCACGGTAATGTCAGTGATCTGCGCCGGCAGCATGCGCAAGTTGTTCGACATCTGCGCAGCGGACATGCCGGTTTTCGACAGAGTTTGCGAGGTCTTATCAAGCGGTGCTGTCGTCTTCCCTGCTGCCTTGCCAAGCTGCTCAACGCTTGTTGTAGCGCCGCCAACGGATGCGGCGGCAGTCTCCCCGCTTTTGTCTACTCGCTTCAGGGCATCGCTCAGGCCGTCGGCATTCTTCTCGGCGGCTCGCGAATCAATGGTTATGACGAGGCGTGATTCTTGCGCCATTGCTTTTCTCCGGGCGTAAAAAAACCGCCCGTAGGCGGCTTCTTATTCAATGATGAGTCACCCGGACAGGTCAGATCCGCAGTGCTTGCACTTGAGCGCCTCGATCTTTACGACCTCGGCGCAGAAACGGCAGGTCTTGTGGCCTGCGGATGACCCTGTACGTTCTGCCTGCTGGGCGTCGGATTTGCGCAGCCAGGCGAACAGCACGCCAGCGGCGCCGCCGATGAACCCACCCAGGGCCGCAGAAAACGCATCCCGCCCGCCAGTAGCTTGAACCACTACCATGACGAACCCGAAGCCCAGCGCTGCGGTAATGGCAGCGTGAAGCAGGCCGCTGTTTCCGCGCTTGACGGCAATGATCGCCGCCAGGCAGCAGATGAGCGCGAAAAAGATGAAGCCCCAAATCGGTTGCATAGATTCCTCCCTGTTGATGACGGCAATCTATCACCGACCGCAACGGGCGAACTACTTCTCCTTGTCCTTCTTCTTTTCCTGCTCTTCTTCCCAGTGTTTGCGGAATACATCGTCCAGGGCGAAGATCGCCTCGTCGAATTCACGCCGGTCGACTGAAGATCCGTAGGCCAGCAAGTACTCGGTGATGGTGCCCAGGGAGATCGGAGCGGGCGCAGCGGCCATGCCGACATACTGCCGGCCACGACTGATCATGTAGTAGGCGGTCAGCAACTCGTCGCCCACCACATCGATCTCTGGCTGATCCGGTACCGCTACCCTCAGGCGCTCGCGGACTTTTCTTTTGCGGTCGTTCGACTCGCCCGCCCACTCGATCGCCCATCGGTAGGCTTCGATGGCTTTCCCAGGGTTTCCGCTGCCTGCTCCTTCTGGCGCAAGGCGATGGCTTGGGCGGTCTGCATGACGACGAAGTAGATCTGGGGCAACTGCTCCATGAGCAGCACGCCGCGTTCCGGTGTGTACGGCGCTGGTTTGCCTGGGTCGTCGAACTCGGCCACGCCTTCCCACTCGATAACCAGGTGCTTGCACGCCAGCTCGACGAACAGCTTGTCCGAGTCAAGCGGCGGCAGGTCGCCAAGCTTCAGGACGCTGAACTCTTCAGTGCCGATGCCGTGCTGGCCCGAAAGGGTCTGCACATGGCGCATGATGATTCGGTAATCGTTCTTGTAGCCTTCCTTCGCCGCCGAGGCCACCTTGATGCGCAGGCCCGCGACCGGCTCAATCCAGCGGGTGCTGACGGTGTCGAGCAGTTCTTTCTTCTGCAGAATAAAGGTCATACGAATCCTTGTTGCCGCCCCGGTGCAGGGCGGCGGTCGTGAGGTTTAAACGGTGACGGTGATGTTGCGGGTTACCGTCTTGGTCGGATCGGACACGCTGGTGGCGGTCGCTACGGCCGAGCCGGCGGCAATGCCAGTGACCAGACCGGAAGGCGAGATGGTTGCCTTGGTCGGATCGCTGATCGACCAGGTGACCGCCTGATTCGCGCCGGCCGGGCTTACGGTCGCGGTCAGCTGCTGGGTTGCGGCTACGGCAATCGACACGGAGGCCGGGGCAACCGACACGCTGGTAGGTGCCACATACGGCGCCCGGGTGATGGTCGGCGGCGTGCGGCGTGCAGCCACATTGAGCTCAACCTCGATCACGTCGGTAGCGGCACCGTCCGGCCAGTCACCGTTCACTTCCATTTCCGGCAAGTTGAACGTGTAACGACCGTCGCTGTTTTCAAGCGTGAAGCTCAACGCCACCGATCCGCCCGTCTGCTGCTTGATCCACAGGGCGTACGAGGCGGCGGACCACGCAATGGTGATCGAGCCTGTAGCGCCGAAGATCGTCGGGATGACGTTGCCAACAAACGCGCCGTTGTTGATGCAGCGCTGAGTCTGGACGTTGTTGTCGAACGTCAGGTCCATGGCGCTGATGCAGGTGCCGCTTTCCGGAGTGGCTTCAACGCCGTCCAAGGTCAGGCTTGTGAAGTTCTTGAAGTTGAACCGGTCGGCATTTGCCTCGGGCGCGGCGCTGGCGAAATACGGGGTTGCGTCTACCTTGCCTTCCCAGCCGATCGCCGTCAGGTTGGTGGCAATGGTGATGTCGTCGTCGGTACCGAAGGTGAAGGCCATGCTGGCGACCTGGGCACCGCGGGCGATTGAGGACACCAACACGTCACTGGCAAACGATGCCAGTGAGTAGCTGATGCGCTCATCGCCCATGGTCAGGACGTTGTTGTTCCAGCGACTGCCGAAGCAGGACTCGAGGAAATCGTCGATCGCGCCGCCGTAGCGCCACTTCTGCCCGATCTCGCCAGCGACATCAACGGTAGTCGCTGACGTGCCCTGGGACATGCGGGTCTGTGCGATCTCGTTGTTCTCGGCGGTGTTCTGGGTTGGGCCCAGGCCATACGAGGTGCGGATCAGTTCTTTCCAGCCGGTGGCTGGGGTCACGCCCTGCGTCACTTCTTCGACGTAGGCCGTTCTGTTCTTGGCGCCTGAACTCATTGGGTAGCTCTCCTGAAAGGATGTGGTGCTGGGCTCAGTGCGCCCGGTATGGGATTGAAACGTTGACCTGCCAGAAGCCCAGGCCGTCATCACCGATCTGCGCCGCCGATGCCTCGAAGCACCCGAAGGCTCCCTGGCTGAAGAATTGGAAGTGCTCGACCAGCGTGTCAGCGGCCTTGGTAATGGCCAGCGTCCCCTTGTAGGTCGGAACGAACAGCTGAACTACGATGATCCCGGTCTTGCGCACATGCGGCGTCAGGCCGATCTCTGGTGTACTGGACAGACCGGGGATGTTCGCCAGTCGCGCCCAGATCGGTTTGCCGGCCGGGTCGAATGGCACGTTGTTGTTCGGGTAGTCGACGCTGGTAGCCGGGATGCCGGTCCACTGCGTCATGCGGGTGATGACGATGCTGCGGATCTGTTCGAAGGTCATGTGCTGTAGGCCTGTGAGACGCCTGCGAAGGCGACACCGTAGATGCCCGCCGGTGCCTGGGCTGAGTGGCCGTTCTCGAGCGGCACGCTGTAAATCAGGTTGTTCTGGACGAACACTTGCGTGAACGGCTCCAGGCCGGTCATCGCAGAAAGCCCGCGGCTGATCGTGTCCGAGCCGCTCGGGTCAATGTTCGCCGTGCTGCTGTAGACCGGCGCGCCGACGCTGACGATGTTGTTCCCCCGGAAGCGCCCGGTATCAACCGGCGACCGCAGGACGATTTCATTGAGCAGGGCCAGGGCAATCACGCGAACGCGCTTCACCAGGTCTTCCTCGACCACTTCAGCGAACAAGCTCGGCGGCGTGCTCCACCCTCTGCTCTTGGCCATGTCACTTCCTCATCTGGATCTCGTAATGAGCAACTGCCGGATCCACGCCGGGGTTGACGACGGTGTAAACCGCAGGCTCGCCCGTCAGCAGGTCGATGGTCGTGACCTTGTGGCCGATGGCAGGCTTGTCGGTGGTTTCGTTCGCGAGGCAGATCAGCAGCACGTCACCGACCTTGATGTTCACGTTGTCGATGCGCCGGCTGTCGTAGTTGTCCAGCACGCCGCGCCCGGTGTAGGTAACGGGCTGGGCGGTCGTCTCTTCGGTCACTGGGTCGTAAACGCCGGGTCCCAGGTACTCGCCTGTGAATGCCTACACCGCATCGGCCAGGTCAGTGTCGAAGGCCTCGGCCAAGTCGGTCTGGATCTCGTCACGTAATCCCATGGGTCACCTGTACACGTCGAAGCTGTATGCGCTGCGCATCCATGGGTTGAGGAGTGCCAGCGCGAACTGGACATCACCCGGCTGCGCGATGAGTCTGCTGGTGTCGATCGAGGCGAACGTCTTGCTGGTGCTCACCGATCCGGCTTTCACGGTCTTGGCTTCCAGCGACCCTTCGGTCTTCTGCTGGTAGAGCTTTCCCTCCGCCGCCGTCTTGGCGAGCTCAGCGCCGGCCTGCTTCACCTCCACCGGGATGGCATCCATGTCGATGCACGCCAAGTTCAGCGAAGTTATGTACGCGTTGGCCTGCATGACCGCGCGCGCCTTCTTGTCATCGGCAGCCCATGTCGGCCCGAGGATGGCGTCAACGTCCGCCACGGTGATGTAGGTAGCCATCAGGCCTCCGCTTGAATGAGGGGGGCCTAAGCCCCGGGTGTTACTTCGAGGCTTTGGTGGCCTTGGCTGCTTCGGTGTTTTCACCGCCGCCGTTGTTGCTTGCAGCCTTTTCGTCGGATTCGGTGCGCGCGGAATCCACACCACCGGTCTCGCCCACGGTCTGCGGGCCAACAGTGACGTTGCCCTCGGTACCGGCAAACCCCCAGCGGGCCTTCAGGTTCGGGTCGATGTGGTTATCTTTCTTAACAGTCATGGTGTTCTCCTGAATCAGTGCGGCACAGCAAGGCCCGCGAGGGCCCTGCCGTGTTCGTGATTACGGTGCTGGTGCGGTTACGAGGGAGGTGATGAACGCCATTGGCACCTGCTTGCGAGCGAACTTGCGGCTCCAGTTGGTTGCCAGGGCCAGGTCGGACCAGTTCGCCGAGATAGGGCGGCTAGTGGTCGGGGTGCCGGTGATGGTCACGCTGTCGAACGAGAAGCCCAGTGGGTGCACAACGAAGTTGCGACGGGTCCACAGGGTCTCAGCACCGCCACCGTTACCGCGATCAGGCGCACGGCCGTATTCCAGACCGTCTTCGCCTTCTGGCTGCTGTTCGGCGTAACCGATAGCGCCAGGGCCGAAGATGATCGACAGGTACTTGGCGGTAGGACCGGTGCCAATTACTGGAAGGCCGTCATCCAAGACAACCGGCATACCCTGGAAGCGACCGAACTCCGGGGTCTGGTCTGCCATCGGGGCGAAGTCGATCTGGTTCTGGATCGACAGCTCAGTGTGAACTGCCGAGTGCATGGCGATTACGCTCAGGCCGCCCAGTTGGCCGGTGTAGTCGCCCATGGTGCCGCGCGCGCGGATCACTGCGGAAGGGTTGATGATGCCGCCAGCGTCAACAACCATGTCGCCGCCATTGGAGGCGATGTTGTCGTTGTAGATACCCACGGCAGTAGCGATGGTGCGGCGCTGGGCCACGCGCTGCCAGTAGGAGATCAGGCGACCAGCAACGAACTCCAGCGGGTCCTGCTTGGTGATGTTCTTCACCAAGTTCATGCAGTTCCAGCCTTCGTTGAGGTACGCGGCGCGCGCCTGCATGGAAGCGCTGGTGACCGACAGCGGTACCGCGATATCGGTGTACACGTCGTTCGAGTAGTTCGACTCGATGGACGCATCCAGGTCAACCCACCACGGAATGGTGAAGGTGTTGGACGGGCTGGCCAGCAGAGTGGTCATGTCCGAGTTGGTGGTCAGGATGCCCGACTGGAAGAACGCGGTGCGCTCAGCGGTGTTGACGGTGATGTAGTCGCGCAGTTCGTCGCGAAACACGACGTCCGAGAGAATGGTTGGCATTGCGGAATATCCTTTTACTTGGCCTCAGCAGCGGCTTTCATGCGCGCGTGCTCGGCGGGGTTGGTTCGGCGGAGCTCAACGCGCTCCATACCGGTCATTTGGTCCCACGTTTTGGTGGCCCCGCCACCCTTACCTCCGGCAGCCCCGCCACCGTTTGCTTGCGTGCCGCGCACCAGTGAGGCGTAGCGCGGAGCTTGCTGGAATTCTTTTGCCAGGTCATCGAGGGATGCGATGGTCAGGTTGCCGGCGGCGTCCGTGACCTTGACCTGGCCTTCTACGATCTTCAGGCGGCGCTCTACGAACTCGGCCAGGATCTCGGCGTTCTCGCCGTCGGCGATGCCGGTGGCGATCTTGCTGGCGGCAGCCGCGATGCCCTGGCGTTCAATGCTGGTGGTCAGCTCCACCAGTCGTGCACGCTCGATAGCCAGCGCCTGCTCGCTGCTGGCATACAGCTGCTCGAAGTCGCCCTTCGCCTTGGCGGCGTCCAGCTGCTCTTTCGCGAGCTTGTCGTCTGCCTCACGCTTCAGGCGCTTGGCTTCCTTTGCCTCGTCGAGCAGCACCTGGTTCTGGCGCTTCAGGCCTTCGAGGTCGCCACCACCAGTGGGCAGCCCCTCAACAGCCAGTACGTAGTCTTCGCCCTGGGCTTTGTAGAAAGCCTGCAGGGATGGTTCGAGCGCGTCGTATGCAGCCTTGTCGATCAGATATTTCATTTCATCCCCCGGATGATTTGCCGTTGGCTCAGCCGCAGGCGTAAAAAAACCGGCTCATGGCCGGTCGTTTGATGAGTCGTTGTCAGAGCCCTGCTCGCTCGAAGGCGCGCGGCTCCAGATCTTTCAGTTGCTGAAGGGTGAGCGTCTTGCCGTTGTCGTCGATGAACTTGTCGAGCGTCAGGTCGCCTTTGGTGAACAGGGCGTACCGGTTCGGCCCGAGCACGTCGCGCTGGAAGGCCGCAGGCTGGCGTGAAAGCCATTCCTGATAGCTTGTCTTGCTCGACACCTGCGCTACACCGTCAGGCCCTACTGAGGGCCGGGTTGAGCCAGGAATCTCCCGCGCATACTCATCCTTCAGCACCGGAATCTCTGAGGTTCGGCAGTTCCAGTGGAATGGCGGCGAAGGCGCATTGAGCGGTACAACCTGGTTGTCGATGGATCGGCAGAACGGCGATGTCCTGCCGTCCAGCGTGGCGATGCGGCGCTTACCCTTGAGGATGTCGTCGTTGGCCTTGAGCGTCTGCATGCGCGCCGAACTGGCGACATGGTTGGTCATGGTCCTGACGAGCGAAGTAGCCTGATCCTGATGCAGCTGGTGGATGCTGGCGAGGCGCTGGCCAATCTGCTGGCTGGTCTCTCCCAGGCTGGAACCAATCTGAATCTCGCCGATGATCTCGGCTGCCTTCTTGGTCCCGAACTGGTCGAGTGCTCCGGCGATGCTGATGCGCTGCACACCCTTGCGGGCTTCGAGCTGCAGCGGATCAGCCAGGGCAGCAGCCGCAACCATTTCCGCCGACGGCACGCTGAGCTGAACAACGGCCTTCACGACCTTGCCCAGCATCGTCGCGTTGAACTCGGCCTCGTAGACCGCGAACTCGCCGAGGTCGAGCTGCGCCCTGCCCTTCAGATCGTCATAGATGCCCCGCAAATCGCCTTGGAGCGTTTCTATCTGCGAGGTGTACCGTTGAGTCCCGTATGCGCTCAAGCCCGCTGAAACGCGAGCCTTTGCCGTGTTGATGGCTTTGCTGATGAACGATGCGACCCGCTTCAGGTTTCCGCCGGCGTATCGCTGGACGTAGATCTGATGACGGGTCGTAGCGTCCGACAGATAGCCTTCACTACTCATCGATCACCTCGGGCTTCTTGTCGGCTGGTGGAACAGGGCCAAGCTCGCTGCCCACCACCGGCGCTTCGTCCTCGCGGTCGGCGTCGATGTCGTCGTCTGTGCGATCCGACTCCAGAACACCGGCCTGGCGCAGGTTGGTGCGCAAGTCCTTCTTGGCGATGACGCCCTGTTGCCAGAGCTGCATCTGAGCCAGGATCGCCTGAGCGTCCATGACCTGATCGAAGAACTCTTGGTTGAGCCAGAACACCGTCCCGGTCTCGTCCACGGTACCCATCATGAAGCGCTGGGCATCGAACAGAGCCAGGCGGATAGCCTCGCTGACATTGCCGGCGATCGTGCCCAGCACAGAGTTATCCGAGCTGTATCGGATGCGAACAGCCTCTGCCGTCTCAGCGCCGCCGCCCTGCTGGACGATACGGGCGCCGATCATGAGCATCTGCTCTTCTTTGTCCTTCATCAGCTCGCGGGCCAGCTGAGTTTCGTTGGCCTGCAGCATGATCGCTGTGCCTGACTTGCCCAGCAGGTGACCCTTTCGCGACCCGATCTGCACGCCGTTGGGGTTGTGAGTCTTGAAGGTGTCAGGGTCAAGATCGCTGGTAAGGAACAGGGTCGGCTGGGAGCTGATGAATCCCGACTCTTCCACCGTGGCACTGTTGCCGTAGTGAAGGATGTTCACCTCGGCCAAGTCTTCCAGCGGCGCCTTGTCGATACTGGCGTCGTTGTTCTGGGAACCGAAGAAGTGGAACGGGATGTGATCGAAGGGCTTGCCGGCCTTGTCTTTCGGCTCCGCCTCTTCGCCATCTGGAACGTCCTCGCTGTACACGCGCTGAACGTACCGGCCGTCGATCATGATCAGCGCGCGGTACTGGTCCTTCGCGGTGAACTCAAACCCGTCCTCGGTTGGCTCATTAATCTTTTCGTGCAGGACAACCAGCACCAGGCGACGGACGCCATCGATCACGTCCTCGCGCCAGTTGACGATGCTCTCTGCTGGGTAAAAGTGAACGTAGGCCCGCGCATTCGCTGCCTGAGCAACGGTGAGCGCAGTCTGTCCCTCTGGCAGCTTGACCTTCGGGAAGTCCACCAGCAGCCCGCCGCGCCCCGTGTCGAGGCACTCGCCGGTCGCTTCTTTGCTCAGCTGCTCAAGGCTCGATCCGTCTCCGCTAGCATTTTCCAGCAGATAGTTGATAGCAGATGGAAGCGCGCTCTCTGCTGTCTTGCGAAACACGGCGCCCAGCAGGCCGGTGCGCGTGCGACCAACCACGTTCAGGAACATGGCTCGCTTCTTCAGCTGCTCATACCGCGCCATGTTCTCTTCCGACTTGTTGAGCGGGTCCGGCATGGGCAGGTATTCGTTGTACTTGCGAACCTCTCGCGGGCCAGCTACGCAACGCTTGACCAGCTGCCAACCGGGCAAGGCGTCGTCGTACTCCTGCCGTTTGGCGCTGTAGTTGGGCATATTGGCCTCAGAAGGTGAAGGTGACAGGGATATGGGTCATTGCTGCGCGCTTCGTTTTGGCGACAGCGAAGTAGCGGAAGGCGTCAGCAGCGTGGGATGACCAGTCATGAAGCGGCCGGTCTTTCCAGCAGCCCTTCTTGTCGTCCCACTCCTTGCGGTAGTTCTCCAGGCAGGTGATGCCCTCTTCGCACTTGGCCTCATCGAAGGCGCAGTGCGGCAGGATCTCGCGCACCTGGTCGATGCCGTCGTCGACGCCGATCTTGGGAACCACTTGGAATGTCATGCGGTAATGCTGGCCGTCGATCTCGTAGCCTTCACGCGCCATCTCACGGCGAGTCTTGGCATCGCTGCTGAACTCCCGGTTGTCGATGTCGTGGGGGCCCCAGTGCTCGCCGTAGACGTACCCGCGATCCTTCAGCACCTTCATGTAGTGCCGCAGGCCTTCCCCGCTGTTCTGGTAGAAGTCGATGACGTGGTATTCCTCGCCGACCATCCGGACGAACCAGATGGACGTTGAGTCGCCGACACCGATGTCCCAGAACGTGTGCACGGGCTGGTGGCTGTTGTCGGGCAGCACGCCGATGCGCTGGGCACCGTAGAGCTTCGTGAATTGCTTGGCGTAGTAGGCGCCTTCGATCGACTGCTGGAACGCCTCGGCCGGTATCGACGGGTATTCCCGCTTCATGTCGTCGCCGAGTGTCTTCTCCTTGGCCGCGTACCAGGCGCGCTGGCCAGGGTTGCTGACGATGCCGTGCTTGGCTGCCAGCTCATCGAAGTAGGCGGTCAGCCGATCAGGGATGATCGCGGTGGCCGGGTCGAGCCAGTAGGCCTTGTTGTTCCACCAACTGAAGAAGAAGAACTTCCAATCCAGAAGGCCCAGGGCCACGCCAGACAGTTGCTGCTTCTCTGCGCTCTGCGAGTACTCGAAGAAGTAGCCCGCCCGCCCCTCCGCCGTCGATTCAATCGTGACGAAGCAATCGGTGGCGACAGCCTCGAAGGCGCCGGTGACGATCTCTCTGGCCTTGTGGGGAAACTTGGCGCAAATCTTCCCGAACTCGGATACGTGCAGATACCGTAGAGTCCCGCCCCGGAAGGACGTGGACACGTAGAGCGATCCGCCCTTGCTGAACACAAGCTCACCAGCAGCATCGTTAGAAGCAGGGTTGGCAGCGCGTATCTCGGCAGGCAGGTTGTCATAGGCATACTTGACCTTCTCCCGGAACAGGCGCTTGGCGTCGTTCAGGGTGTGAGCGATCAGGGCGCACTTGGCGGACTCGAACAGGGCTGCGTCCAGTTGGATGATGCAGCACTCGGTGGTGAAGCCAAGCTGGCGGGCCTTGAGGATCAGGTTCCGCGTGTGCATCCCCTGGAAGTACTCGACCTGCTCGTCCGTCATCCGGAAGCGGACCTTCTTGCCCTGCTTGTCCGTGATGAAGTAGAGGTTGTTCAGCCGCCAGAACTTATCCCGGAGCAGCTTCAAGTGCTCGGGCTTCATATCAGGCGTCCTTCGATAGATCGTCCATCAGCTTGGATAGCTCGTCGGCGTCGTTGCCGCCAGATTTAGTGTCGAGGTCGTAGGCTTGGCGCTCCAGGGCAACCAGCGTCTTCAGCGTCTCCGCTAGCTCCTTCATGGTCTTGGTGCGGGATGGCAGTGAAGCCATCTTGCCGGCCAGGGCGAGCACATCGCTCATCTCTGGACCATCACCATCGTCGCTATCCTTGAGTTGAGCAATAAGCTCCTTCAAGGTGCCCTGCTCATCGGTCAGCCCTTCAAGCTCATCCAGCAGCTTGTTGGCCAGACGACGGGAGCGGCCAATGTCTGTCCGGTGAGCCATCCTGATGTCAGCAATGACCTCAGCATTCGCTTCCACGATTCCACGTTCGGTTGCCAGCGTTTCCGTGGAAACCTTTGTGGAAACCTCCCGCTTGGAAACCAGTGAGTCCGCTTTCGCCTTGATCTTGGCGTTCAGGTCGCGATCCCAGCCTTCGGTCTTTGATCGCTTGTTGATTGCTGTGTGAGACACGCCACATGCAGAGGCGATCTCACGGACCGAGAGCAGACCAGCCCGGAAGAGCTGTTCAATGCGCTCCCAGTCGGGTTGCTTCACTGCCATTCAGGTCACCATGATGTGGGTTTGTGCGTGTGCGTGCCCATGCAGGACGGAGACCACAAAGCCTTGGGGAAGGCCGGCCGCTCTGGCTGCATCAACCGCCTTGGCGATGACGCTATCGAGCTCGACAATGGCTCTGGTGATATCCGGGCTGAGCGGCATTGCGTGGCGGATGTTCGTTACGTTGCTCATCAGGAAACCTCACATGTCGGCCAGATCGACCGGGCGAACGCCAATGCATCGTCATGGCTCAGCGCTTGATCCAGGGTCAGCATCGGGAATGGCTTGTAGCCTTCGACCGATACGGACCAGTTGCGCTTGGCCATGCCAATCTCCAATGCGCGACACAATTTGCTTGCTCGCGAAACGTGTCGCGGATTCGGTTACTTCGTCAGCTTCGGCTGCAGGATCACCCGGGCGATCATCACCAGGCCGCCCAGCAATGCGTAGGCCAGTGGTGGCAGGATGGCCTGTAGCGATGGCATCAGCTGCTCAGCGATACCCAGGACAGCAATAGCGCCGCCCACCTGAAAGCTCTGCATCTTCAGTGCTTGTTTCCAGTTGTCGATAAGCTGCATTGCGAACACCTCGGGTTTATTTGCTCTTGCTGCGTACGATCTGCGCGTCGACTTGGTCGGCACAGGTGTCGAGCAGCTTGATGGCTTGGTCTTTCAGCTCCCACACATCGCCATTCAGGCGCAGACCGGCTTCAGCTTCTGCCGCGTCTATTCGCTCGCATGGCACCAGTGAAGGCGCTTCAATTCTTAGGGTGGACGTCTTTGTTACCAGTCCGGGCTTTGCCCCGCAGGCCGTCAGGGAGAGGCTGAGCAGCCCAATCACGAACAGGCTTGCTGTTGCGCTTGAGGTTTTCAAAGTTCTGCTCCGCCCTCTTGGCTTTGTCTTCGCTGACCTTGATGCGCTTGGCCAGGTCTGCGCTGTAGGCCGCGTTACGGGCAGCTTCGGCTTGCAGGGTGGTGATGGTGGCCAGGCTGACAGCGTTCGCGTCGACGGCCTTCTTCTTCTCGCCGGCCTCGAACTTGACGTCAGCGCGCAGGGCCACGACCTGATAATGCTGAATGCCCACCAGGAGGAAGGCGAACAGGGCGATGATTCCGGCGACTGCGAATGCCTTCATAGCGCATCAGCCTTGCGGCCCAGGAAACGGATCACCATTTCGCGGATGGCTGTCACGCCGAGGAACCCAATAGCCCCTCCGGCAGCAACCGAAAGATTCGAGGGCCACTCCATCCAGGCGATAACGCTACTGGCGGACAAGCTCAGACCTCCGCAGATCAGCGCTTCGAAGACGATCCGGCGCTTGCTGGTTTCTTTGGCGTCGTACAAGACACGAAGGAGGCAGATGAGGATCGCCATGATTGCGCCCTGTAGGAGCGGATTGCTCATTGCCTCCCAGAACTTGGCCCAGCTCTCAGGTCTGTCTGGCATGGCAGGCATCCGGTGTTCTCCCCTTGGGGAGCATGAACAAAAAAGGCCCCAGATCATTCTGAGGCCCTGAATAGGTGCGCATGTCTTTCCACGCTGTCAGCCAAAGACCCTCTCCACGTCGACGCCCTAATGCATCGATCTCGCAGATCCAGTCTCGCGCCACCCCGTAAGCATGGTGAGGACGGGGTACGCGGGCTGCCGGTGTTTTTTCGTAGCACTGCACTTGCCGGCTTATCAGTGTCCAGTCCTTCCGTGAGGCCGCCCTGGCTGCGGTGAATGAGTCAGCTCCAGCAGCACTCCCAGCTCAGAGCGATGGGTGTGGTGGAGCCGAAAACGAAAAAACCCGGCGCGAGGCCGGGTTTGTGGAGCAAGTTGCCGTAGGCAAAATACTCAATATGGCAAAATGATGCCCTCAGCCGCACGGGAAGTCAAGCGGCCTTTTTCATCTCGTAGATAACCGCACCAATTGGGCTTAGAGCCATTCTGTCGACGTCTTCGCAGCAGTCGAAAGTGAGGCGCACAACCGTCTCCCAGTCGCGATCCCAATTGAACGATTCGAGACGCACTCCGTACTCGGCGAGCAGCCAGGCGCGGAACGATTCCGGCTTGATCATTGGGTCATCGTTTGCCGACTGACCGCCCTGGTGCATGTACCGGTACCGGCGCATAACGCCCTTCACCACGTACTCGAGCTTTTCTCGTTTCGCCGCGGTCATTCGCTTGGACTTCGAAATCACCATGCCAAAGATCATCTCCTCGGCGGCTTCCCGGATATCGTCGTCGCGATTTGCGGCGTACATGTACTCGCCGAACAGGCGGACCTGCGGGTGGAGCCTGGCGATTGCCGACTGGATGTGCCCAGCCAGTGCGCTATGCATTGCATGGTTCGCTGTCGGGCCGCGCTCCGTCGATTGAACAACCACTCCAAGCTGGACAACGTCAGATGTCTGGCCTGGTGCTGGGTTGTAGGTGCAGTCGTGCCACGCTTGACGTGCAGAGTTGATATTCATGCTGCTCTCCCCTTCAGCTCTCTTGTTTTTGCCCGGTAGTCGGCGGTCATCGCCTTCAGCTCTTCGACGGTGCTCATGCCCGGCGCCTCCCGTTATGGGTGATCTTGGCTGCGAACAACGCGTCGAAGTCTGATTTGCCTGCCCTCTTCCTTGCCCGGATCGTTGCTCCGCTGACCAGAACCCGAGGATCACGAGCCCATTGTTCTGCGGTAAGCCGCTTCCCTTCGAACTCGACCAGCTCAAGGCCGCTGCGAAGCGCATGGCTTTCTGGCGTGACTCCGCGCTTCACGTTGCAGCCGCGACAGAGAATCCTGAGATTGCTCCGGACGTTGTTCTGGCGGTTTTCGTCTATGTGATCGACGTGACAGGTAAGCCAGGTCTCATGCTTCCCGCACAGCTCGCAATCCCTGCCGCCCGGCCCAATCTCGGCCCACATGACATGGCGATGCTCGAAAACGTAGCCACCTTTGTCCGAGAGCGGGTGCCCCGGCTCGAAGACTCGGACATAGCCGTTAGGGGTAATTACCCGCTGCTGCCGGCTTGTCGGTAATTTGTCGGTTGTCCCATTCCGCATAACCCGGAAGTAATGCTTCTGGCAAAGCTGGGCGGTCTTGTACATGGCGGCGCGGCCGCAATCTTCTACGCTGCATTGCATTGGATTCGAACCTCCAGACGACGGCACTTTTTAGTGAAAATTGCCTTGACGCGCTTCAGGTAGTCGATCTCATGGCGAACCAATTCCTGATTGCACTCCAGCCACTCCACCTTCTCCGAACCTATTTTCTCGACCAGTCGTGGCCGGTAAACCATGATGTTTCCGCTCAGGTGGGCATTGCACTGGGAGCAGGACTTGTTCATGTTCCAGAGGTTGAAGCGCAGATGGGCGGCGGCCCCAACGCTGCGAAAGTGCGAGCAATGCCATTGCCCTCCCCAACTGGCCGGCTTGTCGCAGCTGATGCAGCCGAGATGAGCGTCGCGAAGACGGACATAGCGGTTTATGACGGCCTGCGCCTCTTGGGCATGATCCGCCCTACTCTTCAGCTTCTCCTTGCGGACCTTGATCTCGCGGCGTTCGACCTGGGCCAGCGACTTGCGCGCCTTCTCCTGGTTCACGTCCTTGGTGGCGAGTCCGCACGCCGGGCTGCACACTTTCTGCCCGAGGCGCTGAGGCGCGAATGAGGCCCTGCATGCTTGGTTACTGCAGGTCTTGGGCTTGGGCTGCTTGGTGGCGAGCATCAGTCCTCCTCCTGCAAGCGCTGGCGGTAGGCTTGCATGGCTTTCTCGTTTCTGGCCTTGCGCCGCTTCTGGTTGATTGGCTCCATCACGCGAAAGAAGCCCCAGAGGAATGGCACTGACACGGGTAAAGTGGCAAGCATCAGCAGCCGAAGAACGAACGCGGTTACGGCGAATGCCAGCCGGCAGAGACCTTTCCAAGCCTCCCGGTACATGTCGCGGTCGAACATCCCGGTTGCTACCTGCCAAGCGATGTAGCGCATGGTGAATTTCTGGCTCATGCCGCCACCTCGCCCAGCAGATCCGTGAACACCACGCCGCGCTCTGTGAAGTCGGCCACGATGCGATCGGTGTAAGCGATGCCCTGGGCCCGACTGAACAGGCGGGTGACCGGGAACCCATCCGGACCGAACAGCGAGCAGCCCCCCATCAGGTCCAGCTTTTCCGCGTAGGTCAGGTGACGCATGGTCCGGTACCAGCCGTTCCGGAACTCGTCGTCCTCGTTCAACAGGATCTGCACGCCAAAATGCAACTTGCAGTACTTGCGTGCATCGTCCACGTCGCCGATCTGGGTCATTTGTGCGATGCGCTGGTACAGGGCGAACCACAGGGCGTTCTGGTCGAGCGTGCGGTCTTTGCCTGGGCGCAGCGACACGACGACGAACTTCTTCTCGCGGAACATCGTGTTGAGGCAGGTGATGGCTTCCGTGAGCTTCGCCTGGCAGTTGACGCTGATCTTGTCAGTCATACACACCACCCTGCGAATGCGCTGGCCGGACGGCAATAGCTTGGCCGTCCAAGCCATGTGCCTGGCAAACAAGGACCACAGATCAGGCAGGCCCCCATCACGACTATGCAAATGCTTGCGCGATTCATGACTGCGCCTCCTTGCCGATGGCCGCGTCGAGCTGGAGATCGAACTCGGCGTCGAATTCATCGGCGAGCACGTCAGCTTGCTTTAGGGCTGCAGTTCGCATCCGGCGATACCGCTCCGCATCCTTGCGCAGCGCCTCGTTCTCAGCCTTGAGCTGGTCGCGCTGAGGCCGCCAGTGTTCGTCGATGTACTTCTGTGCAGCCTCATCGGAATGTTTCACGCCAGCAGCGAACAGATCGCCAGATCGAATAAGCTGGATCTCGGCGATCAGGGCCAGGACAGCGGCAGGGTTCGCGGCGGCCACGTAGCGGAGGCATGCATCCTTCTCCGAGTCGATGCTCTCGTATGCCAAGAGGGTTCCGAGATCAACGTCGAACACGTAGCTTGTTCCCGGAGCATATTCAGGTCCGAACCACGGACCCTCAGGCGCAGCTTCGGCCAGTTTCTTCAGTTCGCTGTGATCGCTCATGCCGTCACCGCCATTGTGATCAGGACGCAGAACACGCCGACGGAGAAACCAGCAAGGGTGCAGGCTGCTGTGATTGGGATGGTCATTGTGCGATCCCCTTCAGCAGCGATTGCAATTGCTTGAGCTTGCCCAACGACTCGGCGTTGACCTCCTGCTCTGCAGCCACGGACAGCGCCACCTCCTCGATGCGACCGGCCAGCGACTTCATGCGCCGATGCAGATCATCGGCCAGGCCCATCACTTCGGCAGAAAGGGAGGCCAAGGCATCCAGCGCGCCGACTTCTGGCTTCTTCAGTGTTGGTACGGCGCTCACGGCTTTCATAAGTGGCTCTCTCGATGGCTTTGGGGTGGCGATGGAGCGCTGGAAACAACCACTGACCGGCTCGCGGATCAGGCTCGCGTCTTTCAGTTCGTGCAGGGCGCGCCGTATTGCTGGCAGTGCTGATCCGGTTGCTTTGGAGCCGACCATGCTCGCGTGAATGTTCTGGCTGCTCCAGTTGGTCTGGATGGGAACGAAATCGAAAACCTTGCCAGCCAGGGCGGTCTGGCCGGCGAGGATCTGAGATTGTCTGGACTCGTTCATCAGAAGCCCTCCTTGCCGCGCTGAGATTCCCACTCGAACGGAATGACGATCACCCCTCCCTCCCGCAGACGATCTGCGCAGCGTTCGCCGATGGCGGCCGGCAATGCCTTCGCGTCCAGGTTGGAGACGATCACCGTCGGCCGCTGCTCCTCGTAACGACCGTTGATGATTGCGAACAGAGTGGTCAGCTCGAAGTCGCTAGGCTTTTCCTTGCTGACGCCGATCTCATCGAGGATCAGCAGCGACGGACTGATGAGGCTCGACAGGATCTGGCTTTCGCTCTGCTCGCTGGTCCGGTCGTAGGTAGCGCGTATCGCCTGCAGGACGGAGCCGACAGTGCGGTACACGGCAGTCGAGCTGGACTTGGCCATGATCTCGTTGGCGATCGCCACGGACAGGTGGGTCTTCCCTGTTCCTGGCTTGCCCAGCAGCAGCAGGCAGCGGCCCGATTCGGCGATCTGCGAGAACTCGGCGGCATAGCGGCGGCAAGTATTCAGCGCCTTGTGCTGCTCAGCATTGGTGGCCACATAGCCCGCGAACGTCTTGCCCGCGAATCGCTTCGGGATCAGTGCGGAGCCCAGCTTTTCAGCCATGCGCATGCGAAGGACCTGGGCGTTGTGAGCCTGCGTGCGCGCGGCCTCTTCCTCGCTGCGAATGCGCTGGCACTCAGGGCAAGCCGTCTTGAACTCCTTGCCGAAGATCACATTGACCGTTTGAGGGAATTGCCCGTGGTCATCGCAGATGCCGGTGGTTTTCTGCGGTGCCGGGGTGGCGGTTGGCATTGAAACGACTTTTTCAGAACGCATAGGTGCCGTCCTCCCGCGCAATCAAGCCGGCGGTGTAGTCGCGGTCAGCGAAGCCTGTGTGGCGGGATGCGGGGAATTGGTGGACGTTGCTTGACTGCTTGACCTCATCCTCCCAGCGCTTGCCGTTAAGCCAGGTAGATGGGTGCGGTATGAACTTGCCGCCGTCCTTCACCCAGCTTTCCGACATGACCTGCTTGGCGAGGCCATCGGTGATCGCGGTGAACAGCTCGTCAGTCACCTTGAGCTTTGCCCAGGCCTTCTGCGCTGCAGCCTTTCCTACCTTGTTCGGGTAGAGCTTCCAGAAAACAGGGAACAAGTCCTCCGCCATCGGTGGAGTGTTCTTTATGTTCTTATCTGTATATGTATCTGTATCTATATGGTTGCCATTCCGTTGCAACGGATCGTCAACGGTCGTTGAACGGTCGTTGAGTTCCTGTTGCTTTTTGAGGGCCTTTGCGCGTGCAGAAGCCTTCCCAGCGTTGGAGGCAGTCACTACTTTGCTGTTGACCGCCTCAAGGTCTGCCTCAACGCGAAACTGGACCCAGTGCGTTTCAGTCACATGGAAGAATTCGCTCAACGTATCGGCAACAGAAGGCCAACGTTCGTTGGGAATCCGTGCAACGGTAGCCAGGCGATCGATGCGCAGCGGCTTGCCTGTCTGCCAGTAGCTGAACAGCAGGAGCATGTATGCGCCATGCTCCTCGGCAGTCAGGTGCGTGGTGTCCGCCAGGTAATCGGCAACGTAAAACTGCATGTAAGGGAGCGCGGCCATCATGCGGCCTCCTGAAGTTTGTACTGAGCCCACAAGCCAGCAACCCAGTTGACGCCCTTGGGAGTGAATTTGGACTGATTGAAGGCGTGACCGCTGTCGCTGGTACCGGCTTTCACTTCAAAGCGCCCTGCGTCGATGTGAGGCTGGTAGGCCTGCCACTCACCGCCCATGCGGTACATGATCTTTTTGTCGATCAGGAACTCGCGGAACCGTGACTCGTTGGCCTTGAGAAGCTTCGCGGTCTGGCGGAAACCCTTGAGGCCTTTCGAGTCGACGTAGTTGTCCACGAAGGCGATCTTCGGCGCGGCCTCAATGAGGGCCTGGCTGGCGATCTGCTGGAGTTCAAATTGCTCTGCCCAGGCACGGGCAGCAGCTGCTGGATTGGAGAAGTCAGGAAGGGTTGCAATTACCCGCGGGCCTTCAAGCTCTTTGAGCTTTTGAAGGACTGAGCGGCGGACCGCCTTCGATTCGCGCATCCCCACCAACATGCATTGGTCGAGAGTCAGGCTGTAGGTGTCGACCTGATTGCCGTGAACAAGGGTGCAATATTTTTGCACCCCCTCCAGTTCGTCACCCAGCTCATCCTCGACTCGAGAAAGGAACTGGTCATTACGAACCTTCGGCTCTCCAGCATGTAGTCGCGCATCGTTGATCATGTCTCGAAGTTCGACGCTGGTCATAGTGCGCGACACGTTTTCTCGATTGCCAAAATGTGTCGCGACATTGGCCGGGGTATTGATCGTTTGGTTGGGATGGTGCATGATTTGCTCCACAGCGTTATTAAGAGAGCCGGGTCACTACCCCGGCTTTTTTTCGTCTGGGATTTGGCAGAGGCCCTCTCGGTTACCCGGAAGAGTCCCTGCCTGAGGCCCTCATTGGGGTCACCAGTTGAAGGACCTGTGCCTTCTTCCTGCCAACCTCCGAGAGCGCACCGCTGGCGATAGCGCTCTCCATCATTTCGTTGACTGCCTGGTTGAAACTCCAACCGTTATGACGCATCAACTCCTCAACCCTTTTCCGTGTTAGCGGAGGCAGTTTTTCCAGCTCAATGGTCATTCGGGACTCCATAGGCCCGTCAGCCCGCGATATCTTCTTGTTTGTCCTGCATCAGTTCCTGGATGACGCCATTGGCGACCGCCCATTCGATGATTTCGTAGAGATAGGTCGCGTGCTGCATGCGGGTTTTGGTGGCGGCTTTGCGCAGAATCCGATCCAGCACTGGTTCGAATCGAACCTTCACCGGAATGGCGCGCTTTTGATTGGGATCCATGTACATGCTTGTTTTCCTTGCGGCTGATGAAATTGGTTTAAGCGGCTTGAATGAGTGCAGGCGGGAACGCGTCGTCCAGAGTGACGGTCGCGCCGCTGGCGTTGAGCGCAGCAACAATGCGACGGCACTCATCCAGGCCAGGCTTGCGGCGGTCGTTCTCGTAATGAGCGATAGCGCCTTGGGTCAGGCCTACGGCTTTAGCCAGCTCAGATTGGGTAATCCCGATCTTTTCGCGAATCGTCTTCATGTTGGACATAGCGGTTCTCCATTTACTTATCCGGATATTACGCATAGTAATTTTATCCAGCAAGGAAAATTACGATATGTCACTGGATGCAGAAAATACGCGGCGTAATATTCTCGGGATGACTAAATGGTATGAGCTGGCTAAAGCCAGGATGAAAGAGCGTAAGATCACCCAGGAAAAACTTGCCGAGCACCTCGGCATTACCCAGGGGGCGATCGCTCATTGGTTCAGCGGAAGGCGTGAGCCGGACCTTGAAACCATCAATAAGGTGCTTGCCTATTTGCAGCTGCCCTTATTGGGCGTTGGTTACGAGCCAAGCAGCTATGTGCCGGGCTCACCAAACGAAAAGGATTACGCGCTGATACCTCAATTCAAGGCTCGAGGATCGTGTGGTGACGGCTACCTCAACGATCACGTAGAACTGACTGATGGGCTTGTTTTCAAAAGGGATTGGCTACGACGCATTGGCGCCAAGCCTGAAAATCTGTATGTCATATACGCCGACGGCGACAGCATGGAGCCCTATATATTTCAGGGCGACGTGGTCCTCTTCGACACCTCCGAGACAGAGCCGAGAGACAAGCAGGTCTATGTGATTCGGCGCCCGGATGGCGGCAACAGCATCAAGCGCCTAATCCAGCAGCTCTCGGGCGCCTGGCTTATTCGGAGCGACAGTCCGGACAAGGCAGAGAACCCGGACGAGCCAGTTTCCGATACGTCGATTCACTCGATGCCTATCCTCGGGCGCGTCATATGGCGTGGCGGCGGCGTCGGGTAATATCTGTAATACTGAAACGCGGAAAATCACACCAGGGACGAATAATGAAGAAAGCACTTATCATCGCAGCCGCACTGCTTTTGGCCGCGTGCGCAGGAACCCCTTTCACTTTCGGTCAGGCCAACAAGGTCAAGATCGGCATGACTGAGGATCAGGTCTACGAAATCATGGGAAACCCCTACTCCGTGGTGAGCAAGCCGGATTCTCAGATGTGGGTCTGGAGCCATGCCACGGCGTTTGGCGGGGCCAAGTCGGTTTCATTCGAGTTCAAGGATGGCAAGGTGGCCACCCTCCCTACCATCCCGAAATCCTTCCTGCCTGAGTCTTCTACCGAATAGGCCCTGACCAAGCAGCACCAAGGAAGCCCGCCACTGAGCGGGTTTTTTTGTGCCCGCCGAAAAATATATTACGGTAAGTATTGACCGTGATAATTACATTTCGTAATGTTCACCCATCGCAGCGACACAGTCCCTGCGAAGGGCCTCTGAAGAGCCCGCCGCTCTTTACACAACTTGACGTGACCCAACGACGTACCGGCCAACCCGGTGGTGAGAAAGCTAAACCGTCGTCCATGCAGCCTCTGGACAGCTGCCGTACTCCCTCATGTGAGTACGCGAAACCACGCAAGCCAGCCGGGAAGAACACCGAACACGAAATGTGTGACCCGGCCAGAGATATGAATCCGGCGATGCGCGTGGTGGAGACAACAGATTTCACTGGCTGGCCTTGGCAACAGGGCCAGACGGGAAATCAACCGGAGACAACAGCATGCAAATCAATCAGCAGAAGACGGTGCAGGTCGACGTGACCGAACTGCACCTGCACATCAAGGTGCGCGACCAGTTCACGGCCGGCCTCAAGGATGCGCAGGGCGAAGAAGTGGGTGACTACGAAGGCTACGTTCCGGACTTCTTCCCGGGTACGCACTACGGCGATTACCTGATCCTCAACATCGATCTGGCAACCGGCCAGATCAAAAACTGGAAGAAGCCTGCTGCAGCGGACATTGAAAAGATGCTCGCCCAGGGCGAAGACGACTGATTGAAAGCATCACCTCTGCCCATTCAATGAGTGGGCAGAAGGATGTGGATGATTCTGCACCGCGCAACGCGGCCCCCTGCATCAACGATTAAACGCATCACGGTGAGCCTTATGAAATTTAAGGCTCACTGCTTTCTACATTACCCACCGACACAGCTCGCATGCACTCCCCTCCGCGCCCAACGGCAACCAGCGGAATGGATGAGTGCAGCCGAGTTTTGCTGGATCAACCACAGATTGGAGGTCGGCATGGCCCGCACCTATGAGTATTGGATGGTCAAGGATGGCGAGGACGTCTCCATCAACCTGACCGTTGTGTCGTTCTCTGGCTCGAAAGGAACCTTCAGCTCTCAGGCAGCCGACCCGGATGAGTACTACGGCGGCTGCGAAATCGAGTGGAAAGCAGAGGAAGACACCAGCCACATGACCGAAGGCGAGATCTCCTCGATGGAGGAATGGCTTGTGAATGAGCATTCCGAGTATCTGGCCGACCAAGACTACTTCGACTAACCCCGCCACTCTGGAGGCGACCATGAACGCAGCACTGATTGCTCAGTTGAACTACGAAAGCCGGACGCCGCCTCCAGTGAGCGAGAGCCCTAAGGATGAGGTGCGGGCCGAATGGCTGTACAACGCCGCCGAAGAGTTGCTCAGAGGCTGTGGTGTGTCTTTCCAGCGCCGTATGCGCAAGCCGCAAGGCGTGACCGCTGCACAGTTCGCCCTGGCGGTTGATGAGCACGTCAACAGGCGCCTAGCGGATTGCGAGATTGAAACCTCGGCGCTGGGCTGGTTGCTTATCTCCGCCGAGCGCGGTCAGGCAGACAAGACGTCCACCGCCGAGCTGCTGGGCCGAAGCGACCACCCGCTGGGCAAGCTTGGTGAGATTGCCGAGGAACTGCTCGCACCGATGGCTGACGACGCCATCAAGGCCCAGGCCGGCCAATGAGCCCTCACATCCTGATAGACCAGGACCTCGACGAGCTTTCACATGCTGGATGTCCCGAAGGCTACGAAGTGCTGGTGCTGCGCAACATCACCGCCTTCCTGCAGGCCCAGAAAATCAGCATCGAAGAGTTCCACCACTACTGCAAAAGGCTGAACGACGTTGTTGCGCGTCGGCCAAGGAGATCTGCATGAGCACGCCAATCGTGAAATCGCTGATTGATGATCAGCTCGACGAGATCGAATCGAAGCTGGTTCTGCTGGGCTTCGGGCTGCCATTCAACGAGGTCATCGGCAGGCCACGGGACGCACTGGTCTCCAGCCTCCCTCGGCGCCTGGCGGCAACCATGAAAGGCGGTCGCATCGCGGTAAGGGTTCGGCCTTGACCGGGTACCAGCGCGCCAAGCGCATCTACATCCTTCGCGGATCAGCCCTCGTCCTGATCGGCGCCACATTCGTGATGCTCGCCAGCTCCTACTGCTCTCAGCTCACCCAATAACCCACACCTTCAAACGCTGCGTGCATCGCGGCAAGGATTTCTTCGTGTCCACGAATATGCGGATCTGGGACCAGGTCGACAAGACTGACACCCGCTACACCAAAGACGCCAAGGTCGGCGGCCAGCAGATAACCAGCCTAAACGGCACGGCCATGATCATGAAGGCCACCGAGGTGTTCGGGCCGGCAGGATTTGGCTTCGGCTGGACCGTGATCGAAGAACGCTTCGACAAGGGTGCCGAGATGTTCGTTGGCGAAGGCGATAAGCGCGCGAGCCTGGGGTTCGAACTAAATCACACCGTGAAAATTCTGTTCTGGGCGAAGGTCGACGGCGAGCGAGGCCAATTCGAGCAGTACGGGTGCACGCCTTATTTGTACAAATCGAAGTACGGAACGACCACCGACGGCGAGGCGCCTAAGAAGTCGCTGACGGATGCCATCAAGAAGTCCCTATCGATGCTTGGCTTCAGCGCTGACGTGTTCCTCGGCATGTTCGACGATCGCGACTACGTCCAGCAGCGCCAAGAAGAGCAGGCGATTGAGCAGGCAGTCGACAAGGACGCCGAGATCGCCAAGCAGCAGCAGGACCGCCTCGACTACATCAAGTCAGTCATCGACAACATGCAGGGCGCCCAAACCCCGCACGAACTCAAGAAGATTCACGACGTCGCGGTCCGTCAGCTCACGCTGCGCAAGGATGAGAAAGGCGCGGCGCGAATCTCCCTAGAATGGAAAAAACTCTCTGAGCCGAAACAGGAGTCAGCAGCATGACGCAACTCTACGCACTCACCGGGAAGCTGGCAGAACTGCAGGAAATGGCCGACACCGACGATGAGGGCCTAAAGGAGGCCCTCCAGCACGCTATGGACGAGATCCATGGCGAGTTCGAAGTGAAAGCCGACAACATCGTCATGCTGCGCCGGAACATCGAAAGCGACGTAAGCGCGATCGAGAATGAAATCGAGCGGCTGGCTGAACTCAAGCGCATCAAGACCAACAGCGTTGCGCAAATCAGCGACTACCTGCGCCGCAACATGGAAGCCGCCAATCTGAAGTCGATCAAGCGGCCGCTGTTCACGATCACCCTGGCGCTGGGCAAAGAGAAAGTCATCGTGGACAACGAGGACGCGGTGCCGGACGAGCTGACAGCGGTGAAAACCAGCATCGCGCCGGACAAAACCGCCATTGCCGCAAAGCTCAAAGAGATTCGCGACCATAACGCTGCCGTTCGCAAGCGCATGGAAGCAGGCGAAGACGCCGAAGCCGAACTGCTGGAAGAGCCTGTTTGGGCTCACCTCGAGCGCGGCGACAGCTCAATCAGGATTAAGTGAGGCCCTCATGATCAGTACCGAACTCAGCATGATTGAAATGCTCAACCCGCTCCGTCATGAGCTGGCAATGCTTCAAGACGCCTTCATCCTCAAAGGCGGGACTATTGAGGAGCTTCCCAGTTTCGGAATCATCCACCGCCCGCCGAATTACAACCGAAGCATGACGCCGAATTTCCAGGGCGAGCCAGCAAAGGTCGCTTCCGGCGAGCAAGTGGTGCGCATTCGAGCGCTGGCCAAGACCCTGAATCGCAGCGAGATCTGCGAGAAGGAAGGCATATCGCTCGGCGTGCTGCGCGGGATCGGTAGGCGCTACAACATCGAATTCAAGGTCGGGCCGAAGAAGGCCTTCGCGCCGAACAAGGCAACGGCTGAGTCAGAGGCCTTGCTCGTCATTCGAGTGAAGGATTGCATGGCTAAGGGCATCAACCGGAGCCAGTGCGCTAAGGCCCTGAGCATCAGCACCACGCTGCTCCTCAGGCTGATCAACGACTACAGCATCGACTATCCGAAGATGAAGCCCGCCTTTCGATGAAGCACCGAGTCCAGCAGCGGAAACGACAAGCCTGGATGGCGATCCCGGCCAGCGGAATAGAAGAGGTAAACCATGGCAGCCGCGCAGAAAGAACGATCGGCAAAGACTGCGGCGAGGCGAAAGACTCGCGGCGAGGAAGAAATCAGGCTGCACTGCATGGCCGGAACACGCCAAGCACTCGCTGAGCTGATGGCCTGGAGCGGCATCGAGGAACAGGGCGAGGCGATCACGCTGATGATTCACCGGCTACATGAGTTAGGGCCTCAAAAGTGCCTGCCGATGCTTGATCCGCCGCGACACGTTATTGAGGTATCCCAAAACGTGTCGCTGGCTTTTCACCGGAAGAGCCTGCAGATGATTCAGCAGGATCCAGGGGATGAGGTCATCAACCCGGCGATCAGTCCTTTTTAGTAGGCTTCACGGCCGGCATAGGAACTTTGATCTGCATGGGCGGCAGATTGCGCTCGTTCACTTGCGGGCGCCCGTCTGGCTTTGTGCCTGTAGGACGATTTACTTTATCGGTCATATCAAACTCCGTAGTGGGCTGAGAAATATTCGGCTGCCTGGGTCGATGCGTTAAGCATCCTGCCCTTGCGCACCGGTATTACCATGCTTCCGAATTTATCGGTCATGATTTTTTGTTTCTGTTCCTTTATGTCGTGCCTGGCCTTGTTTACCTGCTTATCCGACAAGGCGCCTTCTGCGACGTCAAACCAACCACGTTCTGCTTTATCAGCAAGCGCGCCCATTGCCAAAGCTGAGGCGCCCAAAGCCTTAATGCGAGCCTTGAACGGCATCAGCAAAGACAAGACAGAGATGACCTGAGACAACGCGATAAGTGAGGCCCATACCTTGGGCTACTCGCTCCATACCGCCCACGCACCTATCGCTCCGCTGGAGACTAAGGCCAAAAATATCCTGAAGCCAAGATCCCACCGTTCGGAGCTCAGTTGATAGAGCACCAGGTAATTCTGGTGAGCCCTGATTCCAACCATTTCATTCCAATACTGCTCCTGATACATCGCTGATTTCCCTGGTCGGCTTATGCCGGTCACACAAATACCCCTTTTCACCGAATCACGCCAGCCGGCGAGGATCCTCTATGTCTCCCTACCAATTGTCCGGGACGACGGTCGTCAGCTTCTCCGGCGGTCGCACCAGCGCCTACATGCTGCGCCAGGTGCTGGACACCAACGATGACCTGAGCGATCTGGTCGTCACCTTCGCCAACACAGGAAAAGAACATCCAGCCACCCTGGAGTTTGTCCGGGAGTGCGCTGAGCGCTGGGCGGTGCCGATCATCTGGCTTGAGTTTCGGGACAACGAAACAGGATTTGAGGTCGTGGACTTCGCCAGCGCCAGCCGCCATGGAGAACCGTTCGAGGCGCTGATCCGCAAGCGGAAATACTTGCCCAACCCGGTGACCAGGTTCTGCACCATAGACCTGAAGATTCGGATCATTCACAAGTATCTCCGCAGCCTGGGTCTGTCGACCGAAGAAACGCCGGTGGATATGATGACCGGCATCCGCGCCGATGAGCCGCGCAGGGTGGTGAAGATACGACACCGGAAGAGCACCAGCGAAAGCAAGTGGGCCACGATGGTGATGCCGCTGGCAGATGCAGGTGTTGGCGTGCAGGACGTGACGGCCTTCTGGGGCGACCAACCATTCGACCTGATGCTTCCAACCATCAACGGGCGAACGCTGGAAGGCAACTGCGACCTTTGCTTCTTGAAGGGAGCCAAGCAGGTCTACTCAATTATCGCCAGCGACCGGCCTAAGGCTGAGTGGTGGGCACGCATGGAAAGCTCAGTAGTGTCCGGCGGCAAGTTCACCGGTGACGGTGCTAGGTTCCGCAGTGACCGGCCAAGCTACCAGCAGATGCTCGACTACTCCGACACCCAATTCGACATGTTCGCCGACCACGACGAAGCCATCGACTGCTTCTGTGGTGACTAACCCCATAAACCTTTCTGCTTCACCTGGTCTTCACCGCTGAGATTCCACAAATCATCTCGCTCCCCAAGCGCAGGGTTAATACGGATATCGGTGTGACAAAGGTAGTAAACGCGGTCTGGCATAAGACTGACGGCTTTAGAAATCGCCCTGGTCGATCGATGCTCATACTTTCCGGCCTTTTTGGATTCTGCATCTAGCCACTCAAAGATCTTGTTACGGTCCCGGCGGTCGACGAATTTCGACTTCAGCGATTCGTACACCAACACCAGCCCCCCACCCGCGACTCCTGCAATAACTTCACTCCATTCGGACATCACTACCTCCTACATTGGCTGATCGCTGAACTGTAGCTGATCTCTCACCACACTCCACCACCCGGGCATGGCCCGGCAAGGTCTACCCATGCCTACAGCAATCGATTTGTTCGCCGGTCTCGGCGGATGGTCAACCGGTGCCCGCAATGCCGGCATCGACGTTCTCTGGGCCGCAAACCACTGGCCTGTTGCGGTTGAGTGGCACAGCGCCAACCACCCGGAAGCGATTCACATCTGCCAGGACCTGCACCAAGCGGATTGGTCGAAGGTTCCGGCACACGACATTATGCTGGCCTCGCCATGCTGCCAGGGGCATTCGAAAGCCCGCGGCAAAGCGTCGGGCAACGCGCAGCACGATGCATCCCGGTCCACAGCCTGGGCCGTTGTGTCTGCGGCGGAATTCCACCGGCCGGAAGTGGTGCTGGTCGAGAATGTTGAAGAGTTCACGGCCTGGGCTTTGTACCCGGCCTGGTCACAGGCAATGGCGGCGCTCGGCTACATGATCGCGCCGCACGTCGTCGACTGCGCTGACCTCGGCGTGCCTCAGCACCGGGTGCGCCTGTTCCTGGTCTGCACTCGAAGCAAGGCCCCGCTGAACCTTCAACTGCACCAGCGCCGGCATGTTCCGGCCTCATCCTTCATCGACTTCGACGCCGGCAAGTGGAGCAAGGTTGTTAAGCCTGGGCGCGCCCAGTCGACCCTGCTTCGCGTGAAGAATGGCCGGGAGCGTTTCGGCGATCGCTTCATCATGCCCTATTACGGATCGGGCTCCGGCCTGACCGGGCGATGCCTGGAGCGGCCGATCGGGACCATCACCACCCTTGACCGCTGGGCCCTGGTGCGCGGCGATGAGATGCGGATGCTCTCGGCGAATGAAGCGCTTGCCGCCATGTCGTTTCCGGCGGACACCAAGCGCCCAGACAACCATCGGCAAACCATGCACATGGCTGGCAACGCGGTACCGCCGCTGGCGGGCCAGAGAATTATCGAAGCAATGATGGAGGCGGCATGATGAGCGAAGCGCATTGCAACACCCTGCCACAGCGCAAGAACCTGGGCCTAGTGACGCATGACAACACCGGCGGCCCGTTCGTCGTCGAGTGCCAAGGTTGCGGCGAGGTCTACCCCAGCTTCCATTGCCTTGGCGGTGGACAGATAGCCGACACCGGTGACTACGAGGACGCCCGCTGCCCCCACTGCGATCAAGTAGATCCGGAGGAATGCGATAACGCTAACTTGGCCTGGAACACTCAGCAGTTGAAGATCAACGAACTGCAGAAACGACTGAACGCAGCGGATCAGCGGATTGATCAGCTGACCGCTATCGCGCAGAACGGCGCCGAGAGCGAACCGCCGACCTACAAGCCAGGCCTCTACGCCGTGCGCCACATCGACAACTGGGATGGCGAGCGCGATGTAGCGCTGACTTTCGCCATGCTGGACGCCGACGGCAAATGGACTGACAAAGAATCTGGTGACGCTCTGCTGGCTTATCGCGGTGACAAAGTCCTGAGGGCCTGGCCGCTGGATTGTTCCGACGCACCGGACACGAAAATTATCGGCGTTCCGCGCAACTGGCTGGAAGACTGGGCGCTTGAACTTGTCGAGGCCGCGCAGGACGGCGGACAGATGTCGAATCAAGTCGAGCACCTTCTCGAAGTTCATACGAAGCCGTAACTCCCTCCCACTTCAAAGTCAGCCGCTATAGCGGTAAAGGACAGGTATTGCCTGATGAAAGTAACCGATGCAGAAATCCTGCAAGCCGTCTGGCTCGCTCAGGTGAGGCGAACAGCCCGTGGCGTGATCACCAACTACGTCGGCGGCAGCAAGGGGCTCACAGGCGAGCGCGACCAAGATCGTCACTTCGCCCAGTACCAGAGCATGATCAGTCGCGGAGGTCTCGGCATCCAGCTTAGCAAGGGCCAGTTGGCGCGACGCCTCAAAGCCTTGATCGACGGCGACACCTTGCACTGGTGCGGCCGCCCCGGGAACGCCTACGAGTTCCGAACCGAAACGGCCATGGCTGTTTTCCGCTATGCACGGAACTGGTGGGCAGACCGTGGGGTGCCGAGCGGCTTCGATGAAGTCAACAAACGCATGAGGACCATTCGCCTGAGCGACTACGACAAACTGGCTGTTCAGCTTGAGCAGGAGTTGCTGGAACGCTTCGGCAATCGCGAGGTTGCGCCATGATCATCCCCGCCCTCGCCTACATGGCCTGGCTCATCTACTCGGGGCCACGGTGATGAAGGCTCGCATAGAGAAGAAGCTCAGCAAGCGCCTGGTTCGCCTGCACCCATCGCTGTATCGCCGCGCATGGATCGATGACGACCATTCCGAGCTGGCCTATGAGCAGAATTCCTCCGTCCGCCACTGCCCGAGCGTGGGCGGCGGCACCGACTACTGGGGCGAAGGCCAAGACGCATACACCGTATGGGCTGATTGGAAAAGCTGCTGGCCCTGGCATGGACCCTTCGAAGCATTCCCCGAAGGCCATGAGTTCGAGTGCTATCCGGATACCGGACGATTCAGGCCGACCACTCGCAACCTCCTGAAATTGGCCGCCGACTGCGAGCTGATATCTAAAGCATCAGCCTAACCCTCCTCCACCTACCAGCCTGCCGGTGAACGGCGGGCGAGGCCTACCCATGCTCGAAACTATCGAGGTGTCGCGCGTGAAGCGCTTCGCCGCAAACACGGCTGGCCGGGATTTCGCGGTCGGCGACATTCACGGCCACTTCACCCGGCTTCAGGCGGCGCTGGATGCTGCAGGTTTTGATCCTGCCGCTGACAGACTGTTCAGCGTCGGCGACTTGGTCGACCGCGGGCCTGAGTGCGAGGACGTCATCAAGTGGCTGAACAAGCCATGGTTTCACCCGGTGCGCGGCAACCATGACGACTACGTCTGCCGGTTCGATACCTGCGACATCGGCAACTGGATGTACAACGGCGGGACGTGGTTCGTCGGTCTGCCACTGACCGAGCAACAGAACTACCAGGTGATGTTCCAGGACTTGCCGATTGCGATCGAGGTTGAGACGGCCAAGGGCCTGATCGGCATCGTCCACGCAGATTGTCCCTTCCAGTCTTGGGGCCAGTTGCGCGCTGAACTTGAATCACCCGAGAGCGGCAAGCGGCTGAAGCAGGTGCAGAACAGCTGCATGTGGTCGCGCAGCCGAATTCAGGACGGCGACACATGCGGCGTCGAAGGCCTGCGCGCCCTTGTGGTCGGCCATACGCCGCTGCGCCAGCCTGCTGTGCTCGGAAACGTCCACCACATAGACACAGCTGGATGGATGGACGGCCATTTCACCCTGCTGAATCTCGCCACGCTCGAGTGCATCCCGCCAATCAACCCCGAACTCAGTCACGACTGGGATTAACCACCTTCTGCCGCCACGCGCGGCCCGGAGCATCATCATGGCAGTAGCAGAACAAATTGATCGCTTCCTGCGCCTCGACGAGGTGCTTCACACCACCGGCCTGGGCCGTAACACGGTTTATCGTCGCATCAGGGAGGGCACCTTCCCAAAACAGGTTAGAATAGGACCCAACTCGGTCGCTTGGCGCCAGTCGGCAATCTCGCAATGGATGACCGCTGTGACCCCCAGCAACGACCAATCAGTACATTGATCAGTACACCAGCGACTGACCATCCAACAAAACCCCCGTATATCAAGCCCTACAGGTCATACCGTGGAAATCTTCAAAGAGTTTACGTTCGAATCCGCCCACCGCCTGCCCCATGTCCCGGACGGCCACAAATGCGGCCGCCTGCACGGTCACTCGTTCAAGGTGGCGATTCACCTCAGTGGCGACCTTGATCCGCATACCGGCTGGATTCGCGATTTCTCCGAGATCAAGGCGATCTTCAAGCCGCTGTATGAGCGACTGGATCACAACTACCTCAATGACATTCCTGGCCTGGAGAATCCGACCAGTGAAGTGCTGGCCAAGTGGATCTGGGGTGAGTTGAAGCCATTGCTGCCGGAACTCAGCGCGATCCGCATCCATGAAACCTGTACCAGTGGCTGCATCTATCGCGGCGAATAACCCCGACCAACACATCCCTGCTGTAGGAGCGAGCTTGCTCGCGAAAAACCTGAGAGCGCCGCTGGGTGCCAGGCTTCCAGCGTTATCGTTGAAGACCATCGCGAGCAAGCTCGCTCCTACAGATTGACGACATGCGTTTCGTCAGTGAAACACCCGAACAGCCCCCTGGGCTGTTTTTTTATGCCTATGCTTTTGGCCTCTTTCCCACCAGGAGGACATGGGCATGACTGACTGGCCGCTGCCCCAAACCTATCGCTTCAACGGACACGCCATCCGCTTCGCCGTACGCGGCGACGGCCCGCCGCTGGTGTTCGTGCATGGCACGCCCTTCTCGTCCCATGTCTGGCACCGCATCGCGCCGCATTTCATTGCCTCCCACCGTGTGCACTACTTCGACCTTATGGGCTACGGGCAGTCGGAGAAGATCGACGGCGATGTGTCACTGGGCATTCAGAACGAGCTGCTGGCGCGACTGCTGGAACATTGGGGGCTGGACCGCCCGGATGTGGTTGCCCATGACTTCGGCGGCGCCACCGCGTTGCGCGCGCACTTGCTCAACGGCAAGGATTACCGCAGCTTGACGCTGATCGACCCGGTGGCGCTCACGCCCTGGGGCTCACCTTTCGTGCAGCACGTGCGCCAGCATGAAGCAGCGTTCAGTGGCTTGCCCGATTACATCCAGCGCGCCATCGTGCCGGCTTATATCCGTGGAGCGATCAAGCGTGATATCCCCGATGAGGAACTCGCGCCCTATGTAAAGCCGTGGCTGGGCGATCCGGGGCAGGCAGCGTTCTATCGACAAATAGCGCAGATGGACGAGCGTTATACCCAAGAAGTCGAAAACCAGTACCCGAACGTTCGGTGTCCCGTGCAGATCCTGTGGGGCGAGGACGATCAGTGGATCCCCATCGACCGCGGGCGTGCGCTGCACCAGATGATTCCAGGGTCGCAGTTTCATCCGATCGCCGATGCCGGGCACCTGATGCAGGAAGATGCCCCGGAGGCCATCGTCGCGGCGCTATTACGTTTCCTGCCATTACTCCCCTGAGCCCAGACCCGCGACATTGGCACGACCACTGCAACCCTCCTCGCGTCCTCCCTCCAGCAAAGGAACGCCTCATGACGCAAAACGCCCCCGGCAACGACTATCCCCTCAGCGAAGTCCCCCTGCACGCGCGCAAAGGCCTGGCCTCCACCGCCATGGTGTTACTGGGCTTCACCTTTTTCACCGCTACCATGTTCGCCGGCGGCAAGCTTGGCGTGGCGTTCAGTTTCGGCGAGATGATGGCGGTGATTCTTGTCGGTAACCTGCTGTTGGGGCTATACGCCGCAGCCCTGGGATACATCGCCTTCAAGAGCGGTCTCAATTCGGTGCTGATGGGGCGTTTCTGTTTTGGCGAAGTGGGCAGCAAGCTCAGCGACCTGATCCTGGGATTTACCCAGATCGGCTGGTACGCCTGGGGCACCGCGACCGCCGCCGTGGTGCTGGGCAAATACTTCGGTCTGGGCGACGGCCCCGTGCTGGGCTTGATGGTGCTGTTCGGCCTGGCCTTCTGCGCCACCGCGTATGTGGGTTATCGCGGCCTGGAAATTCTTTCCTACATCGCCGTGCCCGCCATGATGCTGCTTCTGATGCTGTCGATGTGGGTGGCCACGGTGGAAGTTGGCGGCATCGACGGCCTGCTGGCCGTCGTGCCCACGGGCACGCTGGATTGGTCGACCGCCATCACGCTGGTGTTCGGCACCTTCGTCAGCGGCGCTACCCAGGCGACCAACTGGACACGCTTCTCGCGCTCGGCGCGAGTGGCGGTGCTGGCGAGCCTGATCGGTTTTTTCATCGGCAATGGTCTAATGGTGTTGATCGGCGCCTACGGGGCCATCGTCTACCAGCAACCGGACGTGGTCGAAGTGCTGTTGCTGCAAGGTTTTGCCATGGCCGCAATGGCGATGCTGCTGCTCAACATCTGGAGCACCCAGGACAACACCATCTACAACTTCGCGGTTGCCGGCTGCAACCTGCTGCGCACCGGTCGACGCAAGAGCGTGACCCTGGCCGGCGCAGTGATCGGTACGGCGCTGGCCCTGCTGGGCATGTACGACATGCTGGTGCCCTACCTCATCCTGCTCGGCACGGTGATTCCGCCGATAGGCGGGGTGATCATGGCGGACTTCTTCTTCCGCTATCGCGGTCAATATCCACGACTGGCCGAAGCGCGCCTGCCGGCGTTCAACTGGCCCGGGCTGGGCGCTTATGCGGTCGGCACCGTGGCCGCTTTCAGTTCGCCGTGGGTCGCGCCTCTGGTAGGGATTGCCGCTGCCGCGCTAACGTATGTGCTAATGACCAGTGTACTTGGCGCCCGAGTCGCCAACGCACCACTACAAGATCTCTAGAAGGATTCGCCTGATGCATATCATCAACGCCCGCCTGCGCAACCAAGAAGGCCTGCATGAGCTGCACCTGGAAAACGGCCTGATCAGCAATATCGCCCGGCAGACCGAAGCCCCGACCCTGGGCCCCGAAGACCTAGACGCTGGCGGCAACCTGGTGATCCCGCCCTTTGTCGAACCGCACATTCACCTCGACGCCACCCTCACCGCCGGCGAACCGCGCTGGAACATGAGTGGCACGCTGTTCGAAGGCATCGAGTGCTGGAGCGAGCGCAAGGTCACCATTACCGAAGAAGATACCAAGACCCGCACCCGCAAAACCCTGCAGGCCCTCGCAGCCCATGGCATCCAGCATGTGCGCACCCACGTCGATGTCACCGATCCGCAGCTCACTGCGCTGAAGGCGATGCTCGAAGTGCGCGAGGAAAGCCGGCACCTGGTGGACATGCAAATCGTCGCGTTCCCCCAGGAAGGCATCGAGTCCTATCGCAACGGTCGCGAGTTGATGGAAGAAGCCATTCGCATGGGCGCCGACGTGGTGGGCGGCATTCCGCATTTCGAGTACACCCGGGACCAGGGTGTAAGCTCGGTGAAGTACCTGATGGACCTGGCCGAGCGCACCGGCTGCCTGGTGGATGTGCACTGCGACGAAACCGACGACCCGCATTCGCGCTTCCTTGAAGTGCTGGCCGAAGAGGCCCGTAGCCGCGACATGGGGTCGCGCGTCACGGCCAGTCACACCACGGCCATGGGCTCCTACGACAATGCCTACTGCGCCAAGCTGTTCCGCCTGCTGGGCCATTCGGGGATCAGTTTTGTTTCCTGCCCGACCGAAAGCATTCACCTGCAAGGCCGCTACGACAACTTCCCGAAACGTCGCGGGGTGACACGGGTCAACGAACTGCTCGAAGCGGGCATGAACGTGTGCTTCGGCCAGGACTCGATCGTCGACCCCTGGTATCCGCTGGGTAATGGCAACATCCTGCGGGTACTGGAGGCCGGGCTGCACATCTGTCACATGCTCGGCTACCGCAACCTGCAAAGCGCCCTGGACCTGGTGACCGACAACAGTGCTAAAGCGATGGCCCTGGGTGACCGCTACGGCCTGGAACGCGGGAGGCCGGCGAACCTGCTGATCCTGTCGTCAGACAGCGACTACGAGGTGATTCGCAGCCAGGGTTTGCCTTTGTATTCGGTGCGCAATGGCAAGGTGCTGATGAAGCGGACGATGCCGCAGGTTGAGTTGTTTGGTCCGCGTTGAGTGATGGGTTGACTGCAACGCCTGCGCCACGATGTGCCCCTGCCTGACCGAACCTCACAGGACAGTCGCTGTCCCTTGGGGACGCGACGTTTTAACCAAGGATTGCAATGAGTAACCTCAACACCCCCACCACCTTCATCCCCGGACGCCTGGAGCAGATGTCCACGCGGGTCGCTTTTTTCATCGCCGGTTTTGGCATCGCCGCCTGGGCGCCCCTGGTGCCCTATGCCAAGGCCAGGGCCGGGCTGGATGAGGGCACGCTGGGGCTGCTGCTGTTGTGCCTGGGGGTGGGCTCGATCCTGGCGATGCCAATGGCCGGGATCCTGGCCACGCGCTTCGGCTGTCGGCGAGTGGCGGTCGGCGGCACGCTGCTGATTTGTGCGGCGCTGCCATTGCTGGCAACGGTGACGTCGATACCGGCGCTGATCGCCGCCCTGTTCATGTTTGGCGCAGGCCTGGGCACGGTGGATTCGACGGTCAACCTGCAAGCGGTGATCGTCGAACGCGCCAGCGGCAAGACCATGATGTCGGGGTTCCATGGGTTGTTCAGTCTGGGCGGGATCGTCGGCGCAGCAGGGGTCAGTGCCCTGCTCGGCTTTGGCCTTACGCCGCTGACGGCGATGCTGGTGGTGGTGGTGATGCTGCTGGTCGCGCTGTGCAAGGCTGCCCCTCACATGCTGCCTTACGGCAGCGAAAGCTCCGGTCCGGCGTTCGCCATTCCTCATGGCATCGTGCTGTTCATTGGCGGGATGTGCTTCATCGTGTTCCTCGCCGAGGGCGCGGCGCTGGACTGGAGCGCGGTGTTCCTGGCGCAGGAGCGCGGCATCGACACGGCCTATGCCGGGTTGGGTTACGCGGCGTTTGCCTTGACCATGACCGTGGGCCGCTTGACCGGTGACCGAATTGTCCGGCATCTGGGCGCCACCCGGGTGATTGTGTTTGGCGGGCTGACGGCGGCAGCGGGGTTGTTCCTGGCGACCTTTGCACCCAACTGGGAGTTTGCCCTGGTGGGGTATGCGCTGCTGGGCGCGGGTTGTTCGAACATTGTGCCGGTGCTTTACACCGCGGTCGGTAAGCAGACAGTGATGCCCGAGAGCGTCGCGGTGCCGGCTATCACTACCCTGGGTTACGCAGGGATCCTTGCGGGGCCGGCGGTGATCGGGTTTATCGCCCATGGCAGCAGTTTGAGCTTTGCGTTTGGGTTGATGGCGGTGTTGCTGGTGGCGGTGGCTATTGGCGGGAAGGTGTTGAAGGTTTGACTGCTGTTTTCAGGTTTGGGCCCATATCCGTTTCTGCGGTCTCGGCGCTCATGGCTCCGCGCCTACGGCATCTGATGTTTCCTGTAGGAGCTGTCGTAGGAGCTGTCGTAGGAGCTGTCGAGTGAAACGAGGCTGCGATCCTTTGATCTTGCTCTGCGTACATATCCATTGAAGCGGTCAGGGCGGCTTATGGTTCCGCCCTTACGGCGGGTTACACCGTTTCTTCTGTAGGAGCTGTCGAGTGAAACGAGGCTGCGATCTTTTGATCTTGCTCTGCGTACATATCCGTTGCTGCGGTAACGGCGGGTTATGGTTCCGCTCTTACAGCGGGTTACTTGGAAAAGCGCCAAGTAACCAAGCGCTTTCTGCCCCACCACTCGGCACCTCGCCTAGGCTCGGTG
>NZ_JZRI01000113.1:0-889 GCF_000952175.1 Pseudomonas sp. ES3-33 | reverse complement strand
AGATGTGTATAAGAGACAGCTGTAGGACTGAGCTTAAAGAGGGGGCTTCCCCCCTCAGGCGCGTTCAGCCTTACTTAACAGTCTTAAAAGCCGGCGCTACTTAACCAACCCTCACTACTGAAAGCCACCTGCAGTTACAGTTTCCACATATCCCGATTCAGCCTGAAGCTCGAAAGATATACGAGCAGGCGAGAAAAATTCATGAATCGGTTTGGCCCCAAAGCGTAAAGTGCCATTTTCATTAGCTTGTTAACTATAACAAACTTGCTTCTGTTACTTTCAATATCACCAAAACCAGTCGGCTGGTACCCCGACTTGTCGCTGATCAAATAGTTCTTCTTTGCAAATGCTGCTACAGGTCCATTGGAATCAAACGGATCATGACCACGAGGCAGGTCATTCAAAACACTCGCATATGCACGTCGCAAAGTTGGCGATACATAATCGCCATTAGACATATAGTCAAAACCATATCTGGTTTTCGAAATCGGAATTTTCAAACGCTGCAATGACTTATTGTAGCGATGAGCCAGTTCAGAATAGTCAGTTCGCCCAGTCTCTCTGTCGGCAAATTCGCGTTTGCTCAATAAATCCGGATTTTTTTCGTCAAAGGAGCTGAAGTGGAAAAAAATCAGACGGTATTCGTTATTAATCAAGTACCCGCCCAGCGGATCTACGGAAACTACACGCTCATGCGCATTCCAGAAGGCCACATTAAAACCAAGATCAAAAGAAATATGCAGCTTCGGAAAAAAACACGGAGCAATACTCACCCACTTTTGATCAGTTGATAATCCAAATTGAGTTTCAAAATAACAAAGATCAAGACAGCGCTCGTTCCACCAATTCAGGAATCTGACACTCTCTGACCTGTCTCTTATACACATCT
>NZ_JZRI01000112.1:0-247 GCF_000952175.1 Pseudomonas sp. ES3-33 | reverse complement strand
GGGATGGCAGCCACACGCCGACGTCGAAATTCGTGGCGATCCGGTTGGAAGCGGCAAGCGAAACCGGTTTGATCATGGCGAGGTCGGCGTAGGGTTGTTTCGGCCGATCCAGCGCCATCGCGGGCAATTACCTTTCAATCGCCCACAAAAAAGGCCATTTCTGTGTGGAAACGGCCTGTCTGAAGTAGATAAAGACCAGCGAAAAAGCATTAAGTTCCGCCCAAAAAACAGTAACTTACGCAATTGT
>NZ_JZRI01000011.1:0-4100 GCF_000952175.1 Pseudomonas sp. ES3-33 | reverse complement strand
AGATGTGTATAAGAGACAGAAATAACAGAAGCCACAAGAAAATCTTCCACGCCAACGCAACACACACGAATCCCACGCAGCGTTCGCGAACGCGAATGCATCAACTTAATATGCACAACTGGAATACCTTCTATCTTATCTACTGGTGTAATCCACTTTCTGACTCCAGATAGATCAGGAAGTATTTTCAATCCAGGCGAACGTCCCCTACGCCATTTAACGTTAATGCAGTTCAATACCTAATTTGGAAACGGTCATTAAACGCGGAGTGCAGGGCTGTGGAATGAAGGCCCATTGGGTTTTAGCCTGATTCCCTCACGAAGTCTTTTCCATGGAATGTCCGCAGGATCTGCTGTCATGGGCCCAGGCGCTTTGGCAACGAGTATTTGGTCGGCAATCGGCGCGAAATCGGCGCGGAAATGAACAGAACTTTTGTTAACCAGTACACTCATTTTTTCTGGTTCTATACCTGCTATCCGATACAAATTCCTGTCCAGCATCTGACATTTACCAGAGCTGACAGCAACCTTCACTCCCCCGATTTTCAAGCATGCAACAGGCCCCACATCAACCTCCATGCCATTCATCATGGGGCCTGCAAAACGACAGCGGCCATCGGATAGGTGCATTACTTCAAAGCGCCCCTGCAAGGGACTATCACCCAGTGCACCTGACTGTCCCCCCAGCGTTATCTCAATGAAACCGCCTACCCCGGCTGCAATGGCGGACTGAACTGCTGCCGGGTCATAAAGCAATCCTACGGCGGCATTAGTAGCACCGTGTTTAATGAGTGCTTTAAGCATTCCTGTTGTGTTCGAATCCCCGCCTGCTCCCGGGTTGTCTTGGGTATCGGCAATGACGATTGGACGCTGAGCGGTTTCTGCTAATGTCATTGCTCGGAGCACTGCTTCGTCCGGGAGCAGGAAAGGTACTTCCCACTGATCCTCCTCCCCCACTATCTTTCTATAAAGGACAGCGACAGCAGCCTTGATCGCTTGCCTGTCTGTTCCATAACCCCAGATAACCGGCCCACACTCCTCGAAATCAGCAGCCGGAAAGCCTGGAGTAAATGACAATGAAAGACCTTCGGACTCAAGGTGTTCTAATTGGTCGTAAAGGCTTCGTGCTGGATCCATGAGCGTGCACATCCCGTTTATCGGGATCAGGAAAGGGAGTCGCAGACTCTCGCAATGCAGTTTTCCCGAACGGAGCCGCAATTCAAGTAATTTGGCAGCTCGTGCGCCAGTATCTGCCATATCCACGTGGGGATAAGTACGAAATGCAACCATTGCATCTGCGTGGTTGAGCATCAACTCAGTAACATTAGCGTGTAAATCCAAAGATACGACTATCGGAATATCCTGGCCGACAACAGCTCGCAGCCGAGCTAGGAGCGTTCCTTCTCCGTCGTCCGTATGTTCGGCAACCATAGCCCCATGCAAGTCTAGATATATACCGTCGATTGCTTCGTTTGCCGCGGCCATTATGATTTCATCGGTAATGCGGTCGTAGGTCTCTTGAGTAACATGCGCGGATGGACTGGCTCCAGCCCAGATCACCGGGACTACTTCATAGCCCAAGCGCTCTGCTTCAATCAGAAACCCGCCTGCCGGAATATTGACATTACGAAGTTCCAACATCTCAACGCCTCTTACCATCTGAGGAAAACCTTCACCCCTGACAAAATTCTCATATTCAGCTTTGGAGGGCGCGAACGTATTTGTTTCGTGTTGAAAACCAGCGATCAGAATTCGATATGTCATGGCTATTAAACGCCTCGTTGAAATTTTTAGACAGGCTGTGTGATGCAAACTTTTTGCTTAACACGTTGCGGCTTGTTGGCGGCAAGTATCAATGAACCCACTATTAGAATTGCAGCCATGACCAGAAGACCTGAATCAGAGTTGCCAGTGATGGACTTGGCATAACCGATCACCGTGGGACTGAGAAACCCGCCCGTTAACCCAATGGTGTTAATAACTGCGATACCACCCGCAGCAGTGTCACCTTTGAAGTATTGCGAAGGAATTGCCCAAAACACTGTATAAGCAACCCACATCATGGTCGTAGCAAGCGTCAAGAAACTGAGTGCAAAAACAAACTCATTCTTGTAAATCACAGACCCCATTAAACTAATGGCTGCAATTAACGCCGGTACAGCGGTATGCCAACGCCGCTCAAAAAAGTAATCTGATGTACGACCAAAGACCAACATCCCTGCCATCGCACCCACATATGGAATCGCTGAGTACAGGCCGATCTGCATGACACCTTGAACGCCTGCGTCCTTCAGAATGGATGGCAGCCAAAAGCTCATGGTGTAAATTCCGCAAATCAAGCAGAAATAACCAGCCGCCATCAGATACACACGAGGGTCTTTTAACACTTGTACAAATGAATGGTGGGCTCCCTGCCCTTCACCGATATGCGCATTCAGCACTTGTTTTTCACGCGCACTCAACCAAGGCGCGACCGAGGGTTTATCGCTAAGAACTTTCAACGCTATGAGACCTAACACTACAGCCGGTAATGCCTCCAGAAAAAACATCCACTGCCATCCGGCCAAGCCGTGGAAACCTGCGAAGGTGGTCATGATCCACGCGGACAAAGGGGCCCCAAATATGCCGCCCAGTGGCCCCGCAAGCATAACGATCGCCATCACTCTGCCTAACCGTTCACGGCCATACCAATAGGTAAGGTAAAAAATCATTCCGGGAGCGAAACCCGCCTCAAAGACTCCGAGGAAAAAACGCAGCACGTAAAATGATCTCTCGCTTTCGACGAAAACCATGCATGCAGATGTGATACCCCACAAAATCATTACCCGGCTGAGCGTCTTGCGCGCTCCGATCTTGGGCAATAGCAAATTGCTAGGGGTTTCGAACAAGGCATAGCCTATGAAAAAAATTCCGGCACCAAGTCCATAAGCAGCGTCAGATAAACTTAGATCGCTTTGCATCTGAAGCTTGGCAAATCCCACATTTACCCGATCCAGATACGCCACTACGTAACATAGGAGCAAAAAGGGTAATAACCGCCAGTCTATTTTCCGATAGATGGTCGATAGCTCGCTCGATGGATTGATGCAATTTTGCATACTGCCTCCGCTGTAGGCGTTTTTATTGTGCGATTGATATTCAGGCGGAATGGCAAGGCAAGCAAGAGCAACTTTTTGATGTTATCGTTGCTCTGAGGGCAACGGTCATGCAAGGGGAGGATTTTTTGTGAGAGATCTGAATCAACGCCGAATGCGGTATTTCTATGAGGTTCTGTCCAGCGGTTCCATTCGTGGGGCAGCCGAAAACCTGAACACGGCACCTTCAGTTATCACCCGGCAAATCCAACTTCTGGAAGAGGAAGTGGAAACTATATTGTTTGAAAGGCAAGCACGTGGAGTGGTTCCTACTGAAGCAGCCCACCTTCTCTTGGAGTTCTGGCGTGGCTGCCAGGCACAACAAGAGCATCTTGAAGACCGCTTGCGAGGATTGAAGGGGTTAAGGGAGGGTGAAGTCCGTATCGTTACCAGCGAGGGGTTCATCGACTTGCTGATCGACAATGTTTTGAGGGATTTCACTGCCACCTATCCTGGTATTCGTATCAGTCTAGATGTACTTCCGGTCAAGAGCGTTCTGGAGGAAGTAGTTCAGAGCGCAGCCCATATCGGCCTCGCGTACAATCCACCTGCGCATCCTGAAGTCACCTATCGCGCATCATCACTGCAACCTGTTCGATTGCTCATGCGATCAGATCATCCGCTTACGCATCTCAGTGAACCTCTGAAATTCGAAGAGATAATGCGTTACCCGTTAGCTGTGATGCCGCTTCAATACGGATTAGGACAGATTATTCAGCTCGTAACACATACAGAAAATCTATCCATTCGACCGGCCATGGTAACGAACTCTCTTACCGCTCTCCGACGTTATGTGATGAGCGGAGATGCGGTAACGATGATGAGCGAATTTTCCGCCTTTAACGATATGATTAGCGGAGATCTTGTTACTCGATCAATCGATCACCCACTATTCCAAAACATATATGCTCGTCTTCTAGTTAAAAAAAGAAAGCCCCAATCTGTTGGTGCAGAAGAACTTATAAAA
>NZ_JZRI01000111.1:0-48855 GCF_000952175.1 Pseudomonas sp. ES3-33 | reverse complement strand
AGACAAGGTCAGGCGCAAGTCCTGCCTTCAGGAGCCATCGGCCTCCCCCAGAAACACATCTTTGTATGTCAGCACCAACGAGCTTAGACCTCTCTCGCTGGGTGCTGGGTCAACATACAAGGAGCTGTGTCGTGGAACGAGGCTGCGATCTTTTGATCCTGCAACCAACGTCAAAAGATCGCAGCCTCGTTGCACTCGACAGCTCCTACAGGGATCACAGGGATCACAGGGATCACAGGGATCGCAGGATCACAGGATCACAAGGGTCACAGCGGCCACAGGGCCATGAACAACGCGACAATCAGCCAGGTCATGCGTAAGCCAACGATTTCTCGGCCAACAGCTCTTCATACAGAGCCGCCCACTTGCGCCCCATCTCGTCAGCGGTAAACAACTGCCGATACCGCGCCTGCGCGTTTGCCCCCATTTGCGCCGCCAGCGCCGGGTTTTCCCAAAGGGTGCGCATCGCCTCACGAAACGCCTGTGGATTACTGGGCGGCACGACCAGCCCGGTCTCATTGTGAATATTGATGTAGCTGGTGCCTGTGCCGATCTCGCTGGAGATCATCGGCTTGCCGTACATCGCGCCTTCAAGCAGCGAAATACCGAACGCTTCAGAGCGCAGGTGAGACGGGAAGACCACCGCGTAACTGAGCTCCAGAAGGGTGACCTTGTCCTCGTCGCCGAGGAAGCCGAGGAAGTGCAGGTTGCGCAGACCCAAGGCCTGCGCCTGGGCATGCAGCTCTTTTTCCAGAGGGCCGGCGCCCACGATCACCACCGGATAATTGAGCCCCTGCATGGCGTCCAGCAGGATATGCAGGCCCTTGTAATAACGCATTACTCCAACAAACAGGAAAAACTTGTCGCCCAGCTGCTGGCGCCAGCGTTCGGTACGCGCTGCGTCATGTTGTGGATAACCTGACTTGTCGAGCCCGTAGGTAATGACCCTGGTCTTCTCGCGGTAGTCCTTCAGCACATCGCTGGTGTGAAAATAGTTAGGCGAAGCCGCAACGATGCGGTCGGCACTGTCCAGGAATCGACGCATCAAGGGCCGATACAGCCTGAGCAGATGGCGCTGGCGAATGATGTCCGAGTGATAGCTGACCACGCAGGGTTTCTTGGTGGCCGTGCAGAAATGCACCAGATCCATGAAGGGCCAGGGGAAGTGATAATTGACCACGTCCGCTTCGGCTGCCAGCTCGCGAAACTGCTTGAAGACGCTGTAGGAAAAGCCCGTAGAGGCCAGCTGAAAATCCATCCTGGCCTGATTAACCTGATGTTCGCGGATCTGCAACACGCCTGGCGCCGGATTGTTGCTCAGCGTCAGCACCGTGCTCTCGACACCGTGACGGGCGCCGCTTTCGCTCATCTGGAAGATGACTTGTTCGATGCCACCCATGGAGTCGGGCAAATAGGTTTTATAAAAGTGCAGAACTCGCATATCAATCTCCCATAGCCTGGCGGTAGGCGCGGGCTGTGACCTTCGCGCAACGCTCCCAGGAAAAAAGCTTGGCTCGATGCAACCCCGCCGCACGGCAGGCCTGCCAATGCGTCGGGTCTTCGATCAGCCGGGTCATCGCATCACGCAAGGAGTCGGGATCGTCCGGCTGAATGTAATTGCCGGCGTCGGCGGCAACTTCGGGCATGGCCGATGCACGGGTGAGTATCACCGGGGTACCACTGGCCATGGCTTCCAGTACCGGCAGGCCAAACCCTTCGTACAGGGACGGGAAGACCAGCGCCCGGGCGCCGGCCAGCAGTTGGGCCAGGTCCTCATCAGGCAGATACCCCAGCAGACACACATGACCGGCGGCAAGGGCTGAGCGCAACTCGTCGTTGAACTGTTCGCGCTGCCAGCCTGCCATGCCGGCGATCAGCAGCGGAAAACGCTGGCGCATGGCTTCGGGCAGTCGCGCATGGGCGCGCAGTGCCAGGGTCAGGTTCTTGCGCGGTTCGAGGGTGCCGACGCACAGGAAATACTCCCGGGCGTCGACCCCGTGAGTTTTGAGCACTTTATCGATGGACTCGTCCGACCTGGGATGGAATCGCGCGGCCACACCGAGTGGCGCAACGACAAAACGCTCGGCTGGCAGTGCGAAATAGTCCTGTGCCTCGTCGGCAATGCATTGTGAGTCCGTCAGAATCAGGCGTGCCTGCTGTACGCCATCGGCCAGGCGCCGCTCGATCTCCCGCAAGCGTGCAGCCGGCTGGGTTTCGGGATAGTGCATATGTGTCAGGTCGTGCAGGGTGATAACCGTCGGGCCATCGAACGACAACGGCCACAAGCTCGGCTCGTGATACAGATCGATACTCTTGGAATGCCGCTGGTCGAACCGTTTCTGCTCCAGCCAGCGCCTTGCCTGATAGGCCCCGGGGATTTGTCGCAACAATGGCGTCAGTCGCGAGTAACCGGGCATCGCGGCTTCGGGAAGTGCCGAACTCCAGCCCCAGCCGTGGAACAATGCCAAATCGACGTCCGGCTCTTGGGCGAGGGCGTTTACCAGTTCGGCGACGTAATGCCCGATACCGGTTCTCGGCGCCTGGAGAATGCGTGCGTTAAGGGCAATTCGCATGTTGGCTCTCAGGCACTTTTGCCACGTTGTGCAGGTTGCGCTCGATGCGCTCCACCAGTTGCGCGCTCGCTTCACGCCAGGACAGCCAGCGCCAGCCGTCAAGGTTCAGCGCTGCCGGGAACACGCCAGTGGTTTCCATGCCGATCACCAGGTCGGCCAGGCTCTGCGGCTTGGCAAGGTCGAAATAGGCCATGTAATCACCGCCAATTTCGCGAAACACCGGTATGTCGCTGGCCATAGCCGGCAGCCCGCGCTGCATGGCTTCCACCAGCGGCAAGCCAAACCCTTCGACGTAAGACGGGAAGACCAGCGAAGTGGCGTGGGAGTAAGCATGCTCCAGGCTTCTGTCCGACAGGTCGTTGAACATGAACAACCGTTTGTTCAATTCGGGATGGCGGCGGATACGCTCGACCAGGGCGTCGCACTTCCAGCCAATCTTGCCGACGATGCACAACCGGGCCAGCGACCCAGCCGCCCAGGCGCGCTCGAACGCATCCAGCAGGTAGGCGTGGTTCTTGCGCGGTTCGATGGTGCTGACCATCAGAAACACCGGCTGCGGCTTTTTGAACATGTCCAGCAGGCCTTGATCGACGGATGAGCGGGCGTCGCTCAAGTCCAGTTCCGAGCCCAGGTGGAAATAGTCGAACCAGCGTTGTGCCACCTGTTCAGTGCCAACCCGGCGCACCATCTCCTGGCGGACCTGATCGCGAATAGTCGTAGAAATCGCCACGTAGCCATCGGCGGTGCGGGCGATCCAGTCGAACCACTCATTGAACACTTTCACCAGGCCCGCGTCGCAGAACTGCGGATGAGTCAGGGGAATCAGGTCATAGATCACCGACACAATGCCGACACCGTCACGCTTTAGCTGCTCGGCCAGGGGAAAGAAATTGGCGTGCCAGGACGAGTCCAGCAACACCAGTTGGTCTCCGGCCCGATGCTGCAACGGCACACAACGCTCAGGCACCTTCTGACCTTTGAGTACCCGGTCGAGCACGCGCATTGGCAGGCTCAGGCAGGCGAACGCGGCGAGGCGGCACCCCACGTAAAGTACGCGGCGGGCGAACTTCGACTCGCTGAAAGGGCGACGTCGTTCCAGGGTGCGGTGGCGCAGCCAGAACAGGTTGGCCATCTGTTCGAGCTTCACCCGCAGGCTCATCAGGTCGAGTTTCGGCGTCTCCAGCGGCGACAGGCTCTTCACCTCGAACAACGCGCCGTTGACCATCACCACGGGAATGCATTCACGGGTGGAATTTGCCGCCGGTAGCTGCTGGATGACGTTGCGCACCACCCGCTGAATGCCTGAGTTGGCGTGAGGATGTTCAAAAACGTAGGTGCACTCCACCAGCAGTCGGGTCATCGCAATTCCTCTGGGGCGGCCGCTTCGATAGTGCTCTCGCTGGAGCGGGTAATGCTGGTTTGGGCCTCGAGCCACGAACAGCCGACGAAGTCTTCCCGACGGTTGTTGATCACGTGAAAGACCAGCCCGTAGTCGCGCCACTCGAAGTTGCGGTCCAGGTGCGAGTCCAGGCGCGAGAGGCTCAGGGCCACCGAGTAATTACCCTTGCCCAGGCGCATGTCGAAAGCGAATCGGTAAGTGACCCGCTCGCCGGCGCTCAGGTCGGTGAGGGCCTTGTCGATGCGGTGGGTATTGATGCCGTACATGGGTTGGCCGAGGCGATCCTTGATCATGAACCCAAGGATCAGCCGCTCGATGTCCTGGCGAACTTCGACTTGCACTTCCAGCACCATCGCCTGCCCGACCTCGGCCACTTCCACCGAGCGGCCCTTTGGATCGAGCAGGCGCACGCTGAGAATGCCGGCCTCGCCTGTACCGGAAATAGTCTGCACCTGGCCGTTGGCAAGCATCTCCTGGCGGACCGTCTGGCCTTCGCGCTGGGCGAGCATCGCGTTGTAGTAGTCCATCACCTCTTCAGGCTTGCCGCGCATGGCCATGCGCCCGTTTTCCAGGAGGATGGCGGTATCGCAGATCGACTGGATCGCCGATCGGTCGTGGGACACGATCAGCAGCGTGGTGCCGGCCTTGCGGAAGTTACGGATGCGGTCGAAGCTTTTGTGCTGGAAGTAGGCGTCACCCACGGACAATGCTTCGTCGACGATCAGGATATCCGGACGGCGCGCCGTAGCAACGCTGAACGCCAGGCGCATCTGCATGCCGCTTGAATAGGTGCGGACCGGCTGGTCGATGGCCTCGCCAATTTCGGCAAAACTTTCGATTTCCGGCATCAGCGCCTCAATTTCCTCGACCTGCATGCCGAGCAGCTGGCCCGCCATGAAGGTGTTCTGGCGCCCGGTGAAGTCCGGGTGGAAACCCATGCCCAGCTCCAGCAGCGCGGCGACTCGACCTTGCAACTTGATCTCGCCACAGGTGGCCTGGGTGGTGCCGGTGATCATCTTCAACAGGGTACTTTTGCCAGCGCCGTTGACCCCGACAATGCCAACGGCTTCGCCGGGCTGGATCTCGAAGTCGACACCCTGCAGCACCCAGTGCAAGTGATGGCGGGTAGGGGAGAACGGCACCAGCCATTCGAACAGCCGGCTCCAGCGATTCGGGTATTGCTTGTAGGCCTTGCCCAGGCCACTGACGCGTATATGTCCCATCAGAGCTCATCCACCATTTCACCAACACGCTGGCGGAAAAGCCGCAGCCCCATCACGCAGAACAACAGCCCGATCACCAGCAGCGGGAGCAGCGAGCTCCAGTTCGGCCATTGGTTATAGAGGAACAGGTTCTGGTAACTGTTCATTAACGCCGTCATCGGGTTCAGCTCGATAACGCGCTGGATGCCCGGCGGCAGGATCGACAGCGGGTACACGATCGGTGTCAGCCAGAACCAGAATTGCAGGCAGATGCCGAAAAATTGCCCGACGTCGCGGAAGAACACATTGAGCACCCCGAGGATCATCCCCAGTCCGGCGGCGAACATCACCTGCAGCATCAGCAGCGGTATCAGGGCCAGCAACGCCATGCCCGGAAGCCGTCCGCTGATCAGCAGGAAGCCGAGGAACAACCCCAGGATGATCGCGAAATTGATCCCGGCATTGAGCAGCACGATCACCGGCAGGCAGATGCGCGGGAAGCTGATTTTCTTCAGCAGGTTGGCGTTTTCCAGAAACATGCTCTGGCTGCGGGTGGTGATCTCGGCGAACAGGCCCCAGGTCAGCAGGCCGGCGCACAGGTAAACGCTGTAGGCCAGGCCATCATCCACACCCGGCAGGCGGGCGCGCATGATGGTGGAGAAGATGACCGTGTAGACCACGATCATCGACAGCGGGTTGAGCACGGTCCACAAGGCACCAAACAGCGAATTGCGATAACGCGCCTGAAACTCTCTTTTGACGCTGCCGAGGATAAAACCCCGGTAACTCCACAACGATTGGTAAAGATTACGCAGCATTCAAACCGTCCGGCCGTATTGATCTTCGAAGCGGACGATATCGTCCTCTCCCAGGTATTCGCCGCTCTGCACTTCAATAATCACCAGGTCGATCACCCCGGGATTTTCCAGGCGATGCTTGTGGCCGGCGGCAATGAAAGTCGATTCGTTCTTGGCTACCAGGTGAGTGCCGGTGCCATTATTGGTGACCTTGGCCATGCCTTCGACCACCACCCAGTGTTCATTGCGGTGGTGGTGCATCTGCAGGGACAACTTGGCACCAGGCTTGACCACGATGCGTTTGATCTTGAAGCGTGGACCTTCCTCGAGCACCGTGTACGTGCCCCATGGCCGGCTGACCGTGCGGTGCAGGCGATAGGCTTCGTGCTTCTTGTCCTTGAGTTGCCTGGCCACCTGGCGCACATCCTGGGCACGGTCGGCATGAGCCACCAGGACCGCGTCGGCGGTGTCGATGATGATCAGGTTTTCCACGCCAACGGTGGCCACCAGGCGATCTTCGCTCTGCACGAAGTTATGGTGACTGTCGATGAAGATGGCTTCGCCTGCCGCACGGTTGTGCTGCGCATCCGCGGGCACCAGGGCGGCGATTGCACCCCAGGAGCCGATGTCGCTCCAGTCGAAACGGGCGGGCACCACCACCACCTTGTCGGAGCGCTCCATCAACGCGTAGTCGATGGAAATGTCCATGATCTCGCCAAACAGCGCAGGCGATAGCTCCTGCTGCAGGCCGCCGGCGGTTTCCACTGCCGCACTGGCTGCCATGCAGGTCCTGGCCTGCTCCAGCAGTGTCGGGGCGTGGGTTTCCAGTTCCGCCAGGACAGTGGCTACCGAGAAGCAGAACATCCCGGAATTCCACAGGAAGTTGCCACTTTCAAGGTAATGAGTTGCGGTCTGCAGGTCGGGTTTTTCAACGAAACGCTGCACACGGGCGGCGCCATTTTCGTCCAGCGCTGCGCCGGTCTCGATGTAGCCAAACCCGGTTTCCGGTGCGGTCGGCACCACCCCGAAGGTCACCAGCTGGCCGGACCGGGCCAGGGTCACCGCATGTTCGACAGCCTGCTTCAGGGCCTCTTCGTTGACGATCAGGTGATCGGCGGGCATGACCAGCATGATCGCTTCGTCACCATGCAGTGCCTGCAGCGAGAGGGCGGCCGCCGCGATTGCCGGAGCGGTATTGCGCCCCGTCGGCTCCAGCAGAAAGTGCCCGCGATGCCTGCCCAGTTGTGCGTCCTGATAGTGATCCTTACTCTGGAAGTAGTAGTCGCGATTGGTCACCGTCACGATGTCGCCCCAGCCTTCCAGCAAACCGGCAGCACGCCGATAGGTCTTGCCCAGTAACGACTGGCCGTCCGGCAACATCATGAAGGGTTTCGGCTGGCCTTCTCGCGATACCGGCCACAACCGCGTACCAGCACCACCGGAAAGAATCACGGGAATCAGCATGGGCCTACTCCTTGGCGACGCGTTTCATGTCCGCATCCATCATCATGCGGATCAAGGTATCCAGGTCGGTTTTTGGTTTCCAGCCCAGCACTCGCTGAGCCTTGGCCGGGTTGCCGAGCAGCACTTCAACTTCGGCCGGGCGGAAAAACGCCGGGTCGATCTTCACGAAGTCACGGTAGTTCAGGTCGACGTGCTCGAAGGCGATCCGGCACATTTCGCGCACCGTGGTGGTTACCCCCGTGGCGACCACGAAGTCATCGGGTTTGTCCTGTTGCAACATCAGCCACATGGCTTCGACGTAGTCGCCGGCAAAACCCCAGTCGCGCTTGGCATCGATGTTGCCCAGGCGCAGTTCCTGCTGTTTGCCCAGCTTGATGCGAGCGGCTGCGTCGGTGACCTTGCGCGTCACGAATTCGATGCCGCGCAGCGGTGATTCGTGGTTGAACAGGATGCCGCTGCTGGCGTGCAGGTTGTAGCTCTCGCGATAGTTCACGGTGATCCAGTGGCCATAGAGCTTGGCCACGCCGTAAGGGCTGCGCGGGTAAAACGGCGTATTTTCGTCCTGCTGCTCCGCCTGGATCAGGCCAAACATTTCGCTGGTGGATGCTTGGTAGAAACGGGTATGCGGGCTGAACTGGTGGATCGCTTCAAGCAGGTGCGTGACGCCCAACCCGTCGACAATGCCGGTGGTTACCGGTTGCGACCAGGAGGCTGCAACAAAACTCTGTGCGGCCAGGTTGTAGACCTCGTCCGGCGCCGATTTGATCACTGCGCGCTGGATGGAACAGGCATCGGCCATGTCGCCGTCCAGGTAAACGATGTCGGCCTCGACCCCCATTTCGCGCAGTCGCCAGCGTGCGTCGCTGCTGCGCCGCGCAACCAGGCCGTGGACTCTATAGCCCTTGTCGAGCAACAGTTTGGCCAGATAAGCGCCGTCCTGTCCGGTGATCCCTGTGATCAGTGCACTTTTTGTCATTCTTGTCTTACCCGTATCTCCCAGTCGGACAGGATCGCCCGCAGGGTTTGTTGTGTAGTGATTTGCGGCGCCCAACCGGTGGTCTGGGCGAGCCTGGCATGACTGCCGCATACCCGGCGCTGATCCGCGCGGCGCAGTCGGGCAGGGTCTTGAACCAGTTGCAGGTCGACTTGCGCGAGGTCACCCAGCTGTTCGATCAGGCTGCGAATGCTTTGCTCGCGCCCCGAGCACACGTTGTAGACCTGGCCGGGTGTGCCTTTTTCCAGCAACGCCAGGTAAGCCGAGATCACGTCGCTCACGTCGAGGAAGTCGCGTGTGACGTCGATATCACCGACTTCCAGTTGCGGTGCTTGCAGGCCTTGTTTGATGCGATTGATCTGGCGGGCGGCGCTGGCGATGACAAAACTTTCTTTCTGGCCAGTGCCGATGTGGTTGAACGGGCGGGCGACCAGTACCGGCCAGCCTTCGCTCAAACCCCATTGCACACTCAGGAACTCCGCGGAGAGTTTGCTCACGGCATACGGATTGCGAGGGCAGGGCGGTTGCAGTTCGGTGATGGGCAAATGGTCTTCGCTGACCTGGCCGTAGACGTCGCCGGAGCTGACGTACAGGAACGTGCCGGTGAAGCCGCGAGCCTTGAGGGCTTGCAGCAGGTTCAGCGTACCGAGCAGGTTGATGTTCAGTGTGCGTGCCGGATCACGGAACGCTTCGGGTACGAAGGTCTGGCCGGCCAGGTGGATGACCGCATCCGGCAGTTCCGGCCACAGGCCTTCAAGGCTCTGCGGGTCTGCGAGATCATAGCGGCCAGGGACGGTCAGTAGCTCCCACTGCGCGGCATCAGCCAGCAGGCGGGATTGGATGTGTTGTCCTACGAAACCGCTGAGACCCGTAACGAACAGACGCTTTTTCAAACAGCAGCCCCTTGGTCATACATTTTCGTCCATTCCCCACAGTTTGGTCGGAGATGTCTGGCAGACCCGGTGGATTACTGGGTCGAAAGACTGGCGAAACGATTTGTTGTAATTGTTTGGCTGCCAATCTGTGCCAATTGCGCGGTAATTTCAACAGGTCCAACCGTGACTGATCAGTTCTGGTCCCCGTAGCCCGATTTATTCTCGTCGGGCGGTTCACGGATCCTCAACGGATGTGTTTAGAATGGCCCTCGTCACGATTACCCAAGGTTCGGCAGCGTCGTTGTGAAACTGCGAGAAACTGACCATTAAAACAAGAACGAAGACGGGCACGAAGACGATGGACGAGGGTTAGTAAATGCTGCCCCGATCCGTGGCTTCTCCGTCACAGAGTGAGGTTGCCGGGATGGCGATTTCACCATGGGATGCCATGAATTTCATTCTCTACTCCGACGTCAACGACACCTCCATCAGCCAGAGTCTCGGCCGTCCCGAGTACAGTTACTATTTTGTGCTCAAGGCGTATCGACCCTTGTTCGAAAGTCTTGGGCAGGTTCATGTCGTAGCCTCGAGCGCCGAAGTGGATCCGCTCTATCGGCAGTTGCAGCAAGCGGGGCAGGATAGCCTGTTCATTTCGTTTGCACCGCCGCACAAGACCCCGACCGATATTCAATGCCCAATGGTGTGTGTGGTTGCCTGGGAATTCGACACCATTCCTGCCGAGCATTGGGACAACGATCCACGCCAGGACTGGAGCCAGACACTGGCGCGCCTGGGCCGGGTGATCACCTTGTCCACCCATACAGCCGAAGCCATCCGCCGAACCCTGGGTGCCGATTTCCCTGTGCTCGTACTGCCGACGCCTTTGTGGGAACGCTTTGCCGAGGTGCGCCAGCACTATCCGGGCACCCCGGTAAATCCGGGCGCCACGCTGCAGATCAAAGGCTGCATCCTCGACAGCCATGTGATGGGCTTGTCCGCCGATGGCCTGCTTGGACCGCCGATTGAAGAGTCAGTGGCGCAGATCGAGCCTGAGCCGGAAGTAGTACCGGAGCCGCCACCGCCACCGCCACCGCCACCATTGACCATCCGCCGCCGTGCATTCATTACCCGGCATTACGTGCGCGAAGTCTACCGGGCACTCAAGCACAACCTGCTGCTGTGGTATCGCGAAGCCGCTCGCGATCTGGTGCCGGACGCCGTTCGCCCCTTGTTAACCAGGCTTCGCAAGCCGGCACTGCCAATGCAACCACTGCCAGTTGCTCCCGAGGTTGCCGAGCCGGTCGAGCTAGTCGAACCGGCGCCATCCGCTTTGCCCGATACCACCACGACAGTCTCCATCGATGTCAGTGGTGTGGTGTATGTCAGCGTGTTCAATCCCGACGACGGGCGCAAGAACTGGCACCATCTGATCACCGCGTTTTGCTGGGCATTGCGCGATGCACCAGACGCTACGCTCGTGCTGAAGATGACTCAGAACGACCTCTCCACCTATTACGTCGAACTCATGACCTTGCTCTCGCAACTGTCACCGTTCGCCTGTCGGGTGGTGGTCATGCACGGTTATCTGCAGGATGAAGAATTTGCGCAGTTGTACGGCGCCGCGAGTTTTTACGTCAACGCATCACGCTGCGAAGGCCTGTGCTTGCCGCTGATGGAATTCATGTCGTGTGCACGGCCCGTTATCGCCCCGGACCACACCGCAATGCGCGATTACATCGACGAACGCGTGGCCTTTGTCGTGAAGTCCAGTCGCGAGCCGACGATCTGGCCGGAAGACGCGCGCATCCTCTACCGGACCCTGCGCCATCGTCCGGATTGGGGCTCGTTGAAAACCGCTTATGCACAGAGTTACGCCATGGCCAAAGACCAGCCGCAGGCCTGGCATGCCATGGCCGACGCCGCCAGCGAGCGGATGCGCGACTACTGCAGTTTTATGCCAGTGCAGCAGCGCCTGGCGCAGTTCTTTGGGCAGGCCCCGGTCATCGCCGCTGCGCCAGCGGCCGCCAGGACAGGGACTGCAGCATGCTGATCATCATTCATTCGGAAACCAACAAGAGCAACATCCAGCAGAATCTGGGCCGGCCCGAGTACAGCTACTACTTCGTGCTCAAGGAGTTTCGCCCGGTGCTGGAACGCCTGGGCCAGGTGATCGAGGTCAGCGACCCTGACGAGTTGGTCGACCGCCTGTATTTCGATTGCCAGAGCAGGGGAGAGGACTGTGTGTTCCTGTCCTTCTCGCCGCCGCACCGCACACCCATCAGCTATGCCTGCCCGACCATTGCAGTGTTCGCCTGGGAGTTCAGCACCATCCCCACTGAAAGCTGGCATGGGGAACCGCGGCATGACTGGCGGGTGGTACTGGCGGCCAGCGGCATGGCGATCACTCATTCCAGTTTCACCGTAAAAACCGTTCGCGATGTAATGGGGCCCGAGTATCCGATCTGCGCGATCCCGGCGCCAGTCTGGGATCGCTTTGCCGCGCGCGGCGAGCACTTGCTCAAGTGCCCGGTCGCTGAAGCGATTCGCCTGAATCTGCGCGGCCTGATGATCGACAGTCGTACCGCAGATCTGCGCCCCTACGGACCGGAGCGCTTGCGCGAAGGCACTCCGATCGAGTTCGATGGCCCGGTGCGCGATTGCGAGTTGCTGCTTGATGGCGTGGTCTACACCTCGGTCTTCAACCCCTACGACGGGCGCAAGAACTGGAAGGACATGATCAGTGCGTTCTGCAGCACCTTCTGCGAGTCGGCCGATGCGACCCTGGTGCTCAAGCTCACTCACCATGACATCGCCGATGCACTCAACGACATGCTGCACCACGTCTACAAGAATCAGACCTATCAGTGCCGCATCGTGCTGATCCATGGCTACCTCGCAGACCTTGACTACGAGCGCCTGGTAGAGGCCACCAGTTACGTCGTCAATTGCTCCTACGGCGAAGGCCAGTGCCTGCCGTTGATGGAATTCATGTCGTGCGGCAAGCCGGCGATTGCGCCGCTGAACACAGCGATGGCCGACTACGTGGACAGTGACAACGCGTTCATCGTCGACTCGACAGAAGAACTGACCGCCTGGCCGCACGATCCCCGGGCGGCATTTCGTACCCTGCGTTACACCACTGATTGGGACTCGCTGTGCGCCGCCTACCGGGCCAGCTACGAGGTCGCCAAAAACGATGTCGGGCGGTATGAAAGGATGTCGGCCCATGCTGTCAGCCGACTTCAGGGTTTCTGTAGTCAGGACAGCACCGAACAGCGCCTGCAGGCGTTTTTCGAACAGCTGCTGGAGCGGCGCAAAGCACTGACCTTGCAAGCGTCCAGCGCATGATTCGCCGTCTGTTGGCAAAGCTGTGGCCGGCACCGTCGGCGCCTTTGACCGTGCCCCTAAGCCCGGTATCGCCCAGAGACGTCGGCTTGCACGATGCAGTACTCGATGGCTGGTTCCTCGGCGAAACCGGCGAGTTGCTCAAGGGTTTTGCCATTAACGCCGACGACACGCTGCTGGATGTCGGATGCGGCGAAGGCGTGGCGACCTTGTTCGCGATTCGCCAGGGCGCCTCGGTGATCTTCACCGACAGCGAGCACGACAAGGTGCGTGACCTGGCCAGGCAAGTGGCCGCGCAATCGAGCCAGGCCAGTCTGGGACTGGTCAGCAACAGCTTGCCGCTGCCGCTGGCCGACGGTTGCGCGAGCAAAATCGTATGCATGGAAGTGCTCGAACACATCGACCAACCTGAACCCTTCATGGCTGAACTGGTGCGCATGGGGCGTCCCGGGGCGCTGTATCTGCTGAGCGTTCCAGCACCGGTGGGCGAGCATTTGCAAAAGGGCATCGCTCCCGCCAGTTATTTCCAGACACCCAATCATGTGCAGATTTTCACCCCCGAACGGTTCGCCACCATGGTGGAGGAGGCGGGCCTGGTCATCGAGCATCGTCAGGCCAGCGGGTTTTTCTGGGTGATGGGCATGATCTTTTTCTGGGCGAGCGAGAGGGCTGCCGGACGTGACGTGGGTGGCGCGGTTCGCGACCGTATTCAGGCGCCGTATCCGCCGTTGATGGAGAGCTGGGCGAAAACCTGGCAGGACTTGCTGTCGCACCCCGACGGCCTGGCGATCAAGCAGATGCTTGACCGGTTCATGCCCAAGAGCCAGGTCATCATTGCCCGCAAACCGATGGATACCGGGGCACGTCCAGGAGGACACCATGAGTAGCAGCAAGCGCATCATGGATATCGAGTTGCTTCGCGGTATTGCGGTACTGGGCGTTTTGTTTCACCACCTGCAGGACAGCCTGTTCGCGGCGAGTGTTCCGCTGCTGCAACGCATCACCCTGTACACGCAGCCGTGGTGGGGCGTTGATTTGTTCTTCGCCATCTCCGGCTTCGTCATCGCGCGCAGCCTGATCCCGGCGCTGCAAGGTTGCAGCACGCGGCAGGAATACTGGCAGGAAACCCGCAACTTCTGGCTGCGGCGGGCCTTTCGTTTGTTACCGTCAGCCTGGTTATGGCTGGCGCTGATGTTGCTGGCGTGCCTGTTTCTCAACCGCTCCGGCGCGTTCGGCACCCTGCAGGCGAATCTGCAGGCGACCCTGGCGGGCATTGCCCAGTACGCCAACTTTCGCTTCGCCGACAGCTTTTACAATTACGAATATGGCACCAGTTTCGTGTACTGGAGTCTGTCGTTGGAGGAGCAGTTCTACCTGCTGTTCCCCTTGCTGATTTTGCTCTGTCGCAAATACCTGGTCTGGGCGCTAGTCCTGTTGGTGGCGGTGCAACTGTTCACTTTGCGCACGCCGATATTGATGGTGATCAGAACCGATGCGCTGGCCCTCGGCGTGCTGCTGGCCATCTGGAGCGCGCAGCCTTCCTACCGACGCTGGGAACCGACATTCCTGCGCCGTCCCTGGGCTGGTCTGGCTGCATTGCTCGCGGTGTCGCTGGTGCTGGGTTTCATCGCCACTGATCGCTTCACGCTCACTCATTACCGTATTGGCGTGATTGCACTGCTGTGTGCGTTGCTGGTCTGGATCGCTTCCTACAATCGTGACTACCTGATGCCCGGCTGTCTGTTCAAAAGCCTGATGACCTGGGTGGGCAGCCGTTCCTACGGGATTTACCTGATCCACATCCCGGCTTATCTGCTGGTGCGCGAAGGCATCTTTCGTTTGCAGGCAGCCAACTTGCCGAACCCTGGCGGGCACCCGATCCCTACATTGTTGATCGCCTTCGGGCTGATCGCGGTTTTAAGTGAACTCAACTATCGCTTTGTCGAAATGCCCATGCGCCGTCGTGGCGTATCGCTGGTGCAGCGCCTGAGCTTGCCCCCAAACGCCGTCCCATCCTCTGGAGCAACCTCATGCTGAGACTGTTGAAGAAACTCGCGGCGGGCACGCCTCCCGCGCAACCGATGCCGGAGCCGACACCGCTGGCCGCAGCACCCGACAAGGTCGATCCGTACATGCTCGGCCTGCATGACGCGATGCTCAGTGGCTGGTTCAACCAGCAAACCGGCGAGCTGTTCACCGGCTTCCCGGTCACCGCGCAAGACACCTTGCTGGACGTTGGCTGCGGTGACGGCGGTAACGTGCATTTCTGCGCAATGCGCGGGGCGAATATCATCATCGCCGATATCGACGCGGCCAAGGTCGAGGCGACCCGGCAACGCCTGGCAGATACACCGGCTCGGAGCATTGAGTGCCACGTCACCGATTGCGACCCGTTGCCCATTGCTGACGAAACCGCGACTCGAGTGGTCTCCACTGAAGTAATCGAGCACGTCGATGACCCTGCGCAGTTTCTTGCCGAACTGGTACGGGTCGGCAAACCGGGAGCGCTATATCTACTCAGCGTGCCGCATCCAAGTTCCGAAGACCTGCAAAAAGACATTGCCGCGCCCGAGTACTTTCAGAAGCCCAATCACATTCGCATCATCAGCGAAGAACAATTCAAGGCAATGGTCAGCGACGCGGGGCTGGAAGTGATCAGCCATAGCCAATACGGTTTTTACTGGTCGATGTGGATGCTTCTGTTCTGGGAAGCCAAAGTGGACTTCAGCAATGCGGACCATCCTTTACTCAATCACTGGGCCGATACCTGGCAGGCAATTCTCGCTTCGCCTCGGGGCGCACAGATCAAACAGGCCCTGGATGCGGTAGTGGCCAAGAGTCAGGTGATCATTGCGCGTAAGCCCTGATCCCACCGGATTCTGTGTACCCTGCAACCCTGTGTTGGATGGGATAGATGTTCATGGGGTTTTCAATCCGACGGTGGGCACTGCTTTTCCCGCTGCTGATGCTCGCCGGCTGTGGGCAACCCGAGGCGCCTGCGCTCGATCAGCAACTCTACATCTGGCAACGCCAGTGGCTGCCTGCTCATCAACACGCCTTGCGTGACAGCCGGGCTGATTTCTCTACGCTGCGTGTACTCGCTCTACAGTCATTTCCTCAAGCCGGCTGGAGTCGGGCGCAAGTTGACGCCCATCTGTTACGACAAGATGGTCGCCCGCTGATCGCGGTAATCCGGCTTGATGGTCAGTTGAAGTCTCTGGATTCGCATGAAGTCATTGCGCAGGTCCAACACTTGATCACTGATTGGCAAGGGCAGGGGTTGACATTGGCCGGGGTGGAAATCGACCACGATGCCGGTGTTGCTCGACTGCCGGCCTATCGAAATCTGCTGAGCGAATTGCGCCAGGTTCTACCGGCCTCCATGGCGCTGAGTATCACTGCATTACCCGCTTGGCTGAACAGCCCGGAGTTGCCGGCACTTTTATCCTCCGTCGATAGCAGCGTGTTGCAAGTGCACGCAGTCAGCGATCCAAGAACAGGTTTGTTCCACGTGGAACAAACAAAAAAATGGACCGCGGCTTGGTCACGCAAAACCTCGAAACCGTTTTACCTGGCACTGCCTGCATATGGCGTGGCGTTGTTGCCGGCGAGCAGTGGCGGGCCGATCGTAGAAAGCGAAGTACCCCTTGAGCGCGACGGTGACCGCCAGGAGTTAATGGCCGATCCCCAGCAACTTCGCAAGCTTGGCCTGGAACTGCGGGATAATCCCCCGGAGCACCTCGCAGGTCTAATCTGGTTCAGATTACCGCTGGCGATTGATCGCCGGGCCTGGAGCCTGACCATGCTGCGCGCTGTAGCACGCGGTGAGGCGCTCCGAAGCCAGGTGACGTTGCAACTTTCAGAGCATCAAGGCTTGTTCGAAATCAGCATCATCAACTCAGGCAATCTCGACAGCCCATGGCCCGAACGGGTGACGCTGGCGGCTAGCGCTTGTGAAGGTGCGGATGCGCTGGCCGGTTATTCAATGCAGCAGACTTCAAACAGCCTGACCTTCAGCCGTCTACGAGAGGGCCGAGTAGCGGCACAGGGGCAGCGCGCCATTGGTTGGGCACGCTGCGCAAAAATTGATCAAGGAGCGTCACATGTTGATCCGTAAGTGGCCACATCATCTGCTATGCCTGACCCTCAGCCTGCCACTGGGGTCAGTGCTGGCCTGTGGCCCGGACTTCCCCATGCGGCTGTTGGACAACCGGGGGCAGACCCTGTCGGAGCTGCCGGAGGGCAACTTCAACTTCGAGGTCAGTCGCCTTGGAGGCTCGATTGCCGGGCTGAAGAACATCGCGCCCGCTACTGGCAGTCAAGATTACAGTTACGGCGAAGAAGCAGGCCAACCCAGCTCGCGGGATCTGGCAGAGCAGGTCGGTTTGTCTGTGGAACAACAGGCTCTGGTTAAGCAACTGCGCAGTGTGGCCGACGCGCGCCAAGTTGAAGTCGACGGCAAAGCACTGCCGCCCGAACTCATGTTCTACCTGGCGGGCGCGGCGGCCTTCAATGCAGCTGACTACGCGCTGGCTGTCGAGTACTTTCACAAAGTATTGGCACTGCCGGCAGATCAGCGCCCGCTACGCAGCACCTGGGCCGCCTATTCCCTGGGACGGGCATTGTTCGCGATGAACTCGCAAGTGGATGCAGTGCCAAGCCTGTTGGCCCAGTCCCGGCTTGCTTTCGAGCAGACCCGTCAACTGAGCATTGACGGCTTCAGTGACCCCTTGGAGTTGGGAGTCGCCAGCCTCGGCGAAGAAGCCCGTGTGGTTCGCACCGCAGGTGACTGGAACCGCGCCATTGAGCTGTATGCCACGCAGAACCGGCACGGATCGCCAGTGGGCTACAGCTCCTTGAAGCAACTGGTGGCTGAATTGGCCGCGATGCCCGAAGCGTCTTTGGCGCAATTGCTCCAGGGAAAGCCAGTGCAGCAACTGGTGACGGCTTCCTTGATCAGCCGACTGGGCTGGTCATTCGGGGAACAACCGCCGAACGAACTAAAGCTGATCAAGCTGCTTCAAAACAGCACGCGCGGGACCCTGGAAAACGCCGATCGGCTGGCGGCGGTCAATTATCAACAAGGTGATTACGCCAGCGCAAAAGCCTTTCTTGAGCACGCCGGGGACGGCGGCCTGGCTTGGTGGCTACGGGCGAAGCTGGCGCTGCGCGATGGCGACAAAGTCGCGGCAACCGCAGCCTATGCCAAAGCTGCTCAGGCCTTCCCGCAGAACGAATCATGGGGTGAGCGCAGGACCCCGGATTTTGATTACGAGTCGCTGCAGCCCAAATGTCGGGTCGAGGGTGAGAGTGCAATTCTGGCGCTGCAGCGTGGGGATTACCTGCAAGCGTTTGATCAACTCTACCGCAGCCAGGACATCTACTGGTTGGACGCGGCGACCTTGGCCGAGAGCGTGCTGACTGTCGATGAGCTCAAGCATTACGTCGATACCAACGTGCAGGTGCCAACGCCCTTTAGCCAGCAGGATGTTGAGGCCTATGCGGCCAAAAAAGAAGCAGAAGGTGGCGACCAGGTTGCAGCCCCGCTAACGGTCGCGGCCAAACTACGCAACCTGCTCGGCCGCCGGTTGCTGCGCGAAGGACGCTACAACGAAGCGCCGGTTTACTTCGATAACCCCCGGTTGTTCAGCCTGGCGAAGTGGTACGGCGAGCTGCGCCACGATGCAGAATCAAAATGGTGGCCGACCAAAAGGGCATTTGCGTACTTCCATGCGGCCGACTTGAGCCGTCACTTCGGCATGGAGTTACTGGGCTATGAGATGTCCCCCGACTACGCGACTTTCGAAGGCAACTACAGCCTTCAAAGCACCGAATTGAAAGTGGGGCCACTGTTGGCGCAGGAAGAGTTCAGCCGTCAGCAAGCCAGCGCTGCACAGCCAGACCTGCGTTATCACTACCGCTATCTCGCCAACGACCTTGCCACTCGGGCCGCCGATAACTTGCCGCATACCAGCCAGGCATTTGCCGCTGTTTTGTGTGCGGCAACTGGCTGGAACGCGGATCCAGAGCAGAAACAGGTATTTTATCGGCGGTACGTCAACGAAGGGCCGTATGTCGATTGGGCTGTTCACTTCGGTGAGCGCTGCCCGTCCCCGGATTTTGGGAAGGCCGACCGACGTTACGTGACGCAGGCCATCAGCCCGGTCCGTAACGTCTTGCGGCCGTATAAAGCGTGGCTGCAACTTGGCGCGGTGGTGGCATTTACCGCCTTTGCGCTGCTGCTGATCAACCGGCACAAGCGGCGCAAGCAAGCCTGATCAAGCCTGCTGGACGAACGTTAGACGTATCGCCAAACCGATCAGCAGGCTGCCGAACAGCCATTGCTGCAAGCCCTGGGCCGAAGGGCTGTGTTGCAGCCAACGGCCCAGTGCGGCGCCGGTCACTGCGTAGAAACATGTGTGTGGCACAATCTACTGGTTTATTGCCTTTCCACCATTGGAATCTGCCAACCTATGAAGCTCGACGCCTACGACCGCAAGATCCTTGCCGCCCTGCAACGGGATGGTCGCCTGAGCAACGTGCAACTGGCCGACGAGATCGGATTATCCGCCTCGCCGTGCTTGCGTCGGGTACGGATGCTGGAAGAGGCCGGAGTGATCAGGGGTTATCAGGCCAATCTGGACCGTGACGAGGTAGGCTTGGGGCTGACGGTGTTTGTCGGGGTCAAGGTGGAACGCCATAACGACGAACAGGCCGAGGCGTTTCGCCTGGCTGTAACCGCATTGCCGGAGGTGATTTCGGCATTCCTGGTATCGGGCGAATCGGATTTTCTGCTGCAGGTGGTAGTGCCGGACTTGCGCGGCTACGACCGTTTCCTCACGGGCCAGCTGTTGAAACTGCCCGGCGTGAGTGACATTCGCAGCAACTTTGCCATCAACACCGTAAAGGCTCCAGGCGCGTTGCCCCTGGAGCACCTGCCGCTCTAGCATGGGCTACATCTGAGTTGCCATCCCCTCCACATTCATCGCCGCCTGACGCAGAGCCTCGGAGCGGGTAGGGTGGGGATGGCAGGTCAGTGCAATGTCTTCGGCTGAAGCGCTGAACTCCATGGCCACGCAATATTCGCCGATCATCTCGCTGACACTGGGGCCCACAAGGTGCACGCCCAGAATTTCGTCGGTGCGCTCATCAGCCAGCACTTTCGCGAAACCTTCGGTTTCATGGTTGATCTTCGCGCGACTGTTGGCGGTAAAGGGAAACTTCCCGACCTTATACCCCCGACCTTCAGCCTTGAGCTGCTCTTCGGTCTTGCCGACGCTGGCCAGTTCCGGTCGGGTGTAGATCACGTTGGGGATCAGGTCGTAATTGACCTCGCCCGCTTTACCGGCGATTTGTTCCACGCAGGCCATGGCTTCGTCTTCGGCTTTATGCGCCAGCATCGGCCCGGAAGTCACGTCGCCAATCACCCAGACTCCAGCGGCTTCGGTGCGATGCCTTTTGTTGGCGAGCATCCCGCGCTTGTCCGTCGTCAGGCCCACGTTCTGCAGCCCCAGGCCCTCGGTGTAAGGCCGGCGGCCGATGGACACCAAGACGTAGTCGGCCTCCAGCAGCTCGGCGGTACCTCCCGCAGCGGGCTCAACGCTTAGCTGCACTCCGGTTGCGGACGAGGTGGCGCTGGTGACTTTAGAGCTCAACTTGAAGCTGATCCCCTGTTTGCTCAACGAACGCTGCAGTGTTTTACCTGCCTCTGCATCAACGCCTGGACAGATGCGGTCGAGAAATTCCACTACGGTGACCTGCGCTCCCAAGCGCCGCCATACCGAACCCAACTCCAGACCTATTACCCCAGCGCCGATCACCACCAGATGCTTGGGCACTTCAGCCAGTGACAGCGCGCCAGTGGAGTCGAGGATTCGTTGATTGTCGATGCTGACTCCGGGAAGGGGCGTGGGTTCGCTGCCGGTGGCGATGATGATGTCCTTGGCGCCGAGCTCGGTCTTGCCGCCTTCACTGTCGGTTACCGTGACTTTGCCCGGGCCATCGATGTGGCCCCAACCCTTGATCCAGTCGACCTTGTTCTTGCGAAACAGGAACTCGATGCCTTTGGTCAGGCCGCTAACGCTTTCGTCTTTCTGCTTCATCATCTGCGCCAGGTTCAGCACCGGTTTGACCTCGATGCCCAGGTTGGCAAATTCCGCCCCGATGGCCGCTTCGTAGAGCTCCGAGGCATGCAACAACGCTTTGGACGGCATGCAGCCAACGTTCAGGCAGGTGCCTCCCAGCGTGGTGCGACCTTCGACGCAGGCGGCCTTCAGGCCCAATTGGCCGGCCCGGATTGCTGCGTTGTAGCCGCCAGGGCCGCCGCCCAGTATCACGATGTCGTAGGTGCTCATGCTGTTCTCCTGGATGGAAGATCATCGGAAGTTAAAAGTAGTCCGGGGTTAATATTATGGACATAATATGTCTCATGCGCCCTCGGCAGGGCAATCATAATTTTCAGAACTCCAGCAGTTTCCGGGAGTCATCTGGGAGGAGGGTGCAGGTTCTGGTGTTTTTTTGACCGGAAGATCCCTGGAAAGCCCGTTAAATCGATAGCCAGCTATTTTTCCAGGATGGTCTAACCTCTCATCAGACGTCTGAAACAAGGGGGATTCTCCATGCTCGCGCGTATTCCACCGGCCTTACAGAATCTGCAGTTGCCGCTTCGCTTGAGACTTTGGGATGGCCATGAATTCAATCTGGGGCCGGCGCCTAGTGTCACTATTGTGGTCAAGGACCCACAGATGGTTTCCCAGTTCACCCATCCGAGTCTGGATGCGTTGGGAGCAGCGTACGTCGAAGGCAAACTTGAGCTGGAAGGTTCAATCACCGACGTCATTCGCGTCTGCGATCAATGGAGCCAGGCCTTGATGGATGAGGACGACGCCGGTCAATTTGTGCGCACCGTGCATGACAAGGAAACCGACGCCAAGGCCATTTCCTATCACTACGATCTTTCCAACGCCTTCTACCAGCTCTGGCTCGACAGTGACATGGCGTACTCCTGCGCCTATTTCGAGACCGGCAGCGAATCCCTGGAGCAGGCACAACAAGCAAAATTTCGTCACCTTTGCCGCAAGCTGCGACTGCAACCCGGTGACTATTTACTCGACGTGGGTTGCGGCTGGGGTGGGCTTGCGCGGTATGCCGCGCGGGAATTCGGCGCGAAAGTTTTCGGAATCACGCTCAGCAAGGAACAACTGGCGCTGGCCAGGGAGCGAGTCACCGCCGAGGGGCTGGACGACCTGGTAGAACTGCAACTGCTCGACTACCGCGACCTGCCTCAGGATGGTCGCTTCGATAAAGTGGTCAGTGTCGGCATGTTCGAACACGTCGGGCACGCTAATCTCCCGGAGTACTGCAAGACGCTTTTTGGCGCGGTAAAAGAGGGCGGCCTGGTGATGAACCATGGCATTACCGCTAAACATACCGATGGGCGTCCGGTTGGACGCGGGGCGGGTGACTTCATCGGCAAGTACGTGTTTCCCAATGGCGAGTTGCCGCACCTGTCCATGATCTCGGCCGAGATCAGTGAAGTGGGCCTTGAGATCGTCGACGTCGAGAGCTTGCGCCTGCACTATGCGCGCACGCTGGACCACTGGAGCGAGCGCCTGGAAGACAATCTGGAGGCCGCCGCGAAGCAGGTGCCGGAGCAGGCTTTGCGGATCTGGCGGCTGTATCTGGCCGGCTGTGCCTACGCATTTGCCAGGGGCTGGATCAACCTGCACCAGATACTTGCCGTCAAAGCCCATCCTGATGGCAGCCATGAACTGCCATGGACCCGCGATGACATCTATACGCCTTAAAGAATTGGCGAAATCAGCCGGGCTATCCGCATGCCGATCTGTTGCAGGCGATGGGTCTCCCGGCTTTCCTCCTTGGCTATTTCATGGGCCAGGGCGAAATCGGCGTTCAGCATCTGCTCCACCTCGCCGGCGAAAGCACTGTCGACTGTCAGCAGCATCACTTCGAAATTCAACCGGAACGAACGGTTGTCGAGGTTCGCGCTGCCGATCGCGCTGATCTCGCTATCTATCAGCACCACCTTCTGGTGCAGAAAACCAGGCTCGTAGCGGAACACCCGAACACCGGCCCGGACCGCTTCGAAAGCGTAGAGGCTGGACGCGGCATAGACGATGCGGTGGTCCGGGCGCGATGGCAACAGCAGGCGCACGTCCACTCCGCGCAACACAGCCAGACGCAGGGCGGCGAAAACAGCTTCGTCAGGAATGAAATAAGGGCTGGTGATCCAGACCCGCTGCGTGGCTGCGTGGATCGCCTCGACGAAGAACAGTGAGCAGGTTTCATAGGCATCTGCCGGGCCGCTGGCGAGCAACTGGCACAGCACTCCGTCATCCGGATAGACGTCAGGCAGTATCAGCGGGGGCAGCGAGCGCGCCGCCCAGAACCAATCTTCGGCAAACGATTCCTGCATGCAGGCAACGACTGGGCCGCGTACTTCAACGTGGGTATCACGCCAGGGTGCCAGCGGTGGTTTCTCGCCCATGTACTCGTCGCCGACATTGTGGCCACCGACAAAGCCCAGCACACCATCGACCACCACAATTTTTCGATGGTTGCGGAAGTTCACCTGAAAGCGATTTAGCCAACCGCTGCGAGTGGCGAACGCCTTGACCTCAACACCAGCATCGCGCAACGGCTGGACAAAACTGTGGGGCAGGGAGTGGCTGCCAATGCGGTCATACAACAGATAAACCGCCACCCCTTCGGCGGCTTTTTGCAGCAGCAGGCTTTGCAGACGTTGGCCGAGGCGGTCATCGTGAATGATAAAAAACTGGATCAGCACCGCTTCTTTGGCGGAGCTTATAGCCGCGAAAATAGCTTCGAAGGTGGCCTTCCCATTGATCAGCAGGCGCACTTCATTGTTCGCCAGGCACGGCATTCGTCCCAGTTTAGGCATCGCTCGCAGGGACGCGTAGGCGCTGGATGCGCGCGCGGCCAGCGCCTCTTCTACCCAGGGCCGCCAATTAAGCTCGGAGATCGCTTTGCGCATTTCCTCGTTGGCCTGCCGGCGAGCCTTGATATATCCATCAAACGTACTGCGGCCGAACACCAGGTAGGGGATGAGCGTGAAGTAGGGGATAAACACCAACGACAGGGCCCAGGCGATCGAGCCTTGGGCCGTCCTTACGGTGAGCACTGCATGAATGGCCGCGATCGAGCCGAGCGTATGGAGCAGTGCAATCATGTAGCCGAAAATGTGCGGTCCAAAGTAATCCATGGGGCAACCTTGCTCCTGAATATTCAATGCTTAACAGACCATGTTCCGTGCAGAATGTCGCTAATTAATTGGTCCATGAACCGATGCCCGTGGCTGACGTCTAACGGCCACTACTGATCAGGAGTTACACGATGAACGTTCGTCTGCTGGGTTTGGCCATGGCATTTGGTTTGGCACTTCCTGTGGCCGCTCAGGCGCAGATGCTTCAGCCAGGTTTGTGGGAATTGACCTCGAGCAACATGAAGGTCGACAACCAGGATCTCCCGGATCTGCAACTGATTCTCGGGCAGATCCAGAGCCAGATGACGCCTGAGCAACGCGCTCAACTGGAGAAGCAAGGCATCACCATGGGTGGCAAGGGTATTCGCGCCTGCCTGACTCCGGAACAGGTGAAGACCGACAATATCCCCCTGACGGATCCTCAGTCGGGCTGCAAGCAGGAAATCACCGAGCGTACCGGCAACCAGTGGAAATTCCGGTTCAGCTGTCCGAAGGCACAGGGTACCGGCGTGGCCACTTTCCTCAGCGATCGTGAGTTCACTACCAAGGTCAACGGTACATTCAATGCCACCGGTATTCAGCAGAAGGGTAGCCTCGATACTCGAGCCGTGTGGCTGGGTCAGGATTGCGGTACGGTCAAGCCTCGAGCCTGATCCCGATTCCATTCGCTCTGTGCCACAGCGTCGTGGGCATGCAGGCTCTCTGCATGCACCACGCGTAGCTGAAACCCGTCGATTTCATCGCAGTGTTTGAGGGCAAAGTGCAGACGTCGCGCGGCGTCTTCGCAGAACATCAGGTTCTGTCCATTTGCCAACGCGAAAGCTTGTTCGTCGGCGCGTTTAACCGCTGTTTGTACTGCGGTGCCTAACGCTGCTTCTGCCACATCTATTATTTTTACCAGTGGTAACTCCCACCCATTCGGAATTATCCGGGCTTGCAGTTGTGCGCTACTGCGCTGGCTGTGAGGTGTCGCAACAATTCCATTTGCGCCACCCAACCACATAAGCACCTCGGTATGCCGCAAAGTCCTGTTGGCGAAATCATTCATGAATTGCTGCTGGATCAGTTGCCGCGAAAGGGCGGCTGAGCAGGGGCAGGTCGACGAGTAGATGACTTCGACATTTAGTTCCACGTGGAACATTCCATTTTCCAGGCGCGCTTGAACACTCACTGGGTATGACCGCCAGCCGGATAATTGGGTGATCAGTGCCGGTCTTTTTAACAGCAGCTCAAAGTGAATATTGAGGTAGGCACTGTTTGAAAGTCCCTCATGACTCCGCAGAAAGCACTGCAGTACCTGGCTCAAGCGCGCAGGCGTCAGCTCCTGTTGCTCGAGCGATTCTAATGCCAGGTATAGGCGTGACATGTGGATGCCGCGTGCGTCGCCATCGTCCAGGCTGACCCCCGCATCGGCTTTTGCCGAGCATTGCTGGCCGTTGAGCACCACGGGAATGGCAATCCCGCGCATGCCGACCCAATCCAGCGGCAGTGTTTGGTGGGAGGCCTGGGTGGCGATATCCGGCAACGTCAGCGCGTTCATGAGGCAGTTCCATCGTAGAGGTAGATGTTCTATGTTATGTTATTACATATTGAATCTGCCACGCCTTTTCTCACAAGAGCGTGCAATGCCTACGAGGAATTTCGCATGCCCCACCGTCTACCCGTCACCGTGCTGTCTGGCTTTTTAGGCGCGGGCAAAAGCACGCTGCTCAACCATGTGCTGCGAAATCGCGAAAACCTGCGGGTGGCCGTGATCGTCAATGACATGAGCGAAATCAACATTGATGGCAGTGAGGTTCAGCGTGACGTCAGCCTGAACCGCGCTGAAGAGAAGCTCGTGGAAATGAGCAACGGCTGCATTTGCTGCACGCTGCGCGAAGATCTTCTGGAGGAGGTGAGCAAGCTCGCCAGGGACGGTCGCTTCGATTACCTGCTGATCGAGTCGACGGGAATATCCGAACCATTGCCGGTTGCTGAAACATTCACCTTCCGCGACGAACAAGGACAGAGCCTGGCCGATCTGGCGCGCCTCGATACCATGGTCACGGTAGTTGATGGGGTGAACTTTCTCCTCGACTACCAGGCCGCAGACAGCCTCGCATCAAGGGGTGAAACCCTGGGTGAGGGTGACGAGCGATCCATTACCGACTTGTTGATCGAGCAGATTGAGTTTGCCGACGTCATTCTGATCAGCAAGGTCGATCTGATCAGCAGCAGCGAACGCTTGGAGTTAATGGCGATTCTTGCGCGGCTTAACGCCCAGGCAGAGATCATTCCAATGGTCATGGGCGAAGTTGCCTTGGGCAGAATCCTTGATACGGGTCGTTTCGATTTCGACAAGGCCGCCCAAGCCCCTGGCTGGCTGCGAGAGCTGCGCGGTGAGCACCTGCCGGAGACCGAGGAGTATGGCATCGCTTCCACCGCTTATCGGGCGCTTAAACCTTTTCATCCCCGGCGTTTTTTCGATTTCATCAACGGCTCCTGGGAAAATGGCAAATTGCTGCGTTCCAAGGGGTTTTTCTGGCTCGCCAGCAAGCACATGGACGCGGGTAGCTGGTCTCAGGCGGGCGGCTTGATGCGCCATGGATATGCTGGGCGCTGGTGGCGTTTTGTGCCACAGGAGCAGTGGCCACAGGACGACGAAAGCATCGCTGCAATCCGAAAAAACTGGGCTGTCGACACCGGCGATTGCCGCCAGGAGCTGGTGTTCATCGGCCAGAATATCGACTTCGCAAAACTCACCGGCGAGCTGGACGACTGCTTGCTCACTGAAGCAGAAATGGCATTGGGCGTGTCGGGCTGGCAACAGCTGACGGACCCGTTCGGACCGTGGTACGAGGAAGTCGCCTGAGGCTCAAGGCTTGAGCCAGCTGCCCTGGCTTTGTGCCTCGCAATAGGGCTTGAGGTACGCCTGATCGGTCACCACACCGTAATAGTGAATATCCTGCCGGTACGGCATATTGGCGACCTGGGCGTTGCTGCAGACGCCAAACGCCCCGGCAGGGCATTCGTTCACATACTGCACGTCGACTTTCTGCCCGGGCAGGTTGGGCTGGCAAAAACCATCGGCGAAGAGTTTTTCCGGTATGTTGCGGTTCTGCTGGCACACTTTCACATCCAGTCGCTCGGCGGTACTGTGAACCATGCAGGCCTGCGCCAGTACCTCGTCTGAGGTCAGCGCCAGGAGCAACAACAATCCCGTCAACCGCATCTTCTACCCCCTTAGAATCCATCAATCATGTTGCAGAACATCCCGACCCACGTCATTGCCGGCCCCTTGGGTGCTGGCAAGACCAGCCTGATCAGGCAGTTGCTTGAGCAGCGGCCCCAGAACGAACGTTGGGCAGTGCTGATCAATGAGTTCGGCCAGATCGGCCTGGACGCAGCGCTATTAACCAGCGACGCCGATGGTATCGCACTGGGTGAAGTGGCCGGGGGATGTTTGTGCTGCGTAAACGGTGCGCCTTTTCAGATAGGGCTGGGACGTCTGCTGCGCAAGGCACGGCCCGATCGGCTGTTTATCGAGCCGTCCGGGTTGGGTCATCCGGCGCAATTGCTCAGGCAACTGAACGAGGGGCCGTGGCTGGGTGTACTGGCTGTACAGCCGTGTGTACTGGTGCTGGATGCCCAGGCGCTAGCCCTTGGCAAAACCTTGCCACAGGCGCAACAGGAGGCGCTGGACAGCGCCGGCTTGTTGTTGCTGAACAAGTCGGAACAGCTCAATGAAGCAGATCGCCAGCGCATCGCCGCCAGCCTGCCAGCGCGCCCACTGCACTGGACCCGGCACGCAGCACTGCCGCTAAGCGCACTACCGGGGCTCGATGCTTGCGCTGTGGCCGCTGTGGATAACTTCATCGCGCCCAAGGGGCTGGGACAGCTGCCGGCACTATGGACTGACCCTGCAACGCCGATTTGTCTCTGTCAGGAACAGCAGGGCAGCTGGAGCGTTGGCTGGCGCTGGCACCCGAGCCAGACGTTCCAATTGGCCCACGTCAGTCGATGGCTTGAGGGCATGGTGTGGCGGCGGGCAAAGCTGGTTATTCACAGCGATGCAGGTTGGGTGTCCGCCAATGCGCTGGATAACTCGCCGTTGCAATGGCGGCCCAGTGAGTGGCGCCTGGATTCGCGCATCGAGTTGATCTTCGATGCCCCAGGGGATGTGGTGACGCTACAAGAGACGTTGGCTGATTGCCTGCTCTAAGGCCTCCACTTGTTGTGATCCTGGCGCCATTGGCTCAGCTCGATCACTTCAGCGCGGGGTTTGACGATGTCGACCACCGCCGGTGATTCATCGAACGGCATCGGGTAGGGCGCCAGTTCGATCTGCGCGCTGTGGGCGCCGAACTGGGTGATCGTGCCGTTATGACGGCTTTCGCCGGTTACGGTGAATTCAAAGTTATACACACGGGCCAGGCGCCGGCGGTCGTTGGCATCCTTCATGAAGCCAATTTTTTTCAGCGCGACATTACCGTCCAGCAGCTCGATACCCAGCTTGGCGCAGTGCTGCTTGACCCGCTCCAGTGCACGTTCGCGCAAACCATGGTTATGCCACAGCCACGCGCCAGCGGTGGCCAGCAGCATCAGCACGAAGATATTTCCGAGGGTCAGCATCAACAGGGTGCTCCAACAAGATAGTGTCAGCTTAACTGTGTCCCCGGTCTGTCGTACAGGCTGCGTTTAGTCGCATACTGCGCGGCTCGAATTTCGTTTGACGGAAACTCAGCGCATGAAACGTACACCCCATCTGCTCGCCATCCAGTCCCACGTGGTATTCGGCCATGCTGGCAATAGCGCCGCGGTTTTCCCGATGCAACGGGTCGGGGTAAACGTATGGCCGCTTAACACTGTGCAGTTCTCCAACCATACCCAGTACGGCCAATGGGCCGGGGAAGTCTTGTCGCCGCAACAGATTCCGGCGTTGGTGGAAGGCATCGCGGCGATCGGTGAGCTGGGCAATTGTGATGCGGTGCTCTCCGGGTACCTGGGCAGTGCGGCCCAGGGACGGGCGATCCTGACCGGTGTGGCGCGGATCAAGTCGATGAATCCCAAGGCGTTATACCTGTGCGACCCGGTGATGGGTCACCCGGAGAAGGGCTGCAGTGTGCCGCAGGAGGTCAGCGATTTCCTTCTGGAAGAAGCGGCGGCCGTGGCCGACTTCATGTGCCCGAACCAGTTGGAGCTGGACAGCTTTTCAGGGCGCCGCCCGCAATCGCTGTTCGACTGCCTGGCCATGGCGCGAGCACTGCTGGCCCGTGGCCCCAAGGCAGTGTTGGTCAAGCACCTGGACTATCCCGGGAAAGCGGCGGATGTGTTCGAAATGCTGCTGGTCACAGCCGAGAACAGCTGGCATTTGCGCCGTCCGCTGTTGGCGTTCCCGCGGCAGCCGGTGGGCGTGGGCGACCTGACTTCAGGGTTGTTCCTGGCGCGAGTGCTGTTGGGGGACAGCCTGGTGGCGGCATTCGAATTCGCGGCGTCGGCGGTGCATGAAGTGCTGCTGGAGACCCAGGCGTGTGCCAGCTACGAGTTGGAACTGGTGCGGGCTCAGGACCGCATTGCGCATCCGCGGGTGCGGTTTGAGGCGACTGCGATCAGCCTCTGATTTTGCGTTGAACCCGTTCGCGGGCAAGCCCGCTCCCACAGAGATTGTCAGTGGACACAATATTTGTGCACCCGGCAGATTTCCTGTGGGAGCGGGCTTGCCCGCGAAAGCTATCTAAGGTCGGAACCAGACCTCAGGCGTCGCCCTTGATCTCCTGATAACGCTTTTCCAGCTCCTGACGAATCTGCCGGCGTTGCTGGGCCTGCACATATCGGCGTTTGTCTTCGCTGTTCTGTGGTTGCAGCGGTGGAACGGAGGCCGGCTTGCGGTCGTCATCTACCGCCACCATGGTGAAAAAACAGCTGTTGGTATGCCGCACCGAGCGTTCACGAATGTTCTCGGTGACGACCTTGATCCCGACTTCCATCGACGTGTTGCCGGTGTAGTTCACCGAGGCCAGGAAGGTCACCAGCTCGCCGACGTGAATGGGTTCGCGAAAGATCACCTGGTCCACCGACAAGGTCACCACATAGCGGCCGGCATAACGGCTGGCGCAGGCATACGCGACTTCGTCGAGGTACTTGAGCAGAGTGCCGCCGTGAACATTGCCAGAGAAGTTGGCCATGTCGGGGGTCATCAATACCGTCATCGACAGTTGGGCGTTTCCGGGTTCCATAAAGTGCTCACGGTTCAAGGCAGGTTATTGGGGCGCACCTCTGCGGGTGCCTTGTCAGCTTTTTTCAAACCAACAGTTATCGGGACGCCGGGCGGGTGGCTGCCGTCACGCCCTGGCCGATCTGTTTCCATATATTGCACCGCCTTTCTGGCGGAAGTCGCGGTGTTACGCTCCAAAAGTCGACCCAAAGGAGCCCCACACCATGCATGCGATCAGTTTTATCCAGGATCTGGCAGTGATCATGTTGGTCGCCGGGGTGGTCACGGTGTTGTTCCACAGGCTTAAACAACCTGTGGTCCTGGGCTACATCGTTGCCGGCTTCATCATTGGCCCGCACACCCCGCCGTTCGGCCTTATCCACGATGAAGAAACCATCAAGACCCTGGCCGAACTCGGGGTGATCTTCCTGATGTTCTGCCTGGGCCTGGAGTTCAGCCTGCGCAAGCTGTTCAAGGTCGGCGCCACAGCGTTTATCGCAGCGTTCCTGGAAATCGTACTGATGATCTGGATCGGCTATGAAATCGGCCGCTGGTTCGACTGGAACACCATGGATTCGCTGTTCCTTGGCGCGATCCTGGCGATTTCCTCGACCACTATCATCGTCAAGGCGCTGAACGACTTGAAGATGAAGAACGAGCGCTTTGCACAGTTGATCTTTGGCGTGTTGATCGTCGAGGACATCCTCGGCATCGGGATTATCGCCTTGCTGTCGAGCATCGCGGTGAGCGGTACCGTGAGCTCCGGCGAAGTCTTTTCTACGGTCGGCAAGCTGTCGCTGTTCATGATTGTCGCGTTGGTGATCGGCATTCTGCTGGTGCCGCGCCTGCTGGCTTACGTGGCCAGATTCGAAAGCAACGAAATGCTCTTGATCACCGTGCTGGGGCTTTGCTTCGGCTTCTGCCTGCTGGTGGTCAAGCTCGAGTACAGCATGGTACTGGGAGCGTTCCTGATTGGCGCGATCATGGCGGAATCGCGGCAACTGCTGAAGATTGAGCGTCTGATTGAACCGGTGCGTGATCTGTTCAGCGCAATATTTTTTGTCGCCATCGGGCTGATGCTCGATCCGATGATCCTGCTGCAATATGCCTGGCCCATCGCGGTGATCACTGTTGCGGTGGTGCTGGGCAAGATGCTGTCCTGCGGCTTGGGCGCGTTTATCGCAGGCAATGACGGACGTACTTCACTGCGGGTTGGCATGGGGCTTTCGCAGATTGGCGAGTTCTCCTTCATCATTGCGGCGCTGGGCATGACGCTGCAGGTGACCAGTAATTTCCTGTATCCGGTGGCCGTTGCCGTGTCGGTCATCACCACGCTGCTGACGCCGTATCTGATCCGCGCGGCGGACCCCCTGTCGATCAAGCTGGCAGCGGTGATGCCTCAGCGACTGGGCCGGGTATTGGGCATGTATGGCGAATGGTTGCGCAGCATCCAGCCCCAAGGCGAGGGTGCGCTGTTGGCGTCGATGATCCGGCGGATTCTGTTGCAGGTCGGCGTCAACCTGGCGCTGGTGATTGCGATTTTCTTCTCGGGGGCATTTTTCGCCGAGCGCATGTCTGCCTACCTGCAGGACTGGATCAGTGATCCGAGCTGGCAGAAGGCGTTGATTTGGGGTGGGGCGTTGATCCTGTCGCTGCCATTTCTGATCGCCGCCTACCGCAAGCTCAAGGCGTTGTCGATGCTGCTGGCGGAAATGGGCGTCAAGCCGGAGATGGCGGGGCGTCACACGCAGCGGGTACGACGGGTGATCGCTGAAGTGATTCCGATCCTGTCGCTGCTGGTGATTTTCCTGCTGCTGGCGGCCTTGTCGGCGAGTATTTTGCCCACCAACAAGCTGCTGGTATTGATCGTCGTAGTGGCGGCCGCTGTGGCTGCCGTGTTGTGGCGCTGGTTCATTCGCGTTCACACACGGATGCAGGTGGCCCTGCTGGAGACCCTGGACAATCACAAGGAATCGTCAGGCCATTGATTGAACCTGCAGCCCTCGGGCCGCTGCGCGGGCTGATGGCTGCAGAATACTGCGTGGCTCAGCTTTCCAGCCAGACGTCTCGGGCCCAGTGCCATACCGATTCCCAGGTTTCTTCGGCAATCAGCTCTTCTTCGGCTTGCCAAAGCACCACGGTGCCGTCTTCTTCGACGCAGTAGTAGTCGTCGCCGTCCTGGCAGATCGGGATCAGGCTGCGATCGACGCCCGCATCCCAGGCATTGGCCGCCACGTCCGGCAGGTAGGTGTGGGACTGCGGGTCGGTCACCGTCACCGGCTCCAGGCTGCCGTAGACCACGTCGCTGACGGTCAGCAAAAATTCTCTGAAGACGAAGGGAATGTCGATGAACAGTTGCTCTTCGATCTCTACCAGCATGTCTTCGTCAGGCAGTTCCAAGGGGACTGGTACCGGTTCGTTGGCGTCACGCAGTTGTTCGATGATTTCTTCCACGTCCGGGATCCTCTTGCTGTTGGCGCGGTTTGGTTGGGGCGGTTTATACAGTAGCTTGCTATAGATGCAACCGCGAAATAGAAAACCCCAGCCGGGGCTGGGGTTTTTATTACAGCATTTTTAAAGCAGCGGGTGATCAGCCGTTCTGGCGGATACCGGCTACCAGCCAAGGCTGGTTCTCGCCCTGTGGACGTTCCATGTTCCAGCTTTCGCTGAACACTTCGCCCTGGTCGAAGCGCGAGGTCTTCGACAGACCGCTGAAGGTCAGGGTGGCGATGGTTTTGTCCGCACGGTCATCCACGCCGTCCAGTTGCACATTGAGGTTATCAATGTAGGTGGACTGGAAGCTGTCGCCCAGATCAGCGCGCTCGCGCTTCAGGAACTCCAGCAGTTGCGGGGTCACGAACTCGGCGATCTTGTCCATTTCGTTAGCGTCCCAGTGCTGCTGCAGGGACTGGAAGTGGTTGCGAGCTGCTTCAATGAAGTTGTTTTCATTGAACCAGGCTGGCGCATTGATCACCGGACGTGCGGCAACCGGCGCTGCTGCACCGCCGAAGATCGAACCCATGCCAGCAGGCTTCTGCTCAAACACTTCACGCTGCATTGGCGCGCCGGCCGGGGCCAGGTGCTCCTGCTGCTTGCGGCGACGAGCGGCGATGAAGCGGAAGACCAGGAAGGCGATGACCGCCATGATCAGGATGTCGAAGATCTGCATCCCCTGGAAGCCGCCGCCCATGAACATGGAGGCCAGCAGGCCACCGGCAGCGATACCGGCCAGAGGGCCGAGCCAGCGCGATGCACCGCCGGCTTTGGCAGCGGCGCCAGCGGCACCGGCCGCGCCGGCAGTGGCAGCAGCGCCACCGGCAGCAGAAGAAGGAGCCATTTGGCTGGTCTGGTGAGTCGGCGCAGCGCCGGAGCTCTTGCCGCCACCAAAGCGCTTGGCGTTGGCGTCGAGGCTCATCGTCAGGCCGATGCACAACGCCATGGCGATGCTAAGAAAACGTTTCATAAAGGGAATTCCCATTTGTGGAAGGCACGCGCGCCATGTTGCACAGCTGAAGTGTTACTGGCTAGCGGCAGAGTGTTTCGAGCTTTTGCCTGACAGGTATGGTTCAGCTTCGTCGAGGCAATAAGGGTATGTACTTTTGTCTGTAGGAAAAAGGGATAGGTTCACAGAGAAATGAAACCCTGTAGGAGCGGGATTGCCCGCGAAAGCCGTTTAGTACCTGGCATGGATGCCAGCTGATACACGGTATTCACGAGCGAGCCGCACCGCCGCTCCTACCTGCAAGACCTGCTTGCAGGTCCCTAGACGGCTTCCAGCTTGGCGTAGCCGAGCATCAGCCATTTGCTGCCTTCGCTGAAGTTCACCTGCACCCGGGCCTGGGCGCCGGCGCCTTCGAAGTTGAGGATCACGCCGTCGCCAAAGATTGAGTGACGCACCGTCTGACCCAGGCTGAAGCCGGTTTCCGGAATTTCACTGCCACTGAACAGGTTGCTGCCACTCATCGACTGGTTGCCGCCGAAGGGCCGGCTGACGCTGTTCGACAAGCGTACTTCCTGGATAAGACCCTTCGGGATCTCACGTACGAAGCGCGACACCTTGTTGTAGGTCTCGCTGCCATACAGGCGGCGGGTTTCGGCGTAGGTCATTACCAGGTTCTGCATGGCCCGTGTGATGCCGACGTAGGCCAGGCGGCGTTCTTCTTCAAGGCGTCCGGGTTCTTCCAGGCTCATCTTGTGCGGGAACAGGCCTTCTTCCATGCCCACCAGGAACACATAAGGGAATTCCAGGCCCTTGGCGCTGTGCAACGTCATCAGCTGAATGCTGTCTTCGTGTTCGTCGGCCTGGGTATCCCCGGCCTCCAGCGAGGCGTGGCCGAGGAATGCGGCCAGCGGCGTGAGGTCCTCGTCTTCCTCGGTGTTTTCGAAGTTGCGGGCAGCGCTGACCAGTTCCTCAAGGTTTTCCACCCGTGCCTGGCCTTTTTCACCTTTTTCCGCTTCGTGGTAGGCAATCAGCCCGGACTGCTCGATAACAGTCTGGGTCATCAGGTGCAGCGGCATTTCCATGCATTTGGCGGCGAGGTTCTCTATCAGCTCGATAAAGCCTCCCAAGGCGCCGGCAGCACGTCCGGTAAGGCCCTTGTTGGCCACCAGCAGGCGCATGGCTTCCCACATCGAGACGTCGCTATGGCGCGCATGCTCGCGGATCGCTTCGACGGTTTTCTCACCGATGCCACGGGCGGGCACGTTGATCACCCGTTCCAGGGCGGCGTCGTTGCCTCGACCTTCCAGTAACCGCAGGTACGCCATGGCGTTCTTGATTTCTGCACGCTCGAAGAAGCGCTGGCCGCCATAGATGCGATACGGAATGCGTTCGCGCAGCAAGGCTTCTTCCAGAACGCGAGATTGGGCGTTGGAGCGATACAGAATTGCGATATCGCTGCGTCCAAGGCCAGTTTTCAGCGCGCTTTCGATGGTTTCGACAACGTAACGCGCCTCATCGTGCTCGTTGAAAGCCGCGTACAGGTTGATCGCCTCGCCATCGCCGCCGTCCGTCCACAGTTCTTTGCCCAGGCGCCCGGTGTTGTTGGCGATCAGGGCATTGGCCGCTTTGAGGATGCCGGCCGTGGAGCGGTAGTTCTGCTCCAGGCGGATGGTTTGCGAATCCGGGAAGTCGGAGGAGTACTGATGAATGTTTTCGATTTTCGCGCCGCGCCAGCCGTAAATCGACTGGTCGTCATCGCCTACAACCATCAGGCTGTCGCCGCCCTTGCCCAGCAGGCGCAGCCAGGCGTACTGCACGGCGTTGGTATCCTGGAATTCGTCCACCAGAATGTGCCGGAAGCGTTTTTGATAATGCGCCAGCAGGCCTGGGTGATCACGCCACAGGTCGAGTGCGCGCAGCAGCAGTTCGGAGAAATCGATGACACCTGCGCGCAGGCAAGCGGCCTCATAGGCTTCGTAGATGCTGCGCATGGACGCCAGGAACAGGTCGCCACTGGCCTGGATGTGTTGTGGCCGCAGGCCTTCGTCTTTCTGCCCGTTGATGAACCATTGCGCCTGGCGCGCTGGCCAGCGTTGTTCGTCCAGCCCCAGCTCGCGGATCACCCGCTTGACCAGCCGCTGCTGGTCGTCGCTGTCGAGAATCTGGAAGGTCTGGCTCAGGCCGGCTTCCTGCCAATGCGCCCGCAACAAGCGGTGCGCCAGGCCGTGGAAGGTGCCTACCCACATGCCGGCCGGGTTGATACCCATCAGCTGCTCGATGCGATGACGCATCTCGGCAGCGGCCTTGTTGGTAAAGGTCACCGACAGGATCGAGTGGGGTGAGGCGTTCTCGACCTGGATCAACCAGGCGATACGGTGCACCAGCACTCGGGTTTTACCGGAACCAGCACCGGCCAGGACCAACTGACGACCCACGGAGGCAGCTACGGCCTGGCGTTGGGCATCGTTGAGGGAGTTCAGCAGAAGGGAGAGATCATCGCGCATCGGGGCATTCTAGGGTGCGCCGTCACACCGGGCAAACCGAGCTTTGCATTAGCCGATGAAAGACGCACGGATGACGACCGGTCAGTCACTGCCTGCAAGCGCTGGCGGGGCTTGCTCTGCGGCTTTTCAGGGGGCAAGTGCAACCGCAGATTTCATGTTTTTTATAGTGGGCGGCGGTTTGGTCCAGCCACGTGCTTGTGTATGCTCCGTCGACGATTCGGGCACAAGCTCACCATTATAAGAACAAGAATATTGCCTATGACCCTCAGCATCGACCTGTCGGGCCCCTCCGTGGAGCCCCGGGTTATCCGCAGACAATACGCCATGGAAATGGCGGTGGAGCGCACGCGTCTGCTTTACCAGGGATCGCTGCTGCCTACTTTGTTCATGCTGATCAATGGCCTGGTCTGCGCCGGCCTGCTCTGGAGCCCGCAACGCTACTTTCTGGTCAGCATCTGGCTGGTGTGGTTGCTCTCACTGGTGGCGTTGCGGGTTATCCAGGTTGCGGCTTTCGACTCAGCGATCCCCAACCGTCAGGCGCATCCGGTCTGGCGCCGCATGTTCATGCTCGGCTCGGGTCTGACCGGCTTGACCTTGGCGGGTGCCGGTATCGCACTGGTCCCGGCGGACACCTTCATCCAGCAAGCCTGGGTATTTGGCCTGATCGGGGCCGCTGCGCTGTCAGCGAGCGTGGCGTACGCCGTCAGCCTCCCGGCGTTTCTTTCGTTTACGTTGCCCTGTCTGTTGCCGGCGATCGCCTATCTGTTTTGGGGCGGCGATGAGCAAGGCCAGGGCTGGGGCTGGTTCGGCCTGATTTTGCTGGGGGCGTTGAGCGTGGTCGCCTGGCAGGTCAACCGGCTGATCGATCGCGGCTTGTTGCGTCGCTTCCAGAATCAGGCACTGATCGAGCACCTGCAGCAGGCTCAAACCAGCAGCGATCAACTGAATAAGAAGCTGGCCAGGGAGGTTGAGCAGCGTAATTGCGCGGAAGCTGAACTACGGGCCATTCAGGCCGGGCTGGAAGGCCGTGTTGCCCAGCGCAGCCTCGAACTCGACCTGGCCAACCAGGCCCTCAGTAAAAGCGAGGCGCGTCTGGCATTGGCGCTGAAAGCCAGTGAGCTCGGGTTGTGGGACTGGAACCTGCAGACGGACGAAGTCCACCACACGCAGCTTCAGGAATTGTTCGGCCTGGAGCCAGAGTTAGTGACGGCCATGCTGCGCCATCTCAAGCCACGCCTGCACCCCGAGGACCTGCCGGCGCTCAAGCGCGCATTGGTTGAGCACCTGAAGGGTCGCAGCGAGGACTATCAGATCGAATACCGCGTGCGTCACGGTGACGGTCACTGGGTATGGATCGAGGACCGTGGACGGGCGGTGGAGCGCGGCGAAAATGGCCGGGTGGTGCGCATGGTCGGGACTCGACGCAACATCAGCGTCAGCAAGCACCACGAAACGCAACAGCAACTGGCTGCGACGGTCTTTGAAGCGGCCAGTGAAGGCATTGTGATTTTCGATCCCAATTACGCCCTGATCGCCGCTAATCAGGCCTTCTGCCGAGTGACCGGCTATGAGATCGAAGACCTGCTCGGACTGAGTGTGGTCGATCTGCCGTGCAGTCGTGACGCTCGCCGGCACTACAGCGCCATTCGCCAGGCACTGGAGCAGCATGGCAGCTGGCAGGGCGAACTGGTGGAGACGCGGAAAAATGGTGAGTTGTATCCGCAGTGGTTGCAGCTAAGTGCGGTGCGTGATAATCGGGGAAATGTAAGTCATCTTGTCGGCTTCTTCGCTGATCTTTCGGCCAGGCGCGAATCCGAAGAACGGATGCGGTTTCTCACCCATTACGACGAGTTGACGGGCCTGGCCAACCGCTCGCTGTTCCGCGAGCGCCTGCGCGAGGCTCATCAACGGATGCGTCAGGGCGGGCGCAGCCTGGCGTTGCTGCATATCAATCTGGACCGGTTCAAGTTGCTCAACGAGAGCCTGGGCCATGACATTGCCGACGAGCTATTGCAGAAAATCGCCCGCAGGTTGGTAAGTGCGCTGCCCGAGGCCGAAACTATTGCACGCTTGTCCGGCGACGAATTTGCCGTGCTGTTTGACAGCTACGCCAACCTCTCCAGTCTGGCCCGGGTGGCGACACGGGTGTCCGCCAAGTTGCGTTTGCCATTGAACATCGACGGACATGAGCTGGTAGTCAGTGCGTCGATGGGCATCAGTATGCTCCCGGACAACGCCCGGGAAATCTCAGCGCTGGTCAGCCAGTCGAACATGGCCATGCAGCATGCCAAACACTTGGGTGGCAATAATTTCCAGTTCTACACCGAGAGCCTGCAAGCCAGCACCCTGGAGCGATTGCAGCTGGAAAACCAGCTGCGCAAAGCGATCGATGAGAAGCAGCTTAAAGTGTTCTACCAACCCAAGCTCTGCCTCGCCACGGGACGCCTGAATGCCGCCGAAGCCTTGGTGCGCTGGGATCATCCCGACAGGGGCAGGGTGTCGCCTGCAGAGTTCATTGGCCTGGCCGAGGAAACCGGGTTGATCGGTCCGATCGGCGAGTTCGTGCTGCGTCAGGCCTGCTGGCAAGCGTGCGAGTGGCAGCGCCAGGGGCTCGAGCCGATTCGTGTGTCGGTCAATCTGTCTGTGTATCAGCTGCGTCAGGGCAAGTTGGTCAGCCTGGTTCGACAGGTGCTGGAAGAAACCGGGCTGGCGCCGCAATACCTTGAGCTTGAACTGACCGAAAGTCAGTTGCTGGACAGCGTCGAGCACATCATTTCGACGTTCCAGCAGCTACGGGACCTGGGGGTAAAACTGGCGATCGACGACTTTGGCACCGGCTATTCGTCTTTGAGTTACCTCAAGCGCATTCCGGTGGACTACGTGAAAATCGATCAGACGTTTATTCGCGGCCTGGGCGAGGGGCAGATGGATGCCGCGATCACCCGCGCGATCATCGCCATGGCCCATGGCTTGTCGTTGAAAGTGGTGGCTGAGGGAGTGGAGCGGCCCGAGCAACTTGAGTTCCTGCGAGGCGAACATTGTGATGAGGTGCAGGGCTACCTGATCAGCAAGCCCGTTGAGGCGCAACAGCTAGCGAGCCTTCTGCAGTTGCAGGGCTCGAAGTAAATCCGTGAAGGCGTGATTGGCGCTACATGGAGCCATGCTCTGCTGAAAACGAGGGATTCGGTTACGGATTGAGCAGGCAAAAAGCCAATTCATGTAGTATAACTACAAGCTCGCTACATCACGGCGCCTGCCAATAACAAAGAGTCCAGACCTTTGAATCTGTTGCAACACATCGCCCAGTCACGCCACCTCTTACGCAAGTCGGAGCTCAAGGTCGCCGACCACGTGCTGCTTGACCCGGCGGCGGTGATGCACAGTTCCATGGCAGACCTGGCCCACAGCGTGGGCATCAGCGAACCGACCATCGTGCGGTTTTGCCGGGCCATCGGCTGTTCCGGATTCCAGGACCTGAAACTCAAGCTGGCGCAGAGCCTGGCGGCGGGCGCGAGTTTTGGACAGTTCGCGATTCACGAAGACGATTCGGTCGCCGACTACAGTCTGAAAATCTTCGATACCACCCTGCATACCCTGATGGAAGTGCGCGAGCGGCTCGACCCGATCGAGTTGCAGCGCGCAGTGACACTGATGTCCCAGGCCCAGCGGGTAGAGTTCTACGGCTTTGGTGCGTCGGGCGCAGTGGCAGCAGATGCCCAGCACAAATTCTTTCGTTTGTTGCTGACGGCGGCGGCATATTCCGACCCGCACATGCAGGCCATGTCGGCGGTGACCCTAAAACCCACCGATGTAGCCATCTGCATTTCGCAATCCGGGCGCTCGAAGGATTTGCTGATCACGGCCAACCTGGTGCGTGAAAGCGGTGCTTCGCTGATCACCCTGTGCCCGAGCCAGACCCCGCTGGCCGAGTTGTCGACCGTCAACCTGGCGATCGATGTGCATGAAGACACCGAGATCTACACGCCGCTGACTTCACGTATTGCCCACCTGGTGGTGATCGATGTGTTGGCGATGGGCGTGGCCATGGCGCGCGGCCCGAGCCTGGTGAACCACCTCAAGAGCGTGAAGCGCAGCTTGCGCAGCTTGCGGTTGTCGCCCAAGTCGGTCAAGGCGCTGGACGATTAAGATCAAAGGATCGCAGCCTTCGGCAGCTCCTGCGGGAATTCGCGTACCCTGAGCTGCCGAAGGTTGCGATCTTTTGATCTGTAAATGTTCACACCCCTGTAACGCGCATGCCGCCAAACCGTCATCCCCCGCGCCTATCTTGAAACTCCCGTAATCGCCTTGGGAGACTCGAAATGGCCCAGCCCTACGAAGAACGCAACAGCGCCGTCAGAACCCGTCGTCAGCAGGAAGACCAGCGCCGCATGGAGTTTCGCCGCGCCATCGAAGACCGCTGCGAGCGCCGCCAGCTGCTGGCTGAAATCGGCGGCTTTCCTGACGAGCTCGAACTCAACTACTGGCAGGCAGCGCCCGCAGCTTCCCGTCGAAACGCTCAACCAGGGCGCTGATCTGCACCCGCTCGCTGCGGATAAACGCAAGGAATGCGTGAGCCACCGGTGACAGGCGCTTCGCCTTGGCCTGCACCAGGCACCAGCTGCGGTACAGCGGTAACTCTTCCACCGGCAGCTCGATCAATCCGCCGGTCGCCAGTTCCAGGTTCAGGGCGTGACGCGTCAACAGCGCCACGCCCAAACCTGCCAGTACACACTCGCGCTGGGCTTCGGCCGACGAGACTTCCTGGGTCTGGTTGAAGTGCACGCGCTTTTCCTTGAAGTACTCCTCGCAGGCCAGGCGAGTGCCGGAGCCGGGTTCGCGCAGCAGCAAGGTATAAGGTTCCAGATCCTGCAAGCGCAGCGGTCCCAAATGGCACAGCGGATGGTCCGGCGGCGCCACCGCGACTATCGGGTTGTTCAGGAAAGGCAGGAATTCGAGCCCCATGTCCTGTGGCACCATGGACATGATCACCAGGTCATCGCGGTTATCCGACAGGCGCCGAATCACCTGCCCGCGATTGACCACCGTCAGCTGCAGATTGACCTCGGGGTGTTGGCGCTTGAAGGCGGCAAACAAGTGCGGCACGAAATACTTGGCGCTGGATTCCACTGCCAGCTTGAGCTGTCCCTGCAGCGATCCCTGCATGTCCGACAGCTGCATGTCGAGGTTTTCCAGGCGGCCGAAGATGTCCCGGCTGGCTCGCTGGAGTGCTTCGGCGGCCTCGGTCATGTAGAGTTTTTTGCCAACATAATCAAACAATGGCTGCCCGATCAGTTCTTCGATCTGCCGAATCTGCAGGCTGACAGCTGGCTGTGTCAGCGACATTTCCTCGGCTGCACGGCTGTAGGACCGTAGATCACACACCTCATTGAAGATCTGAAGTTGGCGTAATGTCATTCGCATCAAGGACTTACGCATTTTTTCTTCGCTTTTAACCATGGCCGGTAACGCAACTATAAGTCTTTACTTATGCCTGACCCAATAATTATTCATTTTTGTTAATCCCTCGTGAGCGCTAGTGTGGGTTCGCGACCAGATGGAAACATTTGGTCACGTCGACCTGGTCTAGCAGGTTGTGGGTACCACCGGCTCAAGGGAAATTCCAAGTGATAAAAAAGATCCTGATCGCCAACCGTGGTGAGATTGCCGTACGAATCGTACGTGCCTGCGCCGAGATGGGCATTCGCTCGGTCGCGATCTACTCCGACGCCGATCGGCACGCGTTGCACGTGAAGCGTGCAGACGAAGCCCACAGCATTGGTGCCGAACCTCTGGCCGGCTACCTGAATGCGCGCAAGCTGGTGAACCTGGCGGTAGAAACCGGCTGCGATGCACTGCACCCCGGCTACGGTTTCCTTTCGGAAAACGCCGAACTGGCAGACATCTGCGCCGAGCGCGGGATCAAGTTCATCGGTCCCTCGGCTGAAGTGATTCGGCGCATGGGCGACAAGACCGAAGCGCGCCGCAGCATGATCAAGGCCGGAGTACCGGTCACACCCGGCACGGAAGGCAACGTCGCGGATATCGCGGAAGCGCTTATCGAAGGCGACCGCATCGGTTATCCGGTGATGCTCAAGGCGACCTCCGGTGGCGGTGGCCGTGGTATCCGACGCTGCGACAGTCGGGACGAACTTGAACAGGCATTCCCGCGAGTGATTTCCGAGGCCACCAAGGCCTTTGGTTCGGCAGAAGTGTTCCTGGAAAAATGCATCGTCAACCCGAAGCACATCGAAGCGCAGATCCTCGGCGACAGTTTCGGCAATGTCGTGCACCTGTTCGAGCGCGACTGCTCGATCCAGCGACGCAACCAGAAGCTCATCGAGATTGCCCCGAGCCCGCAACTGACCCCGGAACAGCGCGCCTACATCGGTGACCTGTCCGTACGTGCGGCCAAAGCCGTGGGTTACGAAAACGCCGGTACCGTGGAGTTCCTGCTCGCCGAGGGCGAGGTGTACTTCATGGAAATGAACACCCGGGTGCAGGTGGAGCACACCATCACCGAAGAAATCACCGGCATCGACATCGTGCGTGAGCAGATCCGCATTGCGTCCGGCTTGCCGCTTTCGGTGAAACAGGAAGACATCCAGCACCGCGGTTTTGCCCTGCAGTTCCGGATCAACGCCGAAGACCCGAAAAACAATTTTCTGCCGAGCTTTGGCAAGATCACCCGTTACTACGCACCCGGCGGTCCCGGCGTGCGTACCGACACGGCAATCTATACCGGCTACACCATTCCACCGTTCTACGACTCCATGTGCCTCAAACTGGTGGTCTGGGCGTTGACCTGGGAAGAAGCGATGGACCGTGGCTTGCGTGCCCTCGACGACATGCGTCTGCAAGGGGTCAAGACCACCGCCGCGTACTACCAGGAAATCCTGCGTAACCCGGAATTCCGTAGTGGCCAGTTCAATACCAGCTTCGTTGAAAGCCACCCTGAACTGACCAACTACTCGATCAAGCGCAAACCCGAAGAGCTGGCCCTGGCCATCGCCGCCGCCATCGCCGCCCACGCAGGCCTGTGAGGAATATAACAATGAGCAAGAAAATCCACGTCACCGACACGATCCTGCGCGACGCCCACCAATCGCTGCTCGCGACCCGCATGCGCACCGAAGACATGCTGCCGATCTGCGACAAGCTCGACAAGGTCGGCTACTGGTCGCTGGAATGCTGGGGCGGTGCGACATTCGACGCCTGCGTACGCTTCCTGAAAGAAGACCCGTGGGAGCGCCTGCGCCAACTGCGCGCCGCGCTGCCTAACACTCGCCTGCAAATGCTCCTGCGTGGCCAGAACCTGTTGGGCTACCGCCACTACAGCGACGATGTGGTCAAAGCCTTCGTCGCCAAGGCTGCGGTCAATGGCATCGACGTCTTCCGCATCTTCGACGCGATGAACGACGTACGTAACCTGCGCACGGCCATCGAAGCCGTGAAGGCTGCCGGCAAGCATGCCCAGGGCACCATCGCCTACACCACCAGCCCTGTGCACACCATCGATGCGTTTGTGGCCCAGGCCAAGCAGATGGAGGCCATGGGTTGCGACTCGGTGGCGATCAAGGACATGGCCGGTCTGCTGACCCCTTATGCCACTGGCGAACTGGTCCGTGCGTTGAAAGCAGAGCAGTCCCTGCCGGTGTTCATCCACTCCCACGACACCGCGGGCCTGGCCACCATGTGCCAGCTCAAGGCGATCGAGAACGGTGCCGACCACATCGACACCGCGATCTCCAGCTTCGCCTCCGGCACCAGCCACCCGGGCACCGAGTCGATGGTCGCCGCCCTTAAAGGCAGCGAGTACGACACCGGCCTGAATCTGGAACTGCTGCAGGAAATCGGTCTGTACTTCTACGCCGTGCGCAAGAAGTACCACCAGTTCGAAAGCGAGTTCACCGCCGTCGACACCCGCGTGCAAGTCAACCAGGTGCCGGGCGGGATGATTTCCAACCTGGCCAACCAGTTGAAAGAGCAGGGCGCCCTCAACCGCATGGCCGAAGTGCTGGCCGAGATCCCGCGTGTTCGCGAGGACCTCGGTTTCCCGCCGCTGGTGACCCCGACTTCGCAGATCGTCGGCACCCAGGCGTTCTTCAACGTGCTGGCCGGCGAGCGCTACAAGACCATCACCAATGAAGTGAAGCTCTACCTGCAAGGTGGCTATGGCAAGGCGCCGGGCACCGTTAATGAAAAACTGCGTCGCCAGGCGATCGGTAGCGAGGAAGTGATCGACGTGCGCCCGGCTGATCTGCTCAAGCCGGAAATGACCAAGCTGCGCGCTGAAATCGGCTCGGTGGCCAAGTCTGAAGAAGACGTGCTGACCTACGCCATGTTCCCGGACATCGGGCGCAAATTCCTCGAAGAGCGTGCCGCCGGCACCCTGACGCCTGAAGTGTTGCTGCCGATTCCAGAAGCCGGTGGCGTGACCTCGGCCGGTGGCGAAGGCGTGCCGACCGAGTTCGTGATCGACGTTCACGGTGAAACCTACCGAGTCGACATCACCGGTGTCGGCGTCAAGGCTGAAGGCAAGCGTCACTTCTACCTGTCCATCGACGGCATGCCGGAAGAAGTGGTGTTCGAACCGCTCAATGAATTCGTCAGCGGCGGCAGCAGCAAGCGCAAGCAAGCCACGGCGCCTGGCCATGTCAGCACCACCATGCCGGGCAACATTGTCGACGTGCTGGTCAAGGAAGGCGACGTGGTGAAAGCCGGGCAGGCCGTGCTGATCACCGAAGCGATGAAAATGGAAACCGAAGTCCAGGCCGCCATCGCCGGCAAAGTTACCGCCATTCACGTGGCCAAGGGCGACCGGGTAAACCCGGGCGAAATCCTGATCGAGATCGAAGGCTGATTAACAGCCTCGGTACACCGCTTTAAACCTCGGGGGGGCATGTGCTCCCCTTTTTTTTGGCTGTCGTTTGGGCGGTTGCCGACAAGCGTCTGGCATCTGCATTATTTTGCGTTTTTTATTAAAAGTTTTAACTTGATCTGCATTCTACTGCAGTTCGCAAGGGTGCTTCCCAGGTCTGAATGCACTATATTGCGTGTTGGCTTCGCAATTGACGTCAAAATGTGCATTTAAATGCAGGTGAAGATGGCATGTATAACCTCACCTTACAGGTCTACATCGACGCTACCTGGCGCGACGCCATGGTCTTGAGCTTTGACAGCCCTGAAAAAGGCTTTGAGAGCCGCTGCAGTTTCGGTTACGAACAGAGTTATCTGGCCGACAACTATGAATCCATCGGAACACCTTTCGCGAAAGCTGTGAGTGCCAGGCTTCCACTGGATTGGGATGGATGGCGCTCCAATGCCCCGGCGTTCGTGTATGACATTGCACCTGCAGGAGCGGCGAAAAGATTTCTAATGGCTCGCATCGGCCGAGACAAGCCTGCAAATTGAAATCCCTGATTTGCTCGCTGATTATCTGAGACGCGACTTGATCAATAAGATTCTCGGTAACTCAGACAACCATGGTCGCAACACCGCGATTATCCGTGGCACTGATTCGTTTCGACTGGCACCGATTTACGATCTGGCACCGATGGTGATGGACGATGAAGGTGTTACACGTACTACCAAGTGGCCAAAAGAACTGGAACGGGCAGGTGACGTGGATTGGCGTGGCGTGTGTAGCGCCGTGGCTGAACTGGCCGATCCGAATGACCCATTGGCCACACTCGGCGATGCATCGCAAATCTACGAGCGCCTGCGTGCGGATGCCCGACGCCTGGCTGCACTTCCCGACATTCTAAGTGCCAGTGGTTTGCCTGACGCGACGATGAATCACCCGCGAATTGCCTTGAAAAGCCTGGAGCACCGTTTGATAGAGTGGGACTTGAAATGAGCATGACGGTTGCAGAGCGCACAAAGCTCATTGAGAGCATCCGGGAGGCACTTGCCCAAGGCACTCTTGAAATCGGCGAGGCGGTTCGCCGTTTACGTGTGGAGGTCACGGGCCTGCACCAGACGCAGTTTGCGAAAATGTGCAAGATTTCGGTGCGCACGCTGGTACATATCGAGCATGGGGAGGGGAATCAGACGTTGAAATCCCTGAATGCAGTGTTCAGACCTTTTGGAATGAAAATGGGGGTGGTGCGGCTGCGGCGCGATAGTGAGCGTTGAACTACGCCGCGCCGCCAATCCGTAGGAGCCGGCTTGCCGGCGATTGCGATGGCTCACGCGCCACCGCCGGTAAGCCGATCAGTCCCTAAGCCCGGCACTCCGCCAGCGTCTTCAACTGACCCGACGTCGTCTGGTTTTCATCCGATAACCACTGTTCGAAGCCCGCGCCGATGGCCGGCCACTCCGAGTCCAGGATCGAATACCAGGCGGTGTCGCGGTTCTGGCCCTTGACCACCATGTGCTGGCGGAACACCCCTTCAAAGCTGAATCCCAGCCGCTCGGCCGCATACTTGGAGCGAGCGTTGCCGTTGTTGCACTTCCACTCCAGGCGGCGGTAACCCAAGGCAAAGGATTCCCTGGCCAGCAGATACACAGCCTCGGTGCTTTTCGGCGAGCGTTGCATCGGTGCGCCAAAGGTCACGTGGCCGATCTCGATGCGGCCCTGGGCCGCAACGATCGACATCAGGCTGAGGATGCCCTGCACCTCATCGCTGGCGCGGTCGATCACGCTGAAAAAATAGGGGTCGCTGTGGGCCGCATGATTGTTCAACCAATCGTCGAACACGCTGCGCTCTGGAAACGGTCCATAAGGCAGGTAATCCCACAGCTTGGGATCTGCGCCCGGACCTTGCAGGGCTTTGAACAAGCCATCGGCGTGACGGGCCGCATCGAGTTTCTCAAGGCGGATAAACCGACCTTCGATGGTTTGAACCGAGGGGGCCGGGACGCCCTTCCAGTCCGCGAGTGAAGTCGACATGCTGTTCTCCTTGAACCTTAAAGGGCTTTACGAAACTGGATGAAACCGGGCCGCTCGGCGATACGCTCGTAGAGCTGGATCGCGGTGGCGTTGGTCTCGTGAGTCAACCAGTGGACCTTGCAGCAGCCATCGTTTTTGGCGGTGGCGTAGACGAATTCGATCAACTGGCGGCCGACGCCCGTGCCGCGGGTGTGTGGTGCCACCAGCAGGTCCTGCAGGTAGCAGGAATTCTCGATGCTCCAGTTTGATCGATGGTAGATGAAATGCACCATGCCTACCGCTCGACCATCCGCCCAGGCCAGCGCGGCGTGGGTCGGCTCGCCTGGATCGAGGATGCGCTCCCAGGTGCTTCGGGTGACCGTTTCAGGCAGCTGGGTGTTGTAAAAATCCAGATAGGTTTGCCACAAGGGTAGCCAGGCGGCGTGATCGCCGGCGGTGACCTGGCGGATGTCGAGCTGACTCATGTTGGTTCCTTAACGCATCAAGTGAGCGAGAGCCTGATCATGCGCATCGGGGCTGGCGCCGAGCCCCTCGCGCACGCCGGCATAATCGGCGGGGCTACGGTTCTGGCCGAGTTTGCGTTTACCTTCCAGGCGCTGGATTGGCAGGGCAAAGCCGACGATGGCCTTGAGCATCCCGTCAATGTAGTCGGCCGGAGCGTCGCTCACTTTCCACGGCTGCGCGCGGGCCGCTTCATGACGATCGGTCAAGCCGCTGACCAGCTCCAGCAGACGCCCGGCATCGCTGAACACTTCGGCAGTGCCGTACGCGTGCACGGCGATGTAGTTCCAGGTGGGCACGACTTTGCCGTGCTCGGCTTTGCTGGGGTAAAACCCGGGGCTGACATAGGCATCGGCACCGGCAAATATCACCATCGCTTCAGCACCATTGTGCAGTTCCTTCCACTGTGGATTGGCCCTGGCGAAATGACCGTAGAGCGTGCCATTGGGACCTTCGTCGCCGCGCAGCAACAGGGGCAGGTGACTGGCTTGCAAGCCTTGTTCGCCATGGGTGACGACCAGGGCGAGACGGGTGGCGAGTATCTGCTGCTGCAGTTCGTCCAAATCGTGGATGGCAAAGCTGCTTGGGTTGTACATGGAAAAATTCCTTGGCGAATGCCTGCATCCTAGGCAGGCTATTGGTCTGTTGTAAGAGCCATTAACGACCAATTTCATAGGTCCATTACCATGAGCCAGTCGCTGCTTTCCCTGTCGTTCAATCCGGCTGGTATCGAACTCGATCGACGCCAGGGTCTGAGTCGACAGCTTTACCAGGCTTTACGACTGCGCGTGCTGGATGGACGGCTGGCCAGTGGCACCCGATTGCCTGCAACACGCGATCTGGCGTCAGCGCTGGCAATTTCCCGCAATAGCGTGGTGCGGGCGTACGATCAACTGTATGCCGAAGGGTTTATCGAGGGGCGAGTGGGAGACGGGACTTATGTCGCGCAATTGCCCCAAGCGGACTCGCTCGACAAAAAACTATCCACAAAAGTATCCACAGGGTTTTCAACAGGCTTGTCCACAGCCTTATCCACAAATTGGCTGGACTTACCTGTAATTTCATCCAGTAAAGTTATCCACAATGGTGCTCTGGAACGGGTCGAAAAGAACCATTTAGCGACACCACCCAGCGGGCCGCCTCGGGCATTTCGGGTGGGTGTGCCGGCGTTCGACCTGTTCCCTTTTGAGATATGGGCCAAGCTGAACGCGGCTTTCTGGCGTAAACCGGACTTGCAGCAGTTGTGCTACGGCGATCCGGCCGGCGATGCGCGATTGCGAGGGTTGATTGCCGCGTATTTGCGTAGTTCCCGGGGAATGCAGTGCACCGCTGAGCAAATAGTGATCACCAGTGGTGCGCAACAGGGAATTAGCCTTTGTGCACAGCTGCTGGTGGAGCCGGGGGACGGGGTGGCGCTGGAAAATCCGGGGTAC
>NZ_JZRI01000110.1:0-2444 GCF_000952175.1 Pseudomonas sp. ES3-33 | reverse complement strand
CCGTGTGCTCTTCCGATCTATGTAGGCATGTCGTCGCAGTTGCTGGTGAGCGGCTTGAAGCGGTTTTCGGGGTAGGGGGGTGGTTTTTTGTACGGTGGGTCGGGGTGAAGTGCTCTCATTTTTTTGCCCTTGGTGAATTCATTTGAACTACCACCGGCCTTTCCTACGGGCTTGGGTGGCAGCCGTACGCGGGAGTAGGAAACTGAGGATTCACCAAACTCAGCCACGCCGAAGCGTGTCCCGCGCACAGCCGCCGCGAACGATTTTACGGACACAGGTTACGTGCCGCAATCAAACGACTGACGCGCGGTGAATCTCCAAGGGTTCCTACGCCCTACCACTGCATCCACAGTGGCAGAGAAAGAATATCCAATCAGCGCACTTCGCACCAGTTCATGCCGGTCGACACAGCTTGAAGGAAATTTCCGGAATCTTTGTACGAAAATTCCGAATCACCGCACGAAAGCGTTGGCGACTGTGAGAGAGACGAGTCAGGAAAGAAATCAGAAAAGGACTAGTTGCCGGTTGGAGGATTCGCTGAACAGCGACGGTACAACAATGAGCATTCAGTGAGTCACGGATAGCGGCTCGGACTGAGCAATCATGCGGGGCATAATCCCGCGATTGGCGTTCGGTAAAGTTCGCGGGCAACCCCACGCACCCCAAGCCTAAGCAGGTGTCGGCAGGAGCGAGGCTTGCCCGCGAAGGCGCCTGTTGAGACGCCTCAACTACCAGCGTTAATCACGCCACCAAAACAGCGTGAGGTTGCGGTCGCAATCGACGCTCAACCACCTCCAGCACATCACAGCCATCGCGCAACGAAATGGCGCAGAGCAGGGCGAAGTCACTGAGGATGAAGGACTCGCACTCAATCGTGCCGCGCATAGCCAGGTTTTCGAGTACCTGGGTGACGGCCTCGATTCGGTACTTGGCAGCGCTGATCAATACATCGAGTGGGGCTTGGGTGTCGACGAACAATGTAGGCATGTCGTCGCAGTTGCTGGTCAGCGGCTTGAAGCGGTTTTCGGGGTAGGGAGCTGGTTTTTTGTAGGGAGGATCCGGAGTCAGTTTTTTCATTTGTTCAATCTCATGAGCATGAATATGAACTGCCAACAGCCTTCCTACGGGCTAGGGTGGCAGCCGTGCGCAGGATGTAGGAAACCGAGTGCTCATGAAACCTCGGTCACGCCGAAGCGTGTCCCACGCACAGCCGCCGCGAACGATCTTACGGACACTGATTAAGTGCCGCAATCAAACGACAGCGCTAATGCGTCATGAGCATGTAAGGGTTCCTACGCCCTACCACTGCATCCACAGTGGCAGCGAAAGAATATCCAATCAGCCCAATTCGCACCAGTTCATGCCGGTCGACACAACTTGAAGGAAATTTCCGGAATTTTTGTACGAAAGTTCCGAATCGCCGCACGAAGGCGTTGGCGACTGTGAGAGAGGCGAGTCAGGAAAGAAATCAGAAATGGACTAGATACCAGTTGGAGGGTTGGCTGAACAGCGACGGTACAGCAATGAGTATTCACTGAGTCACGGATAGCGGTGGTTCGGTGTGTCAGTAAACCACAACAATGTTCGCGGGCAGTCGCATGCTTCCCAGGCCTATACCATGCCGGTAGAGGCGTAGCTGACTCGTAAAGCCCCAGCCGTGACGCCTCAACTGTTGAGTAAACACATTGCTAAAACAACCTCAGGCTGCGGCCGTAATCGATGCTCAACCACCTCTACTACTCAGACCCGTCGCGCAACGAAATGGCTCAGATCACCCGCGGCAAACCAGCTCATCATAGCCAGCAGGTCCGCCTAGCGCTTTAGGTTGGGCGCTAGCACGCATCACCGACGTACAAGTACGTGTCACGAGTCTCTATTTATTGCAGTGCGTAATGACTTACAACTCGTACAAGGCACCAGTAGTCTCACTGAATGCTTAGCAGTGGGACCAATCTTTAATCTTGTCAGTTATTTTTTTCAGATCTTCAATGCTGGTTTCGAAACTATGATTGGTCTCCACAAAAAAAAGTTCGACCTTTTTACTGAGTTTGTATTTGTCTTGTATGTCAGCTCCTCCGTACTCGTCATTGATGCCTTGAATTATTAGTATGGGTGTCTTTATGTATTGTAGGTGCAAGTATCTTTCAGGTTCGACATCTTTTTGCGGGTGCTTGAATGGGTAACCAAGACATATAAGGTGCTTTATATTTAATTCGTCGGCGACCAATGATGCTACTCGGCCTCCGGAAGATCTTGAAATTATTATCGCATCGTCGGGTGACGCAAGCTTGGAGATGATTTTCTTAAGGTTTTTGCATCTGAAGCTAATAATGTCAGGAGATCTAAGGCGGTTGAGCAGGTAGCAAAAAAATTTAGGATGTCTTAGGCCATAAAGTACCTGTGCAACGCGCCCTATTAACTTGCTGTCTTCGGTGTTTTTATAC
>NZ_JZRI01000109.1:0-45111 GCF_000952175.1 Pseudomonas sp. ES3-33 | reverse complement strand
GATGTGTATAAGAGACAGCCACCACCACCACCACCACCTCGATCCAGAAAGCCGGACGAACCGCTATCACCCTTGGTGCAAGCCTGCCTGGATGAGTTGCGTCAGCTCCCCGCGAAACGCCCTAGCGGTAAGTAGATTTGTTGCCCAGGACATCAAGGCGGATGCCGCCCTGCGAGCTCGGATCAATGGAGGGCCGTTGTCCCGTGCCGATCCTGGATCTCAGTGGACTTGATGCCACTGGCATCAAAGCGGAGGTCGCCCTGAATCCTCAAATCGTTTGAGGGCTGTTGTTCCCCCGTATCCATCCTGGACCTCAGTGGATTTGATGCCACTGGCATCAAGGCGAATGCCCCTCTGAGGCTCCAGATCGGTTGAGGGCAGTTGTCCCCATAGCGATCCTGGACCTCAATGGATTTGATGCTCCGGGCATTACGCCCGAGAGCGATCAGCATCACCATTCACCCGTGGCAAACCGAACAGACCGCGTTCAGCTTTTGGGCTGCTCTTGCACATCCTCCGCCGCAATGCTCTCGCCTAAGCACCTGCGAGGACAACACCGTGGCCGATCACTACCAACTCAACCTGGGCTCATTGCGCAGTAGCATCACCCTGACCCTGCACACCCACCACGCCGCGCGCATCTGGCAAGGCCGGACGGCCCGCGAAGGCGTGCACGCAATCATGGGCATGGCCGGCTATATCAGCGTCACCAACCTGATCAAACAGACCTCGGCCCACGACGATCCCTACGCCGACTGGGCCATGTTGCAACTCGAAGAAAAATTGCTGCAGGCCAAGGCCGGAATGCTGCAGCTGACTCAGCAATTGGATCGGGTCAGGCAGGACCTGCCGACCCAGATCGACATGGGTGACAACCTCAACATCCACCCGGTGACCTTGCCGCTGTACATCGGCAGTCAGATGGGCTTTCTGGCGGTTTACCTGCTGACCGACTACGACACCTTGGTGCGCCGCACCTTACTCGCCCATCACACCGCGCTGATCGGGCGCGTCGACATGGAAGCCTGGATCGACGACGGTGCCCATCTGCTCCGCAGCCTGTTCGGCCTGGCGCAGCGCTATCGACATGCCGGCGTCACCCGGGATGACATGGCGGCAAACAACGCCCGGGCCCATGAGGCCATCGACAAGTTCGGTTTGCCACCACAGGACGTTCTCGAAGGCCAGCGGCGCTCGCAGTTTGCACCGCCGATCATCCGCGGTGGTGCTGCGCCCATGGCTGACACTGAAGCCCTGGTAAGCAACGCGGAAGATCCGCCAGCGATCCTACCTGAGCCGGAGGATCAAGCATGAGCCCCATCAACCCGACGCAATCGATACCCCGCGACGTGCTGACAGCGGATGCCTATCGACAGCTCGAACACGCAGCCTCCCTAAAAGGCCTTTTAAAACCTTTTAAGAGTAAGGGGGAGTTGGAGCACTTGGCGCAGGTGGCGAGGGACATCGAGGCGCAGTTACGCCAATTGATGGAGGCCGTCATGCAGCAGGCCGGACGACCACCTTATTCACTGCTGGATACGCGTTTGGTGCTGCAAAACACCGGTTCCGGCAGCACGTTCCTGCGCTGGCGTACCCGTGACTTCGCCCGCATGGGTGTGGCGGTCTGGGAGCAGCAAGTGGCCCATCCCGCCCTGTCGCCGGCCATGCGCGAAGGGCTGTACCAATTCGAATGCGAGCGCATTGCACTGAACCTGCAGATGAGCGTGGTGCATTCGCTGTTTCGCCAGGCCACCACCTGCGCGATCAAAATGGCCAGCGCCGAGCAGGTGCTGCGCCAACTCACAACCGCAGTGGAGGTATCACGATGAGTACTTTTTTCGTCGGCGAAGGCAACATCGGCAGTGCGCCAGAGTTCCAGGAATTCACTTCCGGCAATGACGAACCCCGCCGCTTGCTCCGGCTGAATGTGTATTTCGACAACCCCGTGCCACGCGAGGGCAGCTATGAAGACCGCGGCGGTTACTGGGCGCCAGTAGAGCTCTGGCACCGCGACGCCGGACACTGGAGTACGCTATACCAAAAAGGCATGCGCATTCTGGTGGAAGGCCGCACGGTCAAGGACGAGTGGGAAGACAGCGAGGACAACGCACGGGTCACCTTCAAGATCGAGGCCCGCCGCGTTGGCATCCTGCCGCACCGTGTGCACAGCGTGGTGATGCGGGAGCGCTCCAGTGAACAGGCGGCGCCTGAGAAACGCGGCGAACACAGTACAGCCCGGGCCAACAGCCAGGGCTCTTCAGCAGCCGCAAAATCCAGGAAGCGCAAGGCGTAATCAACCCAAAAGCGAAGGGCGACGGGCCTACAAGGTGCGCCTCTGGTGAGCCTGACGTTCACCCTTCAGTGCTAGGCTTCCCGGCATGAAAAATGTGGAGAGTCTGGCATTCAGGTTTCTCATAGCCTACCCTGCGATTTCCCATGACGCTGCTCTGGACCCCATCCGGAGCAGTGTTATGCGCCTATTCCTCTGCGAAAAACCCTCTCAAGGTCGAGACATCGCCAAAGTACTCGGCGCCACCCGGCGCGGTGAGGGTTGCCTAATTGGCAGTGATGCCACCGTCACCTGGTGCATCGGCCACCTGCTCGAGGCCGCCCCGCCCGAAGCCTATGGCGAGCAGTACAAGAGCTGGTCGCTGGATCAGCTACCGATCATTCCCAGGCAGTGGAAGGTCGAGGTCAAACCCAAGACGGCCGGACAGTTCAAGGTCATCAACCGCCTGCTCAATGAAGCCTCCAGCGTCGTCATCGCCACCGACGCCGACCGCGAAGGTGAGATGATTGCCCGTGAATTATTGGAGCTCTGCCACTATCGAGGGCCCCTTCAGCGCCTCTGGTTGTCCGCGCTCAACGAGACATCGATTCGCAAAGCCTTGGCCGCACTGAAGTCCGGCGAGGAGACCTTTCCGCTCTACCATGCAGCCCTAGCCCGCAGCCGCGCCGACTGGCTGATCGGCATGAACCTGAGTCGGCTGTTTACCCTCCTCGGTCGGCGTGCGGGTTACGACGGGGTGCTGTCGGTGGGACGGGTGCAGACCCCGACCCTGCGTTTGGTGGTCGATCGGGATCGTGCGATTGCCAGTTTTGTCCCAGTGCCTTACTGGGACGTGGAGGTGAACCTGTCCTCGATGGGTCAGCGTTTCATCGCGTCGTGGTTACCGCCCAGCTCAGGACGAGATGACGCAGGTCGTTGCCTGCAGCAGGCACTGGCCCGTCACGCGCTCCAAGCGATCACAGGCGGCAAGATCGCCACAGTGCTCTCGTTGCAGACTGAGCATTGCCGGGAAGCACCGCCTCTGCCCTTCGACCTGAGCACGCTGCAGGAAGTCTGCTCGCGCAAATTGGGGTTCGGTGTTCAGGAAGTCCTGAATATCGCCCAGGCCCTGTATGAAACCCACAAAGCCACCACCTATCCACGCAGTGATTGCCGTTATTTGCCGGAGAGCATGTTCGACGAAGTGCCGGCGGTCCTCGATGCCCTGCTCACCACCGATCCTGCGTTGCAGAGCGCACTCGAAAGACTCAATAGCTCGTTGCACTCACGGGCCTGGAACGATGCCAAGGTCACCGCGCACCACGGCATCATCCCCACCACCGAGCCAGCGAACCTGGCTCGGATGTCCGAACCCGAGCGCCAAGTCTACGTACTGATCCGTAGCCATTACCTGGCGCAATTTCTGCCGCATCATGAGGTTGATCGGACCCAGGCCGAACTGGAGTGCGGTGGACAGCGGTTAACCGCGGTGGGTAAACAGATCCTAGCCCAGGGCTGGAAAAGCTTGCTCGACGACAGCGCCGAAGACGATGAGCCGAGCCAAAAGTCCCAGGTACTCCCCGCCTTACAACAAGGTACGCAATGCACCTTGAGCGACGTCGAACTCAAGGCCCGGCGCACCACCGCCCCCAAACCCCTCACCGAAGGCGAGCTGATCAAGGCCATGAAAAACGTGGCCAAACTGGTCAGCGATTCCCGCCTGAAGCAGAAACTGCGCGACACCACCGGCATCGGTACCGAAGCCACCCGCGCCAGCATCATCAAGGGTTTGATCGACCGTGGTTATTTACTGAAGAACAAACGCGCCCTAAAGGCTTCGGCAGCGGCCCATACCCTGATCGAGGCGGTACCGGCCGCAGTCGCCGATCCGGGGATGACCGCGATCTGGGAACAGGCTCTGGACGAAATCGAAGCAGGACGTCTGCCCCTCGAGGCGTTCGTCGCCAAGCAGGCAAGCTGGATTGCGCAATTGATCGAACACTGTGGGACGCTCAGCTTGGCGGTGTCTGTCGCAGCCGGTCCGACGTGTCCAGTTTGTAACAACACGATGCTTCAGCGTAAAGGGAAGTCGGGGCTGTTCTGGTCGTGCTCTCGGTACCCGGCATGCAAGGGGACTTTGCCCTTCAAAAAAGAGACGCATCGCCAGTGATGCGTCGCCTAAACATCAGGATTTCTCTTGCGGAAAGGGCGGAACGATTGACTGCCCTGCTCGGCAGTACCTAGGCATTAAGCTCAGACTTGACGCTGGCGCGCCGTCTCTGCTGTAGTAGTTTCGTTGCATCGCCAATGGCGACCCAAGACCGATAAGCTCCGGGTAGCTCGGTCGGACTCTCAGAGTTCGGGGCCTTCTTCTCAGTGGAACAATTTCCCCACTACATGCTCGACCTGATCGTGGTGGCGGATGCCCCCTGTTGCCTCTGCCAGGCAATAGCGGTCATCCGCTTCGACGCTCATATTCAGCCCCGGAGCCCATCGGGGAAATACTGGGCACCCTTTGTGCGCGGATGCGTGCCAGTAGGTTCCGACCCAGGCCACGACAAGGGTCGGTTGGCGAATCATGACGCAGTGAATCAAGCTTTGCGAGGAGCCGTTCGACTGCGCAAGACCGTCAAAGGTGGCTTTTCTCTTCCTCGCCTGGCCCCCGCCGGGCCCCTCTTCACTTTTTCAGTCCGCTGATTGCCACTGTATTCCAGGTATCAAAAATCGGTTTGCAGCGCCTTGACGCGCGACGTTGCCAGGTTTATAAAAAGGGCGTGGTTCGCTGTCGTTGACAGCCCAGCCCAGGTAGCCAGAACCTTTAAGGCTACGCCACGTTCGTGGTGGTTGACCCAAGTGCGATCAGCGTTCGGAGGCTCGCACGGTTACCGCTTCAGCGGTGATGAATGCCCACTCCCCCAGGTCCTCGGACTTTTCCCGCGGACGCTCTTCTACCGTACCGCTATTTCCCAGATGCAGCATCCTGCTCGTCATTGGCTTGCCGCTGACGGCTCGTTCATTGCTGACTTTTACGTTACCCACCCTGACGGGGGCTCACTTCCCCGTCCAGGGAGTGTGTGTCGCCGTTTTCCCATGAAACAGGAGAAACCATCATGGCCCACGCCAACCAACCCCAAGAAGCCATCACCTACTTCAATTTGCACACCGTCGGTATCGGCTACCTCAACCGTGTTCGTGAAGTACAAGTCCGCCGCGGCCAGCCATTCATGGCTTGCGATATCGCCGCCCTACACGGTGCCACCGATGCGGTGGAATACACCCGCTTCGATTGCAAGGTCGCCGGCGGCGAAGCTGAACGCTTGATTCGTCTCTATATGGACGCCGTCAAAGCTGAGAAAAAGGTTTTGCTGTCGTTTCGTATCGGTGATCTGTGGATCGATCCGTTTCTATACGAGAAAGGTGAGAGACAAGGCCAGCCAGGCGCCAGCCTGAAAGGTCGTTTGCTTTTCATCGACTGGATCAAGGTCAACGGCTCGCTCGAGTACAAAGCGCCCGCCAGGCAGGAAGCAACAGCCCCTGCGGAGCACGCGCCAATTCATGAGTCCTCTCCAACGTTGGCGGATGCAGAAGCTGAGGAGAGCGAAATCCCAACAGAGGCTCAGCTCAAACCTGAAAATCAACCCTCTCCACACACCGCTAGCCGTGACGCAACCCACACTGTTCAGTCCATCTGAACAGTCCGCGATGTTCCTCACCCAAGCGCTCCGTCGAGCGCCTGTACTTCACTTAGCACAGGAGAACCACCATGGAATCCTTCTGGCTTTGCAACGACTGTCTGTTCGCTGCTGCTTACGAGGACTACAGCGCTTTATCGCTCTACGACACACCGGATGAAGTCGAGAAACGCCTCGCGGCTATCCAATCTGGACTGATGCACTTGATGCCCATCAGTGCTGACTTCGACGCCGAGGCCGGCTGGGGAATCAAAACCTTTTCCTCGTTGCCCTGTGAGGGTTGTGGATCGCCCCAATCGGGTCAACGCCACCAATTCACTCGGCTGTAAACGACGCAACATCGGCTAACGCCCGCCATTTCATACCCACCTGGGGAGACCACTCCCCTGGGGTGCCTCCCCCTAATGACTCCATCGGAGGCACTACCATGGGCACACAACTCATGCTGATTGAAAACATGGATTTCGAGGCCGATCGTATCGCCCAGGAAAACCGGGTGATCGACGAAGCCCTGCTTATTTTGGATCGTCGGCTGTTCTCCCGCGGCCCCGACCTAGCCTCACCTGACGCCGTGGCGGCCTATCTCAAACTGCAGCTTGCGCAACAAGAGCATGAAGTTTTCGGTGTGATTTTTCTAGATGCTAAGCACCGGGTGCTGGCGTTCGAAATTCTGTTTTACGGCAGCATCGACGGCGCCAGCGTTTATCCGCGACAGGTCGTTAAGCGCTCTCTGGCGCATAACGCGGGCGCTGCCATTTTGGTTCACAACCACCCCTCAGGTTGTACGGAACCCAGCCAGGCAGATCGCCTTCTGACCGCACGCCTGAAGGAAACCCTGGCCTTGGTCGAAGTGCGTGTACTGGATCACTTTATCGTAGGCGAAGGCCGTCCCCTCTCCCTGGCCGAATATGGCTGGCTTTAACCCTTACAGGCGCCTTCGGGCGCCTGGTTCATATGCACCCAGCATGGAGACACAATCTTGTGGATGAATGTCCCGCCGTCAACTGACCACAGCAAACGAAGGGAAGACGATGAGCTGTTGCTGGGATTGAAGAAGTTTCAAGTCTTCAAGACTGCAATCGTCCAGCGAAGAACACGCTTCGGACATGAGAGATCGGTAGAGGCACAGCATCGCCTTCAGCGGCAGAGGAAGATCTTTCAAACAGCAGAACTGAATCAATGGAGCATGACTGACATGCTCAGGATGATACGCCCGGCAAAGCATCGGGCTTTAATTCGTATCCGCCCTTTTATGCCTTCGTCACATTTGCCAAGCATCATGCGGTCAGCCAAAAGGAGTTGGCCCTATCTACAGAGAGCCCGCCCGTGCGGGCTTTTTGCTGTCTGGCATCACGCGTGCGTAGCACGCTCGAACACTTCGTCAGCCCACTGGTTTAGGCTCTTGCCGGCGGTTTGGGCAGCAATGGTCGCGGCAGCATGCACTTCGGGACGAATGCGCAGCATCACTTTCCCAGAGGCTGGCTTCTCAGGGCTGAGCCCTTGCTCAGCACAGTCAGCCAAATAATCCTCTACAGCGGCAGCAAACTCGGCGCGCAGCTCGGCCACGGAATCGGCGTGAAAGCTGATGATGTCGCGCACACCCAACACTCGGCCGACGAAGATGTCGTCACGCTCATCAAACTCGACTCGAGCCGTATAGCCCTTATAGGTCATGCTGTTCATAGCTCAACTCCTGCTCGCTGAAGAAACTCGCGAGCTTCTTCTACCTGATACTTCTTGGCTTCTTTTCCTGGGTGCGGTCGATGGCAGCGCCATTGCGCGTCTCTCAGTACGAGCTTGACCCGCGAGCCTTCGCGCTCCAGTACCTGACCGCCCAGATGAATGACCAAGGCCTCAATGTCAGAAAAAACTACCCCCGCGCTGGTTGGCGTGCGGTAGATAGCTTCCAGAGTTTTTCGGTGCCTGTTCTTCATGCGTCTTATGCTATCAAAAAAAGATAGCACACGCTAACCCTTCCAAAACCGCCGAAGGCCGCCACTGAGGGGGTACTTTTGCATATGCAGGCACCCCCAGCACGCTATCTATACTGTCCATTGCGGATGAAATCCTCCATTAGCCTGTCATTGTCGGACTCGCCGTTTTTGATGAGTAACAACGTGAAGCGCAATGCATTATAACGACCCACCCTGAGTCGGATTTCTCACTGAGTCATCCTGCTCCTCATGCCAGGCTCTGTACTGAATCTGACATGAGGATTTTTCTATGGGCCGTTTCTTCACGCCTATTTGCCTGCTGGGGATGCTCAGCGCCTGCACCGCGCAGGTCACCAGTACCTCATCACCCCCACATCTGATCGACAGAGGTGCCAGTCGGGCACACTCCTCGATAAGCACCGTCGAAGGAAGACATCAGGCAGAGCTCCGTTACGGCCGCTATACGCGGGTCAGCACCGAACCCACGCCAGAGCAGTGGGATCTTCTCGCGCAAATTATCGAGGTGACCATCCCGTCCAGCCTGAGCCCCTCAGTACAGGACGCCCTGCACCACGTGCTCCAACGCTCGGGCTATTCGCTCTGCCCTGCCACCCCATCGGTGCAAGTGCTCTTCACCCGGCCCCTGCCCGCAGCCCATTACCGGCTTGGCCCCATCACGCTGCGGAGCGCACTGCAGGTGCTGGCTGGTCCGACCTGGCCACTCACGGTCGATGAAGTCAGTCGTTCGGTCTGCTTCACCCAACAAACAATCGGTCTCGCCGCCCTGCCGCTGACGGCTGTCCTGTCCCGCTCACCGGAGACGGGCCCATGAAATCCTCGACCTTTCAAACCTTCATGGTTGGCTTGCTTTGCCTGACAGTCGCCGGCCTGACCGGTGGTTTGTACAACCAGTATCAGCGTCTGGACGAGCTGCAGAGTACGACCACCGAACGCCTACAGCCCCTAGACACTCTGCGACACGATGTAAGTGCACTGGAGAATGCACGGAAAAAGCTGCAGTTCGCATTGAACGACTTGAAACTGGCAGTCGATAGCGGCGAGCAACAGGGCAATACGCTCGACCCCCTGTTGGATCAGTGGGCGCAAGATATCCAAGAACTGCGCAAGGGTTTGGCCACCCGTGCCACCGAGGCCGACATGACGGCGCTGCGCGCACGCCTAGAGCAGGCCGAGCAACGACTTCTGGACCTCAAGCCCCGGTCACCTACCCCACCAGCAACATCTTCAGAGTCCAAACCAAAAAAGACCGCTAGCCCCCAGCTCGTCGCACTCTCACCACCGTTCTCGGTGCTGGCGGTCGAGTCCCGCGCGGGTGAACGCTTTCTCGCCACCGCGCCGCCTGGCAGTCGCTCGCTCGCGGATATCCGGCTGCTGCATAGCGGTGAACAAGTCGGAGCCTGGCGCTTGAAAGCACTGGAGCCGAGATCCGCCCTCTTCGCGGTGACGGGTCAACCCGATCAGACTGTGCCACTCCCGTGAGAAGCGATCATGAACAGAGCGCCGTTAGCCACTCTCGTCTGCTTCGTGTCGCTGCTGGCCGCAGGCTCCGCGCTCGGTGATACCGTCACGACCCAATCATTGATTCAGGATACGCCGTCGACGTCTTTGGCACGCTCCCGCACCGCGCAAGCGGCGAACTGGGGACTCACCGAGCAGGAGTGGTCACGTTTCGAGCGCATCCAGGCTGGGCCACGTGGCTTCTGGAGCCCGAACCTCGACCCGTTGACCGCACTCGGAATTGAAGCCGAGAGCGACCAGGCACGTCAGCGCTATGCCGAATTACAGGTCACGCTAGAGGCTAAACGGGCCGAACGCGAACTGGCCTACCAGAACGCTTACAACACCGCTTGGGCCAAGCTGTTTCCCGGACTGCTGCCCATCCAGGGCATGGCGTCCCCGTCCCCAACCAGTTCACCGGTCGCACCCCGCCCTGCCTTGTTTGTCGAAGACCAATGCCCAGCCTGTTCCGCCGAAGCGCAACGTCTGCAAAGCCGTGACGTGGCATTCGATATCTACCTGGTGGGCAGCCAAGGTGAGGATGAGCGTGTGCGCAGCTGGGCGCGGCAAGCCGGCATTGACCCAGCCCGGGTCCAACGCCGGCAGATCACCCTGAACCATGACCGGGGTCACTGGTTCAGCCTCGGTGCACCAGGACCTTTGCCCGCCACATTCGAACAGGTGAATGGACAATGGCAACGCCTCCACTGATTAGCCTGGTACTCATGCTGATGACGCTGGCGACTCAGGCCGCGGAACTACCGCCACCCGCCTACCAACTGGCGGCACAGCGTTCCGACATCCCGTCGACGGTGCTGTTCGCCATTGCCTTGCAAGAGAGTGGACTCCGCGTCCGGGGTCGACTACTGCCCTGGCCCTGGACCCTGAATATCGCCGGTAGCCCTTATCGCTTCGCCACCCGCCAGGCGGCGTGCCAAGCCTTGCTCCTAGCGCTCGCCCAGCATGACGCCAAGCGGATTGATGTCGGTCTCGGGCAAACCAATCTGGGTTACCAGGGACAACACTTTTCCAGCCCCTGCGACGCCCTCGACCCCTATCGCAATCTCGCCGTGACCGCCGCGCTGCTGCGTAAGCACCACGCCGTCACCGGGGATTGGGTGTTGGCGGCCGGACGTTATCACCGCCCGGCGGGAGGTGCAGCGGCTGCGCGCTACCGCGCGGGTTTTACCCGGCAACTCGAACGGCTGCTGATTTCCCTCAACGAGGTCACACCACCATGAAGCGCATACCTCTCACCTGTTACTGCATCCTGCTCCTGGCACCTTTCGCCCAGGCGGAATTGACCGTGGTCGGAGATTCGCCGGACGACGTCACGCTGCCCTATTTACACGTGACAGGTGCTCAGAGGAGTGACCGACCTCAACCTGATCGGGCCATGCATGCCGACCTGTCTACGTTTACCGATGAGGCGTGGATCCTGCCAGTCCGCAGTTCCCAATTGAGTCCTGGCCCAATCTCGCCACGAACCCTGAACATGCCTGGCCTACAACCCTTCTTTTTGGTGGGTGGCGACCCTCAGTCGCTGACCTGGCTGCGTCAACGCGCGACTGAACTCCGTGAGCTGGGCGCGGCCGGCCTGGCCGTCGAAGTAACCGATACCGAAGCCTTGCTCCGGATTCGAGCGGCGGCGCCGGGCCTCACCATCCTGCCGGTCAGCGGTAACGAGATCGCCATCCGCTTGCAGATCGAGCACTACCCCGTCTTGATCACCGCCACCGCACTGGAACAGTGAGCCCCGACCATGGCCGAACATGCGATGGAATCCAAGCTCCGGCCGGCGGTGGAACTGTACACCGTAGCGATCTGCATCGCGGCCGCCGCGCTGTGCCTGTATTCACCTTGGGCCGTGGCGCTGTCCCCTGAAATCGGCCTGGTCGCGGCGTTGGCCTATGCCTTGTTTGGTTTTATTCGACTGCGCCAAGCCTGGGACGTGCTCCGCTATCGGCGCAATATCCGTCGCTTGCCCCGCTACGAACTGACCAGTCGACAGATGCCCGTCAGCCGCCAACGCTTGTTCATGGGCCGCGGTTTTCGCTGGACTCGCCTGCACACCCAGCGTCTGGTCGAGGCCCAGGACCCGGCCGTGGCCCGTTATGTCGATCCGCCGACCCGCTACCGCCTGGCCCGCAGGCTTGAACGGCACCTGGAGCATGCGCCGTTTCCACTGTCAACCCTGGCACGAATCACCGCGTGGGACAGCACCTTCAATCCGCTACGGCCGTTGCCCACTGTAGGCGGTTCACCGCTGCTGCATGGGGTTGAGCCGGATGAGATGGAAGTCAGTCTGCCACTGGGCGAACGGGTCGGACATACCCTAGTGCTGGGTACCACCCGTGTGGGCAAGACACGCCTGGCCGAGGTGTACATCACCCAGGACATCCACCGCGTAAAACCTGAGGTGGTGATCGTGTTCGACCCCAAAGGCGATGCCGACCTGCTCAAACGCATGTACGTGGAGGCCAAACGGGCCGGCCGGGACAAGGAATTCTATGTATTCCATCTGGGTTGGCCAGAGATTTCGGCCCGCTACAACGCCGTAGGACGCTTCGGGCGTATCTCGGAGGTGGCCTCGCGCATCGCCGGGCAACTCAGCAGCGAAGGCAACTCCGCCGCTTTTCGCGAGTTCGCCTGGCGTTTCGTCAATATCATCGCCCGGGCCCTAATCGAGCTGGGTCGGCGCCCGGACTACCTGCAGATCCAACGGCATGTGGTCAATATCGACGCCCTGTTTATCGAATACGCCCAGCAGTTTTTCGCCAAGACCGACCCGACAGCCTGGGAGGTCATCGTCCAACTCGAAGGTAAACTCAATGAAAAGAACATTCCTCGCCATATGGTTGGACGCGAAAAACGCGTGGTGGCCATCGAACAATACCTGGCGGCGAAACGGGTATTCGATCCGGTACTGGATGGATTGCGCTCGGCGGTGCGTTACGACCGCACCTATTTCGACAAAATCGTCGCCTCGCTGCTGCCACTACTGGAAAAGCTCACCACCGGTAAGACTGCGCAGTTGCTGGCCCCCAATTACACCGACCTGGATGACCCGCGACCGATCTTCGACTGGATGCAGATCATCCGCAAACGCGGCATCGTCTATGTCGGCTTGGATGCGCTGACCGATGCCGAGGTCGCCGCGGCGGTGGGCAACTCCATGTTCGCCGACCTGGTCTCGGTGGCTGGGCATATCTACAAGCATGGCATCGACCATGGCTTGCCTGCCGCGGGCAGCAGCGCCGACAAGCTACCGATCAACCTGCACGCCGATGAGTTCAACGAGTTGATGGGCGATGAATTCATTCCGCTGATCAACAAGGGCGGTGGCGCAGGCATTCAGGTGACGGCGTACACCCAAACCCTCAGCGATATCGAGGCACGTATCGGTAACCGCGCCAAAGCCGGCCAGGTTATCGGAAACTTCAACACCCTGCAGATGCTCCGAGTACGCGAAACCGCCACCGCTGAGCTGCTCACCCAACAGTTGCCCAAGATCAACGTGCTGACCAAAACCTTGGTCTCAGGCGCCACCGATACTTCCGACCCGGAGGCCACCACAGACTTCACCTCGTCCTCCCAAGACCGGGTCAGCAGCACCAGCGTGCCGCTGATCGAGCCGGCCCATATCGTCAGCTTACCCAAGGGGCAAATGTTCTCCTTCCAAGTGGGCGGACAGCTCTGGAAAGTCCGCATGCCACTGCCCAAGCCTTCGCCCGACGACGCCATGCCCAAGGATTTGCAGGAACTGACTCAGCGGATGCGCGCCAGCTATAACGAGCAGGCGGGGCACTGGTGGAGTGCAAGCGGTGGCGGTCCGACGCTCGACTTCGATCCAGATCGCGCCACGCCACCACGTACCTCCTCAGTGGTGGATTCAAGTGCGCCTACTCAGCAGGTGCCGTGACAATGCCGCCCCGGCAGTGCGCCTCGCGGAGTCAAGAAGGATGACTTCAGTTCAGCCCCCTCCACCGCAACCGATCCAGCGCCCAGGGCTGATCGTGTCGGCGATTGGCCTATTCCTGCGCATTATCGGTTTGCTGATCGCCTCGTTGTTGTTCTCGATCCTGATCGAGTTTGCCGGTCTGCTGCTGTTCTGGGGTGATCAAGGCTGGCGACACAGTCAGGCAATGCTGAGCAGCGAACTGGGCTGGCTCAGTGAGCACTTCAAATCCTCACTGATCCTCCAACAACCAGGGCAGACGATTATCCAGTGGATGGATTTCCTCAACCACTGGTTGTTGGTCAAGACCGGTTTTGCAGACTTTGCCCAGCAGGCGCGGGTGTCGAGCCAGGGCAAGGGTTTCTGGAGCGGGATCAATCAGCTGTATGTGAGCATTGAGGATTTCGTCCTGGCGGCGGTGTATGTCAGCTTCACCTTTGTGGTGCGTCTGACCATCTTGGCCTTGGCGATTCCTCTGTTTCTGCTGGCCATGTTCACCGGTTTTATCGATGGCCTGATGCGCCGCGACCTGCGAAAATTTGGAGCCGGGCGAGAAAGCAGCTTTGTCTATCACCGGGCCAAGCGAGCGGTCATCCCATTGCTGATCGTGCCCTGGATCCTTTACCTGTCCCTACCCTTTTCGCTTAACCCGATGGCGGTATTTCTGCCGTGCGCCGTGATGCTCGGGGTGACCATGGCCATCACAGCGGCGACGTTCAAAAAATATCTCTGAGTGCGACACGAATGCTTATCTGCGCAAGTGTTCAGGAGGCCAGCTCATAGATGCCCAAGCTCCCGGCATGCGATTCTCGGCCGGAAGGAGCCGCCTGTCACGCGTCAGTGGACACCCCCCGCAGCTGATGGCTTCGAGAGGAGTTTGATCATGGCATTGGTGGGTAGACGAGGTGGACGAAATTTTGGCTATGGCCGACAACTGAGTTATGCCGGACCGCAAGCCTTGCGCGACTTTTTTGGCGGCGGGCATTACGCCACGGTCAAGGCGCACAGTGATCGCTGGCAGGCGTTTATCCGCTGGTGTCGTTCGGAGGATGGGCCGGGGTTTAACGATGCGCGACACATAGATCGGCAGACCTTGCTGGACTACGCAGAGCATCTGCGCCAACAAGTTGAACAAGGCGCTATCGGCCTCGCGACCGCGCAAAATCGGTTGTCCAGCGTGAACCGGACTATGGCGGCACTTCGCGGCGATCAGTCGGTGAAGGTGCCGAGTCCGAGTATGGCATTGGGAATGCGGCGCACCAGTGTTCGTCGCTCGGTGCCGCAAGGCCAAAACCACGAACATGTGAAGCGAATCGTCGACGTGCTCTGTAAACACCAAATGCCGCGCGTGGCGGCCATCGTGTTGACACCGCCGCCGAATTGACCCACGTGCTGACGCAAGACTGATCCGCCTCCAAATCTGCACAAATTCAGCAAAAGCAAAGGTTCGCGAGGGACAGACTGGGTCAGCGATATCTCGGCAACTTGATCAATTCAGCGTCGGCGTCAACAGACAACTTTTAGCTTGCCTACTTTGCGCTGAGCCAGATGAGGCATAGTCCTATAAAGGCCAGTCGCTTTCCTTGCCTAATGCGCTGCGCGGCAGTTTTGAACCGAATGTAAAGGCTTTGGGGCGCTCGGCCACTGTCAAATTGCACGTGCACCATGCCTGCAGAAGTGCCTTAAGGGCTACTTCGTCATCCTGGCCCTCTGCGGGCACGATAAAGGCTTTCAGGCGTTCGCCTTCAAGTGGCGACATAAGCCGAACAGCCGCCGCCGCGACCTCCGGCAGGCTTTGCAGGCGCTCGCTGATGCTGGCTGGAAACACATTGATCCCGCCTACCTTTACCGCCTTGTCTCGACGGCCTATCGGCCGGAAATAAGCCTGATCCAGCCACTGCAGTTGGTCGTTTAGCTCATAATCTGAGCCGCTGACGCATTCGCTCAAGGAGTCAGCGTGACTGCCGCGCTGCCATCGCGGAAGCAGTTTGAAGGGCGACTCGGGGTCGCCGCGCATGCCGATCCCGCCGGTCTCGCTTGAGCCGTAGACCTCGATCATGCGCTCCAGGCCTTGCTGGCGCAGTTGGCGAATTAGCCTGGGATCACATGGACCGGTAGAGGTGATGGCGGTAATCCCTTCTGCAAAGCAGGCGCCCTGGCGAGTCAGTTGCCCCCAGATAAACGGAAAGCCGATCAGCAGATCGCCTGCCTGCATCTTGCGTTGGTTGATCAGTGCCAATGCCTGTGGGCCCCGAATAACCGGCAGTTGCAGTTGCAAGGGCAGCAGTACGCTGAAGATGAAGCCGTAAATGTGGTGGCATGGGCTGAGCGCGATAATGCGCTGCGCTGGCTGCTCGGTGTCTGGACCTAGGTACTTGGCAAAAAAGTGTGCCTCGTTGACCAAGACATCCCACTTCTGCGGGCATTGCTTGGGCGTACCCGTGCTGCCGGATGTGGCAAAGGTGAGGTTCTCAGATCCGCGTAGACGCGCGTTTACGACCAGCTCTGCCCATTCGCCAATGGTCTTGAAGCGCAGTAGGTAATCTTCAAGACCGCTGTCATAGATGTTGAAGAAGGTGGCGACGCGGGTCGCCAGGCTGAGCAGCTCCAGGGAATCAGCACCTATGGCGATCGGGTACTGATCAGACTCACAGGTTTCATGCACGTCACCGATCAGGGTCGAGGCATCCCAGAGTTCGCTACCTATATGGTGTACAGACAGGTAGCGCAGGGATTTGAGTTCATCAGCGAGTAACGACACGATAACGGCCAGAATGCTGGCTTTATCCAGTTCAAGTCGGTTCAAGCTGATCTCTGCGGGCTGGTTAGGCATGGGGAGTTCAATCAGAGGCGCTTAACGAATACCCAGTAGGTGTCGTCGATCAGGGCCTTCTTCATGTGCACTTTTACTTTGGTGGGCTTCATTTGATAGTCGAATACATATTCGAACATCGTGTTGAGGTTGCCACTTTTGACACCATCGGCGAAACGGCCCTGAAACTCCGGGCGATTGGTGCAAGGAGCCACATCACGGAAAAAGCTCTTGCCAATAACCTCACTCGGCTTACGACCCGTTATGTCACCTTCAGCGGCGTTGTACTGCAGGATTTTGCCAGAGGCATCGAGCTGAATGGCGCCAAACGCCACTTTATCGAGTTGCCCGGTGGTCATCCTAGCGAGGGTGTTTTCAATGTCGTTGGACCCGAAACTGACTAATTCCATGACGTATTCCCGTTGGCCGATGTAAAGATTTTAGTTGTACAGAATGCGCCAGATGTACAAGTTTTGCAAAATTATCCTGCGGCTGCCTCTGCTAGCCTCTTGCATGGGATCATGGGGATATCCGGCCGGCTATGCCCATCAGCAGTTACCTCGACCTATCCATCCAAACGCAGAACAGTGGTGGTGTTAGCAAAATGCCTAAGTGCTAATAGCTGTCCTCGGGCGGACGCCAGCTTGGCATTCAGGATGCTGATACGCGCCGGCAGTACAGGGTCGGAAGCCACTCCAGCAATTCATCAAAGGCCCCATACTTTCGATATGCGCTCGCTTATGCTTGCCTCCAACCGAACTGGAAAAAACTTCATAGGCCTTGGTATGGACGCCCCCGCCCATAATCGGATCGCGTACCAGAGTGAGTCGTGTCACCATCCACTCGCACGAAGGGGTAGTCAGCTCTGGAAATCAGAATTGTTAGTATCGACTTAGCCAAAAATGTGTTCCAGATTCATGGCATAAACGAGTGAGGCAGGCCCCTATTGCGCAAGGAACTGAAACGCGATCAGGTGGCAGTATATTTTGCCAACTTACCGCGCTACCTGATCGGCATGGAAGCTTGTAGTGCTCACTACTAGGCCAGTAGTCGCTCTATCGTGATGCGGAGAACTTTAAAAACGGGCGGCAATTAGCTGCCTGGTTAGGCCTCGTAACTCGTTAGCATTCCAGAGGTGGAAGGCCAACATTACTAGCATCAGCAAGCGAGAAGACTCGTGTCTGCGAACCTTTATGATTCATGGCTCCCGCTCAGTGATCTAAAGGGCCGGCTAGAAAACGATCACGATATTTCTCCTGTCGAACTGGACTGAGCTGGATATCTGGCAGTGCAACCATATCTTGGGTATCGAGGTCGTCGACTTGTACGGCGCGGAGCCAAGTCCAGTGGTAGAGCTGCACGGCAGGACGACGCGTTTGCTCGCGCACCTGAGCCCGTATCAGCGCGCCAGTATCCAGATCCGCTGGTATGTTTTCGCACGTTTAGCCGCTACCCGCTGACCAGCGCCGTGGAGTCCAAGGCGTAGTCGCGCCCGTGATTACCCATGAGATACTGCTGACCCGGACCTCCGAAAACCAAGGCTGAGTCATCGACCATGACCAGGAAGGCTCGATGGATAAGAAAGTCGAGGGTTTATTTCTAGCCCGCTCGCCGGGTTCTAGAGCGCAAGAGCAGACTGGGCCCTCAGACGGCCTTTGCGTTTATCTGTGTTCTCTGTCCCCCGGTTCGCCGACGCGTTTTCCCCGTCAGCCTGGCCGCAATCCCGCTCCCGATAGAGACGGCCTGCGCAGCTTAGTCACCTTCCAGAGGTTGCCAGCCCTCGACCGTACGCCGCTCCAGTTGAGCCGGCTGACCGTCGAGGCGCAGCAGATGAAGCCAGCCATGGTGAACCAGATCCCGCACTACCGCGTGCGTTGCGATCACCCGATCGATCATGGCCTGCGGCGCATCGATCACCACATGCAAGCGCAGAGGGCGATGCATCCACTGCCGGCCATCGTGCAGCGACTGACGGGCCAGGCCGATGCGCAGATCGCCGCCGTTGCCCTCGAACACGCCGATGTGCCCACCCACCACGTTGTGCAGCAGCTTGTTGCCGCTGCCGAAGCGCAGGTTGTCGGTGGTCGAGGTGAAGTATTGCAGGTTGATCCAATGCGCCACCACCATGGGCGCGGTCATGATCAACTCTAGCAGCCGCCCCTCGCCATCCTGCCGCCAGTCATAGTCATGCAGGAAGGCCCGGCCCTGCAGGTCCACGCCCCGGGTGCGCGAGCGCGGCGCGGCGATGAAGGCCGCATTGCCGGCTAGGCCCCATTCGGGCCGGGTCTGGGCCCAGTCCCGGGCTCGCCGGCGCAGCAGATTGAGCAGTTTGCCGGGCTGCTCCTGTACCGGGGCCAGTCCCAGCTTGGCCGCCCGTTCGCGGCGTACCCGGGCAGCGGCCTCATCCAGTGCCTGACGCACGCGCTGCCAGCTTGGCTGCAGAGTGGCCGGAACAGCCTCGTGGGCGAACACCTGCACCTCATCGGTGCTGGTGTTGTGCAGACCGGCCAGGACGTGGCAGTACGCCGGCAAATCATGCCCGCGCTTGCACAACTCGGCACGCACCTCGACCTCATTGAGCAGCCCGGCCAGCAGGCGCGTATTGATCTCGCCACTCTGGCCGCAGCAGGCGCCGCAGTCGAGCCCAGCCGCCTGGGGGTTGTTGGCGCTCTGACTGCCGTGCCCAAGCAGCACCAGCAGCGCAGGCATAGGCCCCCTCAACCCCATGGCCTGCAGGATGCGCTCGGCTAGGTCGACCTTCTGCGCCAGCGGCATGGCCGGCAGCAGCGGTTGCAGTTGCTGCCACTCGGCGAGGCGCCAGGCACTGCGGTGCGCCTCCTCAGCCCTCCCGAGCAGACCGCAGGTGCGTCCGAGCAGAGCCCCGGCATAGCCCAGACCGACACTCTCGACAAGGGTGAAGGTCGAGGCCGGCAGACGTTCAAACAGGCGCCAGCGCCCCTGGCGTGCCAGCCGGTCTTGCCGCAGTCGAACCAGTTGATGATCCTGCTCAGCATCGCCGCTGCTGTCGCTGACCTGCAGCTGCGGTGCCAGCAGGCCCGGCAACTGCGGGCGGGTGGCGGTGGTGCCCAGCGGCGTGTAGGCGATGGGCAGGCCGAAGAAGCCGGCGAAACCGCCTGTATCGAGCTCGGGACAGACCTGTTCCAGGGCGCGGCGCAGGGGCTCGGAGCGCACATCAATACAGAAGAACAGCTTGGCCAGCCGCGCCTTTGGCGCTGCCGCCGGTTTGGCTCGGCACAATAGCCCTTGCAACTGCTCCTGCCAGGCCAACTCGTCGGCCCGCTGCCACAGCTGCAGGGCTTGCCAGTCGGCCGACGGCGGCTGCTGAAGCAGGCGCTGCCAGGCCGAACGCCAGCGCTGCCAGCGGCTCTGCGAGTCGCGCTGACGATCGTCTACCAGCCACTCCCAGGCCGCACGGATGGCCAGCAGCTCCAGCATCGTTTGGTCATCCTCGCCCTGCTGGCGCGCCTGCCAGCGCTGGTAGGCACACCAGGAAGCCCAGCCCAGGCTGCGCAGCAGCAGGCAGTCGAACCAGGGGGCCCAGTCATCGGCTGTCAGCCCCAGGCGCTGCACCGCCGCCTCCAGCGCCACCTGCGGCTGCAACGGCAGCTCGGCGATGCGTCCGTCCAGGTCGCGACAGGCACTTAGTACGCTGAGCCCTCTATCCGCCAACATGCTGCTGCGCCAGGCCTGGTACAGACCGGCGCTGTCATCCGGGCGCCAGTCGGCCTGTTCGCGGTCGAACCAGGCAGCGCAGCACTGGCCGATCTGCTGGGTGATAAGCACCGGCCAGCCCGGCTGCGGGATACCAGGCTCGGCCAGGTCTTCCAGCAGTGGCAGCCCCCCGTTTGGCTCCTGCTTCGCATCCAGAGCCTGCAGCAGATGCTCGCTGGTCCAGGACACACCCTGCTCGGTCAGGGCCTGATGCAGGTGACGCTCAGCGATGCTGCCCTCTTGCCAGGCCTGCCGGTAGTCCTCGGTGCTCAGGGTCAGGCGACTGCCAGCGCGCAGCCAGAGCTGTTGTGCGACCTCATGCCAGGGTTGCTCGCGACGCTCCCACAGCGGGTTGACTGCGATCATGCGATCCAGCGGCCAGGTCGGCGCGATGCGTGCACAGGCCTGCAGCGCTGACGCATGCAGAGCATCCCGGTCGAGGCTGACTAAATGTTCGAGCGCAGTCATGTGCGGTCTCCAGTCGCGAAGGTCGAAACCCGGAGCGGGCGAACCGGCCACAGGCGGAAGGTCAGACGGGTGAAGTGCTCATCCAAGTAGAAGCCGGCAAAGGCCAGCGGATATAGGCGTTGCGCCAGTACTCCCTTGGGGCGGGCCAGGATCACGGCCTGCAGCACGTAGAGCCCGAGGAACAGCAGCACTGCCAGCCAGGTCAGCGGCAGGGGCGCTTCTGCGTGCGGGTAGTCCAATATCCAGGCCGCCGCCTGATGCCAGATCAGGTAGGCGCCTAGAAGTAGAGCGAACACCACCATTCCATGCAGCACGTGGCCCTGACGCAGGCACCAGGGGGCCAGGCCGATGGCCAGGATCGCCAGGGCCGCCAGGGGCAACTCGTAGGTTGGTACCAGCCAAGTCCACAGCCCCTGCAACAGCGTCAGCGCCAGGCCGGCCAGCAGCAGGGCCAGCAACAGGGCCAGCAACAGGCTGCCCAGGCTGGGCATCAGAGCGTGGGGGTGCAAGGCATGTCGACGCGCCAGTGCCACGGTCTCTCCGGCAGCCAGGAAGGCATGGGCCTTGTAGAACGAGTGCGCCAGCAGGTGTACCAGGGCCAGCTCATAGAGCCCCAGACCACACTCCAGCAGCATCAGGCCCATCTGTGCGCAGGTCGACCAGGCCAGTCGCACCTTGATGCTGATGCGCGTCATAATGACCAAAGCGGCGACTACAGCCGTCAGTCCGCCGACCAGCACCAGCAGGCTCTGCGCCGGCACGGCGGCGGAAAACAGCGGCGCGAAGCGCAGCAGTAAAAATCCACCCAGATTGACCAGCCCCGCGTGCAGCAGCGCCGATACCGGTGTCGGCGCCTCCATCACTTGAATCAGCCAGCCATGCACCGGCAGTTGCGCCGACTTGAGGATGACCGCCAGAGCCAGCAGCAACGCGGCCAGCTGCAGGTCCCAGCCGAGCTGGCCGTTGGACTGCAGGCGTGCGTTCACCGCATCGAGAATCATCGCGATGCTGCTGTCGCCGCCGGCGCGCACCAGGAGCACGGTGGCCAGCAGCAGGCACACATCGGCCAGGCGGCTGGCGAGAAACTTTTTGTGTGCCACCACCAGGGCCTGCGGGCGGTCGCGGTAGAAGGTGAGCAGTAAGTGCAGGCACAGGCTGGAGAGTATCCAGGCCCCGACCAGTAGGAACAGATCGGAGCTGGTCACCACCGTAGCCACGGCTGCCAAGGTACCGAGCAAGGCCAGTACATAACGCCGCTGTCCTGGCTCACCCTCCAGATAGCGCCAAGAATAGTCGATGATCACCAGCGCTAGCAGGCCGACCAGACCGACCATCGCCAAGCCGAGCCGATCGTTGCCATGCCCATCGAGGGCCGCCTGCAACCAGGCACCCGCCGCCAGTCCCAGACCAAGGCAACCGGCCAAACGGGCCGGCCACCAGAGTCCCTTTGGCGTACGCACAAGGGCCACCGGCAGCAGCGCCAGGGTATACACCCAGGGCAGCAACTGGGCTAGGGGAAAAAACAGGCTGGGCATGGGGCAGTCTCCGCGATGGTTTAATGGCGCAAGTGTCGAGGAGTGCTTGAATTATTAAAAATAGATAGATAAGAATCTATTGTTTACTTTAGAAGAACGAATAATGCGCCGACTGAACTTCCATCATTTGCATTACTTCTGGGCAGTGGCCAAGGAAGGCAATCTGACACGCGCCGCCGAAGCGCTGCATGTGTCGCAGTCGGCTTTGTCGACGCAAATCCGCGTATTGGAGGGCCAGCTCGGTCACGCCCTATTCATCCGCTCCGGCCGAAGTCTGCAGCTGACCGAAGCGGGTCGCCTGGTACTGGACTACGCCGAGACCATCTTCGCTCTGGGCAGCGAACTGCAACGCACCCTGCAGAACACCCGACAATCCAGCCAGACGCTACGCATCGGTGCCGTGGCCACGCTGTCTCGTAACTTCCAGGAAAACCTGCTTCGTCCTTTCCTCGGTCGCGACGACCTGCGTTTTACCCTGGAATCAGGCAGCCTGGATGACCTGCTGGAACGCCTGACCCTCCATAAGCTGGATGTGGTGCTGACCAACAGGGCAGTCAGTGCCGATGGCAATCGTACTTGGCAATGCAGGCTGTTAGATCGCCAGGCGGTATGCCTGATCGGTCCTCCACGTAAGGAGGCCCGGCCGTTCGACCTACGTCGTGACCTGCAGCAGGCGCGCTTGATCGTGCCCGGGCGCAGCAGCGATGTGCGTAGCCAGTTCGAGGTCTACTGCAATAGCCATGGTCTGAATCCAGTCATCTGCGCCGAGGTCGACGACATGGCCATGCTGCGTCTGCTCGCGCGCGACTCCGGCGACATGGCCCTGTTGCCGGCGGTGGTGATTCAGGACGAGCTGCGCAGCGGTGATCTGCAGCTGTATGCCGAGGTGCCAGACATCGCCGAGCAGTTCTTCGCTGTAACCCTGCAACGCCAGTTCAGTCTGAGCATTCTGGACGAGCTGCTTAATAAATCTTGATCGCGGGAAATGAAATAGCGACACGTCGAACTTCATCTCCAATGTTTCCCCCAGAAAAAGCGATCCACCGCCACTCGCTTTTCTTACTGAACAACCTCGCCATTAACTCGATTCTGTGACCATACCGACATGGGGCAGGATCATGCCAACTACCACCTTTCGCTGCTGGTTACTGCTGTCACTGGTCATCGTCCAGGGCAGCAGCTACGCGGCCTCCGCACAGGAACAGACTCAGTTCAGTCTGATCCTGCAGCAACTGGACACGATCGAACGCCTTGCCACGCGAGCTGAGACCGCCAGCACGGCTGAATATAGCGAACGCTATCGCTTCGACTATTCCCGCCTATCCCAAGACATTCAGCGCATCCGCCAAGGGGTACAGGGCTACCTGTCCCCTTCCCGCGCCCAACCGCGCGATCCCGCGGAACTGGTCGGTGATTACCGCCTCGACACGCCGCCCGCGGAGACCTCGCCATGAGCATGACGGCCGCGCAGACCGCCGCGTTCCAAAACGCCTCCGGTTTCTCGACCCAGAACAGTTCGACGCTCTGGCTATCCCTGACGCTAGTCCTGGCCTTGCTCTGGTGCACCTGGGTGATGTGGACGGCGTACCGGGGTTGGGCGACTGGCAACGTGCGCTTCGGCGCGTTTGGCGGCAGTGCCGCGCGGGTCGTGCTGGTGTTGCTGGTCCTGATGTTTTTTACCCTGTCCTAATCCAGGAGATCGCCGTCATGCTCAAGTGCTTTGCCTCCCTGAACAACAACCTGCGTGACCGTGCCAGCCAGCGCCTGATCGGTCTGTTGCTAGCACTCGGGCCCAGCCTAGCCTTGGCCGCACTCCCGACTATGGAAGCACCTTCCCGGGGTGAAGGCACCGGCTTGATCGAGACGATCAAAAACTACGCCTACGACGGCGGTATCTTGCTCGGCCTGCTGATTGCCCTACTGGCTTTCCTGGGCGTGGCTTGGCATTCGCTGACCGTGTATGCCGACGTGCAGAACCAACGTAAGACCTGGAAAGACCTCGGCGCGGTGGTCGGCATCGGTGCCCTGCTGGTGGTGATCATCATCTGGTTCCTGACCAAGGCTGCCGCGATTCTGTGAGGTCGCCATGAACGACGCTATCGAATGCCTCGCCGACGGCACCTTGGTCTTTCTGCCGGAACGGCTCAACCGTGATCCGGCGGTATTGCGTGGTTTGACCAATGACGAGATGTGGCTCGCCTTAGGGACCGGTGCACTCCTTGGCCTACTGCTCGGTGTCCCCCTGGCGCTCGCCACGGCCTCGATTGCCGTGGCGCCGACCAGCATGATCGCGGGCATGGCACTGATACTCTTTGCTGGCGGCACACTCCTGCGTCAGGCCAAACGGGCCCGCCCCGAGACTTGGTTGTACCGCAAGCTCGAATGGGTCCTGGCCAGTCGCTGGCGCTTGGGGCATGGGGGCTTGATCCTCCACTCCGGCGCCTGGACGGTTCGCCGTTCGCGGCGCCTGCGCCCCGCCCTATCGCGGTGGCAGCCATGAGCCGTTTTCGGAACAAGGTCGATGCCCAACAAGCGCATATCGTCAGCCTGCGTCTGGCGGTAGGGATTCTGGCCTTGATTTGTGCCGGGCTCTGGTATGGCTGGCGTTCGGCACCAACCGACCTGACCGTGCATGTCCCTCCCGATCTGCGCTCGGGCAGCACCCGCAAATGGTGGGATGTGCCCCCGGAGAATGTCTATGCCTTTGCCCTGTACATCTTCGGCCAGCTCAACCGCTGGCCGTCGGATGGCGAGCAGGATTATCGCCATGCCATCTACAGTTTGCAGGCCTACCTGACACCCGCCTGCAAAATCTTCCTCGACGGCGACTACGAGTACCGCAAGGCCGCCGGCGAGCTGCGTCAGCGCGTACGCGGGGTCTATGAAGTGCTGGGCCGCGGCTACAGCGAGGATCCGGCCTTACGGGTCAAGCAACTCGACCGCGACAGCTGGCTAGTCCAGCTCGACCTCAATGCCGATGAGTATTACGCCGCCGAGCCGGTGAAACGGGTGGTGGTGCGTTATCCCTTGCGCGTAGTGCGTTTTGACCTGGATCCCGAACGCAATAAATGGGGATTGGCGCTGGATTGTTACCAGGGCACACCGCAAAAAATCGCCCTGCCCGGAGGTGAGCCATGAAACGAATGTTAGTGATTGGGCCCGCCGTGCTGTTGGCGCTGTACGGGGTCCTGGCTCAGGCCGTCGAGCTGATGCACTGGGAGCGCCTGCCCCTCGCCATCCCGTTGGTAATTGGTCAGGAGCGGGTGGTCTTTATCGACGAGGACGTTCGCGTCGGTCTGCCCTCATCGCTGAGCGGCAAACTGCGCGTGCAATCCACCGGTGGCACGCTGTACCTGCGCGCGGCGGAAGCGATTGCACCGACTCGCTTGCAACTGCAATCGATGACGACGGGCGAGATCATCCTGCTGGATATCGCGGCAACCCCGGGTGATCAAGCGTTGGAGCCCGTTCGCATCCTCAGAAACACTCAGCCGCCAAAAACCACCGACGGTGAACCGAGCAGCGCCCCTGCTCCAGAACGCACACCGATCCCGGTCGCCTTGACCCGCTATGCCGCACAAAGCCTGTACGCGCCGCTTCGCACCGTGGAGTCCCTGCCCGGCGTACGGCGGGTACCGCTTACGCGGCGTACCGCACTGCCGACCCTGCTACCAAGCGAGAACGTGTCCAGCATTCCCATCGCTGCGTGGCGACTCGGGGATTACTGGGTGACGGCGGTAAAGTTGCGCAACCGTGGTGCCGAGACGGTGTCACTCGATCCGCGCCGGCTGCAGGCGCAGCTGTTTGCCGCAGCCTTTCAGCATGCCTTCCTTGGGCCGATCAGCAGTGCCGAAGACACCACGATCGCCTACCTCGTCACCCGCGGCGCGGGCCTCGAACGCGCCCTTCTGTTGCCCCCACCTGCGGTGCGAGGTGCTGACGATGAAAGCTAATGCGCTGCTCAAATGGCTGGTACCGGGTGCGCTGCTGGCCGTGGTGTTGATCATTCTGAAAACCTGGGTCGCGGGGGGTAGCATTTCCTCTCCGGAGAGTCCGGTTGATCAGGGCAACCTCCAACTGACCGCCGAGCAGGCCAAGTCGCTGGGCATTGCGGGCGATACCCCGCGCGATACGGTCGCCACACTGGTTGGCCAGGTAAAGGCCATGCGCAGCGACATGCTCAGCCTGAAGCAACACAATGACGCGCTGCAGACGGAGAACAACCGTCTGCGTGAACGGGAAAACAGTGTCGATTCGCGTATCCAAAGCGCCCTCGGCAGCGTGACCCAGCAGGTCGACGAAGGCCGCCGCCAAGCCAACGACGCCCGACTCAAAGCGGAACAAGACAGCCGTCAGGCCCATGGTCTGCTGACCCAACTGCAGGCTCAGTTGTCCGGCCTGACCAGCAAAGGCCAGGATCTGCCGATCGGGCTGGGGCTGCAGCCGGGGGATGGGGCGCAGTTCGACGGGCATCGTCCGGCCAGTGAGGCGCTGCAGTGGATTGAGCCCTCGGATGCTCCGTCCACAAACGCCCGAGGCAAAACCAAGACCGCCTCCGCACTGAGTCTGCCCACTGCCTTCAACTCACTGAAAGGCTTGAACGATAACGCGATTGATCGCGGCCAGAAACAGCTACGTGCGGTCACCCAGGGAGAGCATCATTTGACGCGATCCGTTGATCGCAGCGAAGGCGCGAAGCCGGTTTACACCATTCCTGAAAACGCGACCTTAATGGGCTCGGTCGCCATGACAGCGCTCATCGGCCGGGTCCCGGTGGACGGCACGGTGAATGACCCCTACCCCTTTAAGGTGTTGGTCGGCCCCGAGAACCTGACCGCCAACGGCATTGACCTGCCGGAGGTGGCCGGTGCAGTGATGAGTGGCACGGCGTCCGGTGACTGGACGCTGTCCTGTGTACGCGGGCAAGTGGAATCGATCACCTTTGTCTTCACCGACGGCACCATCCGCACCGTGCCGCAGCCACAGGCGATGGCCAGTCGCAATGCCTCCTCCACCCAGAGCACGAACACCGACAAAATCCGCGGAGGGCTCGGCTACCTGTCCGATCAGTATGGCATCCCGTGCATTGCTGGCGAGCGTCGCTCGAACGCCCAGCAGTACCTCGGCAGCCAGAGCTTGATCACCGCCGCCGGTGCCGGGGTCGCCGCCCTGCTCGGGGGTGAGCGGAACGACAGCAGCGTGATCAATTCGGGCGGCAGTACGCTCGGGGTCACCAGCAGCACGGGCAACAGCGCACTCAACTCCATCCTCAGTGGTGGGGTCAGTGATATCCGCGAGTGGGTCAAAAAACTCTATGGCGAGGCCTTTGCGGCGGTGTACGTCCCTCCTGCCGCGCAGGTCGCCCTGCACCTCGACCATGAAATCACTATCGACTATGAGCCCAACGGCCGGAGCGTTCGCCATGAACCATCGCATACCACTCTGTCTGACCTGGATTAGCCTGCTCTGCCTGGCCCTGGTCGGGTGTTCCACCAATAAAGAAACCCTCCTGCCCCATGGCGAGCGGACCATGCTGGACATCTGGAACGGCGCCGGTTCGCAAGGCACTCAGCAGCAACTGCTAGATGCTCGGCAGCAGTTACGCCGCCCGTTGGATCAAGCAGACTTCTCCTCTTCTCTCCAGGAGCCGTACACTCGCACAGCGGCGAACGAGATCCGCAACCTGTTCCCTCGCCTGCCCAATCCCGATCTAGTGCTTTACGTGTATCCGCATTTGAGTGGTACCGAGCAGGCACCGGTCCCCGGTTACTCGACAGTCTTTCCGTTCTACCAACGCGTGCAGTACGCGCTGCCCGGTGAACGTCAGGAAGACTTGTAATGCACAGCGACGACGCGGACGACCGCACTCCTGGGTGGAAAGCCTGGCGCAACCCATTACGCCCTCGCGCCACCGTGGCCGACGAAGCTGCATTCTATGCGCACAACCCCAGTTTCACCGATCACCTGCCGTGGGTCGAATACCTTGAGACCGAGCAGTGCTTTCTGCTGGATGACAATCGCTCGGTGGGCGCAGTGTTCGAGCTGCTGCCCCTCGGCACCGAAGGACGCGAACCCGATTGGCTGATGGCGGCGCGCGATGCGCTCGAAGATGCCCTGCAGGACAGTTTTGACGAACTGGATCAGGCACCGTGGGTGGCGCAGTTTTTCTGTCAGGACGACCATGACTTCACCCCCTACCTGAACCGGCTCACGGAGTATGTTCGGGACAGCGCACGCAGCACGGTCTTCACCGAGGCCTACCTGGAACTCAACCGCCGCCATCTGCAAGCCATAGCCAAACCTGGGGGGCTGTTTGAGGACAAGGTGGTCACGCGCCTGCCCTGGTACGGCAATAACCGGCGGGTGCGGCTGGTGGTCTACCGCTGGCTCGAGTCGGACACTGAGGAGACGGAGCTCACGCCGGTGCAAGCCCTGCAACAGGCGTGCGAACGGATCGGCGCCGCGCTGCAGGCCTGCGGGGTGGACGCGGTACGGGTCGACGGCCGGGGGTTGTATGACTGGCTGTTGCCGTGGTTCAACCCGGCACCCCGACTCACCGATGAGGCACCCGCGGCGTTCTACCGACGTGTGGCCTACCCGGAATCGAGCGACGGTGAGTCGCTGGAACTGCCCTTCGATCACGACTTCGCCGAGCGCCTGTTCTTCAATGAGCCGCGCTCGGATGTCCAGCGCGGGCTATGGTATTTCGACGAGCAGCCCCATCGGGTGACGGTGGTGGACAAACTGCGCCGAGCGCCGTTGATTGGCCAACTCACGGGCGAAACCCGCAAGGGCGATGCGGTAAACGCGCTGTTCGACCAGTTGCCGGAAGGCACGGTGATGAGCCTGACCCTGGTGGTCAAACCACAGGATGTGCTGGAGGATCAGTTAAGCCGGCTGGCGCGTAAAGCCATCGGTGAAAACCTTGCCTCGACCCAGACCCGCCAGGATGTCGAAGAGGCCCGGACAATTATCGGCCGTAAACACAAACTGTACCGAGGGACGTTGGCGTTCTACCTGCGCGGGCACGATGAACCACAACTGCACCAGCGCTCGGTCAGCCTAGCCAACGCGCTATTGGGTGCCGGGCTACAGCCAGTGCGCGAAGGCGATGAGGTCGCCGCCTGCAACAGTTACCTGCGCTGGCTGCCGATGACCTATAACCCATCACGCGACACGCGCAATTGGTACACCCGTCTGATGTTTGCCCAGCACCTGGCGAACCTGGCACCAGTCTGGGGCCGCAGCACCGGTACCGGCAATCCGGGTATCACACTGTTCAATCGCGGCGGCTCGCCCTTGAGCTTCGACCCGCTGTCCCGCCTGGACCGAGCCATGAACGGCCACCTGCTGTTGTTTGGGCCGACAGGCGCCGGTAAGTCAGCCACCCTGGTCAGCCTGATGATGCAGGTCATGGCGGTGTACCGCCCGCGGCTGTTCATTGTCGAGGCCGGCAACTCGTTTGGTTTGCAAGGCGACTATTTTTCGACTCTAGGCCTGTCAGTCAACAAGGTCCAATTAAAACCTGGCGCCGCGGTGAGCCTCGCGCCCTTTGCCGATGCCTGGCGTCTGGTCGAGCAACCGGATCAGGTGGCCAGTCTATCAATCGACGAGTGGGACGATGAGGCGGCCAACAGTCGCGAAGACCAGCGCGATATTTTGGGCGAATTAGAAATCACTGCGCGCCTGATGATCACCGGCGGCGAAGCCAAGGAAGACGCGCGCCTGAGCCGGGCCGATCGCAGCCTGATCCGCGAGTGCATTCTCGATGCCGCGCAGAGCTGCGTCACCGCGGGCCGGCAAGTCCTGACCCGCGATGTGCGCGACGCCTTGCTGAACGTCGCCGCCGATCCGCAGCTACCGGAAAAACGTCGCGAACGCGCCCAGGAAATGGGCGAGTCCATTGACCTGTTCTGCCAGGGCTTCGAGGGCGAACTGTTTGATCGCGCGGGGACGGCCTGGCCTGAGAGTGATGTGACCCTTGTCGATCTCGCCACCTACGCTCGCGAAGGCTACGAAGCGCAACTGTCCATCAGCTACATCAGTTTGATGAACACTGTGAACAACCTCGCCGAGCGCGATCAGTACCTGGGCCGACCGATCATCATGGTCACCGACGAAGGCCACATCATCACCAAGAACCCGTTGTTGGCACCGTTCGTGGTCAAGGGGACCAAGATGTGGCGCAAGCTCGGCGCCTGGTTCTGGCTGGCCACGCAAAACCTGGCCGACTTCCCGAATGCCGCGCAGACCATGCTCAACATGATCGAGTGGTGGATTTGTTTGAACATGCCGCCCGCGGAGATCGAGGAGATCGCTCGGTTCAAAAAGCTCACGCCGGCGCAAAAAGCCTTGTTGCTCTCGGCCAGCAAGGAGCCGGGCAAATACACCGAAGGCGTGGTGTTGTCGAAGAAGCTCGAAACCCTGTTTCGGGTGGTTCCGCCAAGCCTATACCTGGCCTTGGCCATGACCGAACCCGAGGAAAAAGCCGAGCGTTGGAGCCTGATGCAGGAGCACTGTTGTTCGGAATTGGACGCGGCCTACCGGGTCGCGGAACGGATCGATAGAGCCCGAGGCATCGATCCCACCTAGGGCGGGCTATTCAGGCATCACGCGGTTGAGCCAGAGCAACTGACTAGTGCGCTACGCCCCGCAGCCGTTGCTGAATCCTCAATAAAAATCCTGCTTCAAAGGCATCCTGGCCGTCACCGACAGGAAAGGTCTTGCGCACTTGCGCCAGCGCCCACCATAGCGGAGTCTCGCCGCTACTATCGAGCCAAGCCTGAGCAGCTTGCACGCCCTGCTCGATCATCGACGCAAATTCACTGCCCCACGGTGTCAGCACACTCGGACAACCATCAGCCGCTGGAATTGAAATCAAGTTTTCGTCCATACACACCTTAGAGTTCTACTGGGAGGCCAGAGACTGGATTCGATTTCGACCATCGTAACGCCACAAAAGACACGCTCATGACCAATAATGAGCATTCAATAGCTTAGACCATTGCAAATGTAGACTATATCCCGTGGATTGAGAGTCTCTCAAAGCGCAATTTGCGCACATGGCTCAAGACTACGAACGGCTTCGCGTGCAACTGGCGGAGAACATCCGCTGCATGCGGCGCGTGAGACACCTCACCCAAGAGCAGTTGGCGCTCATGGCTGAGGTGGACCGTACCTATGTCAGCCAAATCGAACGGTGCACAGGCAATCCGTCACTGTTGGTCCTGTGCAAGCTCGCCAATATTTTCGGCATCACCACCGATCAATTGCTGATCGAGCCCACCGCCCTGCAGCAGATGTTGCACGTCAAATCGTAGTCGTCGCTCTCGCCCCCGTGTAAACCGATCTTCCGGCTCTCGCATTTTGCGCTGACAGCCCGCATGGGGTCGTCGAACCTGACCAGGCTTTTCACTTCAAGAGCCTGAATCATGCCTGCGCCCTCCTCACTGAATGCCTACCCACAACTGAGATCGGCGGCACTGGGTCTGCTGCTGGTCTCTGGACCCAGCGGGGCGCTGGATAGCGCCAGCATCACGGCTTCCGCGCTATCGCCAAACTGCCTCGAATACCGGGTCGTCGGTCTCTGTTTTTGGCTGTTCTGCACGCCCTTTGGCTGCAAAATCAAAACCTCGACCAAGGTTCGTCATTTTACGCCTGAACTGGTGGTCTCCAGCTACGCCACCACCGGCAACAACCCGTGGACCGAGATGGCCGTTCTATCCAGCCCTATCAGCGGCGCGGAGGGCGGCGGCAACCTGATCACCCCCAACACCCGACGTGACAACCTGGCCCGCTTCAAGAATGTCGATGGCATTGGCCACCCCGGAGGCTCGGCCGTGACGCAATTAGCTTCGCAATCCGGCTATGCCTGTGCCAGTGGCGCCACCGCGTTCAAGCCCTACTACCTGAGCACCCTGGATTTATTGGCTTGGCGCCATGGCATCCCGGAAAGTGTCTACCCCGAATCCCTCATGCCCGGCGTTCGTGAGATCGGTCAGCAGGCGGCGGGAAACATGTGGGGCAACGTCTATCCCCGTCAGGGCTTTTTGGTGCAGCTTGATGACTTCAAGGCCGCCGCGGTCATGGCGCAACGGGCCGGCGATGTCATTACCCGTCACGGACAGCCCCATGTGTACTTGCCGCTCACCCCCGACAAACGCGACGGCTATTGGCCGCCGGGGCCGATCGTGGAAAACGACGCTTCGACCCACAAATGGCAATTGCTTTACCCCCAGGTTCAGCCCACCTGCGCCATTTTCCCCAGCGATCCGCTGCAGAGCGCCGATGGCGGCTACGCATGGTCGCTGTGGCGGCCCTACAGCTGCTGCAAACGTGAAGGGCAGACTTTGCTGTTCAGCATCGACTTCGCAGGAGGTGCTTCATGAATCGCCCCCTTACCCGATCAGGTTGTAGCGTGATGCGTCTGTTGCTTTGCGGACTGTTGCTCATGGCCACGTATGCCCGCGCCGCCGAGGACGATTACCGTTTGGGCACTCAGGGCGACGTGCTCGACGATCGGGTGATGTACACCATTGGCGGCGGCTCGGCGGTGGGTTCCCCGAGTTCGTTCTACCGCCCCAGCGGTCTCGGGATCGGCGGGTCCTGGCGAGCGAACCTGATGTGCGGAAACATGAGCCTGAGCAATACCCTGCAAAACCAGTTGAACGGCGTCACCGAAGGTTTCCAGCAAATCATGGGCAGCATTGTGCAGAACGCTACCCAGGCGGTGATGTCGCTGCCAGCGTTGATCATTCAACGCGCCAACCCCGGCCTCTATGAATTGCTGAGCAACGGGGTGATGCAGGGGCGTATCGACTTCGATCGCTCCAAGCTGACCTGCCAGGCCATGGCCGATAAAATGGCGGACAAGGTCGGTCCAGCCGGCTGGGGCGCGCTGGCCAAAAACCAAGAAATGCAGAGCCATCTGGAGCAAACCGGTGGGGATGCCGTCGCCGCAGTGAACAACACCGAGGCGCAGAACGGCAACCACGGGGTGTCCTGGGTCGGTGGGCAGAAAGCTGGCGGTAACGGGCAGACACCGATCCGGGTGACCGCCGACGTGGTTCGCGCCGGCTATAACCTGTTGCATAACCGGACGGTGGCGGACAGTGCGTCGATCAGTAGCCACGACTGTCAGGGCGGGGCCATTTGCCAGACCTGGGCGTCGCCCCAAGAGGAGTCCGAGTGGGCGGTCCGCGTCTTGGGCGAGACGGAAATCGCGACCTGCGACAGCTGCGAAACCCTGCGGGCGACCGCAGGCAGCGGATTGACACCGCTGATTCAGGAGGCCTACAGCGAACGCCTGAAAGCCTTGCAACAGCTGCTATCGGGCGCACTCCCATCTACCCAGGACAACTTGGTTAAGGCCTCCAGTCCGATGCTGCCAGTCACCCGCCGCGTCATCGAAGCCCTGCGCGACGATCCCGACCAGGATCTGCTGGCACGGCGTTTGGCCAGCGAGACGGCTTTATCCAGTGTGCTCGACAAAGCCCTCCTGCTACTGCACACCCTGTTGGCCGGCAGTCACGAACCAAACGTTGCTTCCGCCGAACCAGCCCAAACTGCCTTGACGAAAAACATCGACGCCCTAGAGCGTGAAGTCCGCTTGCTGCAAACCGAACTGCAGGTCCGGCAGATGCTGGCCACCAACACCGCCAGCCTGGTACTCGATCGGCATGCCGGGGGGGCCGACGCCTCGCGTACCATCGAGCAAGGCGACCCCGAGCCGGGCCGGCTCAACAACGCCAATGCCGGACAAGTGAAGCCATGAAACGCCTACGGCTGTTCACGCTGCTTTCGGGTCTGGGGATTGCCACGGTGATGCTGCTGATCGCCGCACTGCTCACCCAGATCGGCAGCACGGCGCTGGGCAGTGTTGAAAGCTGGCAACTGGCACTCGAATCGGCACGCCCTTATCTGCGGGTATGGCGTGCCCTGCTCTACTGCGCCCTGTTGGCGCTCTGGTGGGATCTGCATCGCCGCTACCGCCATCGACCAGCGGATCGACTGCGCTTACAGCGCATCGGGACCATGGGGCTCGCACTCTTTACCTTTGTCGAACTCACCCGACTGTGAGGCCTCCACCATGCTCATGAGCACCAACAGCTACTTGGAGTTTTACCTCTCCCTGCTGGCCTGGATCATCAACAACGGCCTCTGGAGCGTCTTGTCCGACACCGGGCTGTTCGCCGCGCCCTTCGGTGCCATCATTCTGCAAGAATGGCTGTCAGCCCGTCAGCAAGGCGCGGATGAAGGTAACAAGGGACTGTTCTCGGTGCCACGGATCGAAAACCGGTTATGGCTGGCCTACATCGTGGTGTTGTTCGGCTGTGCGCCGGTCTTCCCCTTGAGCCTCGCCTCGATGACGCTCGATGCAGCGGCCAGCCAACGTTGCGGTATCAGTGTTACCAAGCCAGCGGACACCGCCTGGGGTGCCACCTTCAACACCATCGGTGAACGTTCCGCCAACGTGCCCGTCTGGTGGTTTCTGGTGCATGCAGTGAGCAAAGGCGTGACCGCGGCGGCCTCCGGCGCCATCCCCTGCGCACCGGATATCCGGCAAATGCGCATGGAGATCGACAGCTCACGAATTGACAGTCAGGTGCTGCTGCAGGAAGTCGCCGACTTCACTCGCGATTGCTACGGCTATTCCCGCTCGCGGTTGTTCACCAACCGTCCGCAACTGGACAAGGCGCAAAGTCATGACGCCTCCTGGATCGGCTCGAGCTATTTCCTCGAGACACCCGGCTACTACGATACGGATCGTTCGCGCACGCCGCGGGTCAGTTGGCCCTATGACGTGAGCCGCGATGTGTCCTTGCCGCGGCTAGCGAATGGCGCGGGCTATCCGACCTGCAAGCAGTGGTGGAGCGATAGCGGGGTCGGCTTGCGCGAGCGTTTGATCAAGGAGGTCGATCCTTCGCTGCTGACGCAGCTCAAGGGCTGGCTGATGGGCCGTTCGAACACCGAGATCGAGGATGCCACCCTGCGCGAGCTGGTCAGCCCGCGCCAGCAATCGAGGTCCATGTCGCCCGGACAGGTATTTCAGGACTACGGCTCCAGCGCACGCGGCGGTTCGATCAATCAGGGGCTCAACAACCTGGCCACCAACACCGGATTGGCCCTGGGCTCCTTCAGCAATTTCCCGGCCATGAATGCGCTTCGCGCCGCCCTACCGATGGTGCAGGCGTTCCTGATCATGGGGGTCATCATCAGTTTGCCTCTGATCCTGCTGGTCAGTACCTACCAATTGAAGACCGTCATGACGGTGACGTTCGCGCTGTTCACCTTACACATGCTGACCTTCTGGTGGGAACTGGCCCGCTGGGTCGATTCCAGCATGCTCAATACCTTGTACAGCCAAGTGTCGGCGTCCAACAAAGTGCTGTTGTCGCTGCCGACATCCGGCGTCATGGATGGAACGGTCACGGCACAGGTGATTGAGTATGTGATGGGCGCGATGTTCATCGTGCTGCCGATGCTGTTTTTAGGGGCAATGAGCTGGGCGGGATATTCAGTCGGTAACGGGATACAAGGCATGCTGGCAAACGGTAGCAAAGCAGCAGGTGATTCAGCGAGCAAGGGTACGGATCAAATGCTGGGCGCCGCTAATCGCTCAATTAGATGACTTACAGTCGCCTATATAATGCCCGTTGTCGTCGAAGTCACCTATGTAGAGATCAGCCCCCATATAGTCTGGCCCTGGATTTTCCTCTTGATGATCCGAACCAATACAAGCCCTGAACCATAGCAAAGCGATGACACCCAGCAGCATCACAATAAACGTGACCAACCAAACGCTGGCAAAGAGCAACGCTCCCAGCAGTGCCAATTTAGCAATCAGAAAGCTTCCGCGAACAATGCCTTTACCTGCAGGTAGACCTGCTGCCACCGCACGCTCGGCCACGCGGGACTCGAACGTTTTCAGCCGGCGATAACCACGCTTTAGCGACATGCCACAGCCATAGGCACAGCGCTGGGCACGGGAAACCGGAACGGGGTTCTGTGTCGGCATGGTCTCGCCCTCTCTGAGCGTGTTCATGATGGAGACAGCAGTATCAGCGTACTACTGAAAACGGTCCGCGCTTGACCGTTTATCAGTTTGCCCGGCCGAAAAACCCTCACTGGAAGACAGCAGACAAGCCGCGTGAAACAGCATTGCTGAAGGGGTTGACCCACCTAAACCGCGCAACTAAAACCCTTAGTACGGACTGCTGTGATCGACAGCACCTGCCCAGGTAGTCAGAACCTTTAAGACTACGTCACCTTGGTGATGGTTCTCCCCCAAGTGCGATTAGCGTTCGGTAGCTCGCACGGTCACCACTGCTGCGGTGATGAACGCCCACTGCTCTTCAGAGCGCCTTTCGAGCCCTGCTCGTCAGGTACGCCCACGCTTTTTTCAACCTACTGCAGGGATTTTTCCACGTACGACTCAGCCCTTATCTCCACAGTCGGATGGCCTGCAAGACCTGCATCCATCAAGCCCATCACCCAACCGGGGAACCCTTCCCGGCGGGCAAGGCGTTCCTCCGTTTTCTATCGAGGAAACAGCCATGCGCGATATCTACCAAGACGTGACCGATAAGATCGTGACCGCTTTAGGCCAAGGCGTTGCTCCCTGGATCAAACCCTGGACCTCAACTGGCTCATCGAACCACGGTACTCACCAACCCTTCCCCATCAACGCCATTACTCGGCGTGCCTATTCGGGCATTAATCTTCCCCTGCTCTGGGCAGAGGCCCGGTTGCAGGGCTTCACTCAAGATCGTTGGCTGACCTTCAACCAAGCCAAAAAAGCCGGTGGGCGCATCCGCAAAGGTGAGCACAGCACCTTGGCGGTTCTCTACAAGCCTATGGAACGCGAAGAGCAGACTGAAACAGGTCAACCCGTTCTCGATGAGAATGGTGAGCCCAAGGTCGCTTACTTTGGCATTCTCTGGAGACATTTCCTGTTCAACATCGAGCAAACGGAGGGACTCGATGCACTCAATGGACCTTTGATCGAAACAGAACCGAGCGAGCCCTTTCAGGCCAACAGCGCGGCGGAAAATCTGCTGCTAAGTTCTGGAGCAAAGGTCATTCATCGGCCGGCCGATGAAGCCTTTTACCACCCGCTGAGGGATTTCATCCAACTGCCAACAAAAGCGCAGTTTCAAGACGAAGGTGGATACTACGCCACTGCACTTCACGAGCTGACGCACTGGACCGGGCATCACTCTCGGTTGCAGCGCGAGGGTGTGACGTCACCCTGTCCTTTCGGCTCTCCAGGCTACGCTTTTGAGGAGTTGATCGCCGAAATGGGCGCTGCTTTTTTATGTGCCTATGCCGGCGTACAAGGAGAGCTGCGGCATGAAGGGTACATCGACTCCTGGCTCGGGCTGCTCAAGGCTGACAAGCGTGCGATCTTTCGGGCCAGTGGCCAAGCTCGAACGGCATCCGAGTATGTGCTCAACCTGGAGCGACAATGGCAGTCAGCGGTCCTGGATGACCCGCTGTGGATGAACGATTGCACTTAATCATTATCTCTCCGCTGCAACCGCTTCACAGGGCCCAACGCGAGTTGGGCTTTTTTTCGGCCCTAAACCACAGAAGGCCTCACGCTGCGGTACTGTACAGGAGGTGGTCGCACGCCAGCAGCTAGCTGTTATTTATCCAGGTTTTGCGCAAGGAAATCCACAAGTTCCAACGGGCTTCGGCTGTCGATCACCTTGTAGATCAGATCACGCTTGCTACGTGGCAGCTTCTTGACCACGCTCTTCGCAGAAGCCCTGAAAGCCTCGTCCGTTCCATGGATACGGGCCGAGCAGCACCAATGTCGCGTCAGTGAGGTTCATCGCTCGCCCCCAAAAATATGCAGCGCAGTGTACCGACTCTTGCCTTTTCCGTACCAGCACGCCCGCTCGACAATCCGATGCCCAGTGGTATCGATATTCCCCTTGCCGCACAAAAGGTCTCAAGCCAAAAGGACAGTTAAGGGTTGGAAGGGAATGGGGCCGCAAGGGTAAGAGCGCTATCCGAAAAGGCTAAAAGGCCACTGCCCCAGTCACCTGCCGGAGGTCACGATGCTCAGTCTGTTTCACCGCAAAAGGTCAATGCCCCCTCCGCCACGCACCGTGAGCGTTGCCGAAGGTTACCTGCCCATCGAATCCGCCCACACCCTCTTAGCCGCCGAGCACCGCCGTCAGTTGCTCGATCGTATCTGGCAGTACACTGCCCTCTCCCACGCGCAATTCACTCAGCTCTACTTGCAGCCGATCCAGCGCTACGCCGAACGAGTCCAGCAACTCCCGGCCAGTGAAACGCACCACCATGCGTATCTCGGTGGCATGCTCGACCATGGTCTGGAACTGGTCGCCTGCAGTCTGAAACTGCGCCAGTCCTATCTGCTCCCCAGCGGTGCCGCGCCCGAAGACCAAGCCACCCAGACCGATGCCTGGTCCGCCGGCATAGCCTATGGTGCGTTGCTGCATGACATCGGCAAGATCGCCGTGGACCTGGAGGTCGAGCGCCAGGATGGCAGCTCTTGGCACCCCTGGCAGGGGCCACTGGATCAGCCTTACCGGTTTCGCTACCTCAAGGGTCGGGATTACCACCTGCACGGCGCCGCGGCAGGTTTGCTTTACAGCCAGATTCTCGACCGGCCGATCCTCGACTGGCTCAGTGGTTTTCCGTCGCTGTGGGCCAGCCTGCTGTATGTCCTGGCCGGTCAGTACGAACATGCCGGTGTACTGGGCGAACTGGTGATTCAGGCCGATCGGGTCTCCACCGCACAAAACATGGGTGGCAACCCGAGTAAGGCGCTGCAGGCGCCGATCCGTTCCCTGCAACATCACTTAATCACTGGACTACGCCATCTGGTTCAACACGAGCTAAAGCTCAATCAACCGGGTGCCGCCGGCTGGCTGACCCAGGAAGCCCTGTGGCTGGTGAGCAAGGTCGTCACCGACAAGCTGCGCGCTTATCTGCTGTCGCAATCGATTGAGGGCATCCCCTCCTCCAACATCGCCGTGTTCGACGAGCTGCAATCCCATGGGCTGGTCGAGTCGACCCCGGAAGGCAAAGCCATCTGGACCGCGCGCGTGGCACAGGGAAGCTGGCAGCAAAGTTTCACCTTTCTACGCCTTCAACCAGCGTTGATTTGGGGGAGCGAAGACCGGCCTGAAGCTTTCAGCGGAACGGTGAGCGTGGCAGTCGATAACCAGCCGACAATAGCTCCGGCATCACTACCCACCTTCGAAGCTGGCAGTGCCGGAGCAGATCAAAACCCATCGCAACCCGATCCCGGTGCGATGGAAGATGCCGAATATCTCGGAACACTGTTGGATATGTTCGATCCGGCAGAACCCGAAAGCAATGATGCACCATCAGAGCCCCCCCTCGAAAGCTCAAGCGTCCCTTCAGACCCTGGTCAGACATTCCTGAATTGGGTCAAGTACGGCATCCTGAGCCACAAGCTGATCATCAATGACAGCAAGGCCAAGGTGCACATCGTGAGCGGTTCGGTGTTTCTGGTTACACCGGGTCTGTTCCAACGCTACGTTCAGGAATTTCCTGATATCGCTCTAGGGACAGACCACGAAGGTGAAGAATGGCGCTGGGTGCAGAAGCAGTTCGAGAAACTGAAGGTCCATAGGAAGCGTGACGACGGTTTGAATATCTGGGTGTGCCAAGTGCAAGGCCCAAGAAAAAAAGCACTCTTGAAGGGATATTTTCTGGTTAACCCGGGCTTGCTGTTCAATTCCGTGCCTTCAGACAATCCTCACCTTCATATGTTATGAATGCGGTGCCTAGGCACAGCATCAGTGAATGGTCAGAAGCACAGCGCTTGCGATGCCGCCCCTGCATACCGGGGATACGAACCTGATCCAGAAGCACCTTAGCATTCGATATATCTCTGGCTTATACCGGAGACGCCAAAAGCGCAAAGGCACTCCGTTGGTGTCACAAACCATATGAATTGATAGTAAGGCCTCCTCGGCTGCGCTCGAGCGCATGGTCTGCTGGCTCTTCTGGCCCCCTTTCTTCCCGGAGCCAGAAGAGACTCGGATTGCACGCGCAGCTGTTGTAATGATCATCCAGGTGTCCAGATTAATCAGGTCCTCCTGGTTAAGTCGGATATCATCGGGAGGGCCCGTTTTTTTCCGCGGAAAACCAGATTCGCGATCAGTACCAGCAGAATCCGGGATGCCTTGAGCGCCTTACCCTCGCCGATTGCAGCCTAATCCGCGAATGCACCCTGGCTGGGCCTAGGAATCAGGAAATTCAGAGCTATTTGAATCCTCATTATCGGACTCATCAAATATTCCCGCGACTGCAGCGCGTGCATCTTCAACAAATCTGAACAGTTCAGGAGACACTTCTTTAAATCCCTCATGTGTCAGCAGACGCTCTTCTTTGCGAAGATTCACTACTTTATCCGCATCAAAAGAGTCAGGCAGCTCCTCATGAGCAAGAATTACTTGCGTATGGGCAGGAGCAGTTGCAGCCAGTACAGCCAATAGTTCCTGTAAATGCTCTTTATCCTGAGCACCTTGATTAGGAGAGTCAATAACAACCGGAGCAGGCAAATAGCCATCTTGGGCAATGGTCCGCCATAGAGCCGCATAGTAAGCAATTATGGAGCGTGCATATCGGGTCGACTCCGCTTGGTTCGGCCAAGGAGCAGCGCTCAAGCAGAAAGCCCTCAAATCCGCACTTCTATTGGTGGCATAAAGCGGCGGGCAACCGGCTGCACGCTTATCCTAACCTTCCAATTCCTGGGATATTTGTGACAGGAGCATTTCCTTGGACATTTCCGGATCCTGGAGCAACTGGCTTTTGATAAGCACAGTTGCGGGATGAACTCCAAGATGGGCAGAAAGCTCAATTAATTTTTCTACGGAAGGGCTTTTCAAGCCTCGTTCAACATCGCTGACGTAGCTCTGGCTCGGAGCAAGCTGCTCTTGGGCAATACCATGTCTGCTCCTCAGGATTTTCACTGCCATCCCGAAGGCTTGCTTTGAGTTCATTTCTGTTGCTCGCAAAAGCAACGATGAAGCCTTCGGAAGCGCAAAAGCACTATACTCGATTGAGCATATACAGCTAAAATTCGAAAAAACCCTTACACAATTTTTTGATTGGATCGAATGCAAGCAACTAACCACGTGATTGCCATCTCGCAGAGCTAGCTCGTCCCTCTCGTCACCAAGTGGCTCAACGAGTACACACCCTACGGATCGTCAACGGTGGTTACGGCTTTCCAGAAAAAGCAGGGATACATGCATCTTGCTTTTGTTTTTTCTATGCGCTTTTAAATCTGAAAAGGGAATCACATGAAAATCGTGTACAAAATATTTGCGCTTACTTTGATGACGTCCTCTGCATACGCTGTTGATCTATATAGCCAATATTCAACTCCCGACTCTATAAGTTGCACTGGCCCGAACAACAACGTATGCACCGACACTACCCGACCTGACGACATTGTCGTCCAATATAAAGATGCCTATGGCAAAGTCACCATGCAACAAGAGCCCTCTTTTGAAATCATTACTTGTATACGCATTTTAGACAAGTGCATTGATAACGATCGAAACTATCGAGGAAAATCGATAACGGGTCGCGATGTCAAATATGTGGCGTTCAAAGATTTTTATATTTATCCGGGCGGTGACGGCAAAGATTGGGCATACAAAAATGGTACGGGACCTCTATTCGGAGGCGCTCCAGCAGGCAACGTCGTAGGAGCACCTGCGACCTCCACAGTTAAAGCAACGGCTACAGCTACCGGCACCTATGACATATGGTGCGATCCGCAAGGCAATAGCTGCGATCTAACCATAGACGGTGGTAGTGACATGGTCAACCGTGATCGACTACCGGTTTACGTACCGATGGCTTCTGATACCAGTAACTGCTCCATGGAGTTTTGCTATAACTCAAAGCAGGACGTAATTGGTTTGAACCCAGGGTACGCACTCTGGAAAAAGTAACGCCTATTCCCGCTGGCTCGCCAAGAGCCTGAGTATCAAATGTACTCACTCTGGTTGGGCCATGGCGCTGTCATCAAACAACGCGCCCTGCAGCGCTGTGCTGGAACTCGCGGCCTAGCAACACTCATTTACTCAACTATTAAAGCGCCTGGCCAGCTTCTGTTGGCCGGGCTTTTTTTTTGGTTCTTTACGGATTACCGGGAAAGACGCTCTTGATCTTCATGAAAAAGAACTCGCTGTACCGGTAGCCATACGCCATGCGCTTGATGACTTTAATTCGATTGTTTATCCCTTCCAGTTGCCCTGTATGCATCGGCCACCTAACTCGGCTCACAATCCTTCGCCAATAGCGTTTCAGTCGTTTTGCAAACTGAACTGGATGCGTTTTTTTTGACTTCAAACCCTTGCGCCGGGCAATAGATTACTTATTGAACATTTTGTAAAAATCCGTAACATTGCCCGCCATGATACTCGAACAGCTCAAAGCCCTGGGGAATGACACTCGCATGCAAATGATGGAGTGGCTCAAAGACCCACTCAGTAATTTCCCACCTCAGGATCATGGCGATCCTGCCATAGGGGTGTGCGTAACCCATTTGCAGCACAAGGCAGGGCTTTCACCTTCTACCGCGTCTGCACACTTAGCTATCTTGCAACGTGCAGGCTTCGTGCTAACCACCCGCATCGGAAAATGGACTTACTATCGACGCAACGAGGTGGCGATTGATGACTTTGCGGCTAGGCTGACCATCGATTTGTAATTTTTAACCTTTCATTTCGTTATTTCGCGTAATTAGAAAACACAAGGAAACCCCGATGAGCAACAAAACAATCTTCGTCCAACCCGGTGGCGGCTATGAAAAGGTTGTGGTTGGCAGCAGCGAAGCCCGAGCCGCAGCCCACGGCGAAATCACCGTGCGCCTGCACGCCAACTCGCTTAACTACCACGACTTCGCGGTGGTCAGCGGTATGTGGGGCCCTAGCGAAAAACGCATCCCCATGGCCGATGGTGCAGGTGAAGTCATTGCTGTCGGCCCAGATGTCACTGAATTCAAGGTGGGTGACTCGGTCGTCAGTACCTTCTTCCCGGAGTGGATCAGCGGCGCGCCACTAGTTGAAGGCTTTGTTAGCGTGCCAGGTGATGGAATTGACGGCTACGCTCGTGAGCAAGTGACTGCCCAAGCCACATCGTTCACCCTCGCGCCGACCGGATACAGCCACGCTGAAGCGTCGACGCTCACCACTGCCGGCCTTACTGCATGGCGCGCTCTGATGGCCGATGACTCACTCAAGCCGGGCGATACCGTGCTCGTTCAAGGCACTGGTGGCGTTTCAATTTTTGCCCTGCAGTTCGCTAAAATGGCCGGCGCTACCGTCATTGCTACCTCTTCAAGCGACGAAAAACTTGAACGTCTGAAAGCACTAGGCGCTGATCATGTGATCAATTATCGCAAAGATCTTAACTGGGGCGAAACTGCACGCGCTCTAACGGGGGGCCGCGGTGTTGATCACATCATAGAAGTCGGCGGCCCTGCGACGCTTGAGCAATCGATGATTGCAATTCGGGTTGCTGGTCACATCTCCGTCATCGGGATACTGAGTGGCGTAAGCGGTGCAATGAATTTTGTACCGGCATTGATCAAGCAAGTGCGCCTGCAGGGTGTGTTGGTAGGCAGCCGCAGCCAGCAGCAAGATATGGTCCGAGCCATCAACGTTAATGGTATGCGCCCGATTATTGATCGTCATTTCCCTATGAGCGAGATTGTCGAAGCGTTCAAGTATCAGGAAACCAACCAGCATTTCGGTAAAATTTGCCTGGATATCTAAGCGCGCATGAATGGCCATGATCCGTATGCCCACCTCAAAGTCGTGCCGAGGTGGCTGCCGACGCAGCGCGAGACGGATTTGCCCATTGCTGTCTGTCGCAACCGGCAGCAGTGGGTCGACTCACCCATGCTGTGCTCCGAGGCAATCAGCTAAGAAGCAGTCATTCTAAGTGCCATGAAACGATTCGATTTAGCCCCTCTAGTCAAAGCAGAATCATTAGGGCTACAACGATTTTGTCATGCAGTTATTGGGTTGAAGAATAGACAATCGTAGGCATTCTCACAGAGCCATGGTCGCTCTCTGCCGGTCATGGTCACGCAACGTGATGGTGAAATCCGATGCAAATGCTTGGTCAGGTCGAATGCAAATGGCTGGGCAAGCCCGTGCAATTACCCACCGTTCTAGCCCACAGATCCGGATAATCCGCCCAGCAGCCGTTCCGGCTCAAGCCATAGTACGGGCAGCGCGATGTTTTTCGTCAAATTTGACGCGTACAGCTCGTTGTCCAAAACTCTGGCGGGCCGCTTGGTTTACGATGGATGTCAAAACTCGTTCCCAGCCTAAGCAATGCTGTAGCAAAATCAGCTCGACTCGAGAAGAGCTGCAATTTGCTCCCCTCCGGCGAGTATCGTAGATCTTTCTTCCTAACGCGGCGGCGATCATCGGACCGACATAATGCTGCGCATCAAATGAAGTGATGGCTGGCTCACGAACTGCGATTATCAAGATTTCGTCGGAGGGCTTGCTCAAAACCCAAATTAGACGACTGGTCTAATTGTTGGTATGGTGCGTCCATGAATACGATGACCACCACCGATGTACGGCAACACATCCTCGACACGGCTCAAAACATCATTGCCGGGCGAGGATTCACAGCTGTTGGTTTGAGCGAAATCCTTAAATCTGCGAATGTGCCAAAAGGTTCGTTCTATCATTACTTCAATTCCAAGGAAGCATTTGGCGAGGCGCTCTTGGAGAGCTATTTCAGTGACTACATGGTGCAATTGGAAACGCTATTGAACCGTCCAAGTGTATCAGCAGCACAACGCTTGCTGGCCTACTGGGCTACCTGGATTGAAACCCAATCAGCCTGTTATCCCGCCGAGGGGAAATGCTTGGCAGTGAAGCTTGCAGCGGAAGTCAGTGATCTATCGGAGCCAATGCGTATGGTGCTCCAGGATGGCATGGAAGGAGTAATTACTCGTCTCGCCAATGTGGTGAGTGACGCTGTAAACGATGGTTCTCTGCCGGGCGATACTGACACCCGCGGCTTGGCGACCATGCTGTACCAACTTTGGCTCGGAGCCAGTCTAAGGACCAAGGTCACGCGTGATCAGATGCCTTTGCAGGCGGCCTTCGAGACTACTTCTCTGTCTGTCTCTTATACACATCT
>NZ_JZRI01000108.1:0-26267 GCF_000952175.1 Pseudomonas sp. ES3-33 | reverse complement strand
CGATCACGCCCACCGGATCGCGGCGGATCATCGAGGTGTGGCCGGGCAGGTATTCACCGCCAGCCGAACCGCTCATGCAGCGGCTGGCGCCGGCGAAGAAACGGAACACGTCGGCAATCGCCGGGATTTCGTCATTCAGAGCGGCGCTGTAAGGCTTGCCGCAGTTGTCCGATTCCAGCTTGGCCAGCTCTTCGCCGTGGGCCTCGATGACGTCGGCGAGCTTCAGCAGCAGCAGGGCACGATCCTTCGGCGGGGTCTGTGACCAACCATCGAACGCCGCATCGGCGGCCCGTACGGCAGCATCGACCTGGGCTTCGCTGGCTTCGTTGATCTCCACCAGGACACGGCCCAGTGACGGGTTGAACACGGCTTGGGCGGGGCCTTCGCCAGTGATCAACTGGCCGTTGATCAGGAGTTTGGTTTGCATGGCATTGTCCTCTCTGAAGCAATTCTTGTTTTCAAACCGGACCTTTGTAGTAGCGAGCTTGCTCGCGATGGACGTCAACGTGACGAGGGCTGCCTGAATGCACGCGGCGCCCTCAGGTTCATCGCGAGCAAGCTCGCTCCTACAAGGGATTGTTGTGTCAGTCCTGGGATTATTTCCCGCCACTGCCCGCCACGCTTTCGCCGCCACGAGTCAGGTAATACGCGCCGAGGATCGGCAGCATGGTCACCATCATCACCAGCATTGCGACGACGTTGGTCACCGGCACGTCCCGTGGGCGGCTGAGCTGGTTGAGCAGCCACAGCGGCAAGGTGCGTTCGTGGCCGGCGGTAAAGGTGGTCACGATGATTTCGTCGAACGACAGGGCAAACGCGAGCATGCCGCCAGCCAGCAATGCCGAGCCCAGGTTCGGCAGGACGATGTAGCGGAAGGTTTGCCAGCCATCGGCGCCGAGGTCCATTGAGGCTTCGATCAGGCTGTGGGAGGTACGGCGCAAGCGGGCGATGACGTTGTTGTAGACGATCACCACGCAGAAGGTCGCGTGGCCGACGATGATGGTGAACATCCCCGGCTCGATCCCCAGCGTCTTGAACGTCGCCAGCAAGGCAATCCCGGTGATGATTCCCGGCAATGCGATCGGCAGGATCAGCATCAGCGAGATGCCTTGCTTGCCGAAGAAATCCCGCCGGTACAGCGCTGCGGATGCCAGGGTGCCGAGCACCATCGCAATCAGCGTCGCAATGGAGGCAATCTGCAGTGACAGCTTGATCGCTTCCAGCACGTCAGGGCGCGAGAACGCCACGCCGATCCACCTCAGGGTGAAGCCCTTGGGCGGAAAACTGAACGCTGCTTCTTCGGTGTTGAAGGCGTAGAGGAAGATGATCAGGATCGGGAAGTGCAGGAAAACCAACCCGCCCCAGGCTGCGATTCTTAAGCCTAATGAAGCTTTCTCCCCCTGCTTGTCTGAATTAGAGTGCATCGAAGGCCCCCAGGCGTTTGACGATAGACAGGTAAATCGCGATCAGCACGATCGGTACCAGGGTGAAGGCGGCGGCCATCGGCATGTTGCCGATCGCCCCTTGCTGGGCGTACACCATGCTGCCGACGAAGTAACCAGGCGGCCCCACCAGCTGCGGCACGATGAAGTCGCCCAGGGTCAGGGAGAAGGTGAAGATTGAACCGGCGGCAATGCCCGGGATCGACAACGGCAGAATCACCTGCATGAACGTCTGGCGCGGCTTGGCCCCGAGGTCGGCGGAGGCTTGCAGCAGCGAAGGCGGCAGCCTTTCCAGGGACGCCTGGATCGGCAGGATCATGAACGGCAGCCAGATGTAGACGAACACCATGAAGCGGCCCAGGTGCGAGGTCGACAAGGTGCTGCCGCCGACGCCGGGAATACCCAGCACGAACTGCAGCACCGGCTCCAGTCCCAGGTGCTGGACGAACCATTGCGCCACCCCGCCCTTGGCTAGCAACAGCGTCCAGGCGTAGGCCTTGACGATGTAGCTGGCCCACATCGGCATCATCACCGCGATGTAGAAAAACGCCTTGGTCTTGCCCGTGGTGTAGCGCGCCATGTAGTAGGCGATCGGGAAGGCCACGACGGCGCTGGCAATCGACACCACGATGGCCATGCCCAGGGTGCGCATGATGATGTCGAAGTTCGACGGCTGGAACAGCGCAGCGAAGTTCGCCAGGGTCAGATCGGGGGTGACCGCCATGGTGAAGTCGTCGAAGGTGTAGAAGCCTTGCCACAGCAGTGTCAGCAACGAGCCGAGGTAAATCGCGCCGAACCAGATCAGCGGCGGCACCAGCAACATCGACAGATACAGGTTGGGTCGGCGGTACAGCAGGTTGGCAAACTTGCGCAACGGCGAGCCACCCGACGGGGTTTGGGAGATAGCCAAGGTGTTCATCTCACACCCCGCCGACTGCATGGTCTTGCAGCGGGATCATTGCTTCCCTGGCCCAGCGCGCGATGATTCGCTGGCCGGTCTGGTGTTGGGCGCTGGTGTCCAGCCATTGGTTGTTGGCCTGGCTGATATTCAGGGTCTGGCCGTTTTCCAGCTTCAGTTCGTAACGCGTGGCGCTGCCCTGATATTGAATGTCGTGGAGCAGGCCACTGACTTCGATTTCGTGGCTGGCCAGCGGCCCTTCGGCGAAACGCACGTGTTCCGGGCGAATGGAAAATGGTTGTGGATGGCCGCTCAACTGTTGCGCCAGATCGCCGCGAATCACGTTCGAGGTGCCGACAAACTCGGCAACGAAAGTGGTCGCCGGCTTCATGTACAGGTTGCGCGGGGTGTCGACCTGTTCGATGCGTCCTTTATTGAACACCGCAACACGGTCGGACATCGACAGGGCTTCGGTCTGGTCATGGGTGACGAAGATGAACGTAATGCCGAGTTGGCGTTGCAGCTTCTTCAGCTCGCTTTGCATTTGCTCGCGTAACTTCAGATCGAGGGCACCCAGGGGTTCGTCGAGCAGCAACACTCGAGGTCGATTGACCAAGGCGCGCGCCAGGGCCACGCGCTGGCGCTGGCCGCCAGACAGTTGCACCGGCTTGCGTTCGCCATAGCCGCCGAGGGCGACCATGTCGAGGGCTTCTTCAGCACGTTTGAGGCGCTCGGCCTTGCCCACGCCCTTGACCTTGAGGCCGTAGGCGACGTTGTCTCGCACATTCATGTGGGGGAACAGCGCGTAGTCCTGAAATACGGTGTTGACGTCACGTTGATACGGCGGCAGCCCGGCGGCTTCTTCGCCATGAATACGAATGGAGCCTGCGCTCGGTTGTTCGAAACCGGCGATCAGGCGCAGACAGGTGGTTTTGCCCGAGCCGGAAGGGCCCAGCATGGAGAAGAACTCGCCGTCCTGGATGTCGATGGAAACCCGGTCTACGGCTTTCACTTCGCCGAATAGACGGGAAACGTTGGTGAACTGGACTGCAAGCGTCATGGTGCGGTGCTCCGAAAAGGCGCGCTTTCTATAAAAATTGAATCGGTGGTGTTATCGAAAAAACCGTCCGAACGCGGCTCGCGCCTGCGGCAGCTCCTACGGGACTTGCAGAAGACGCCATATTTGTAGTGCCTGCGGTCGGCGTGGGAGCTGCCGCAGGCTCGGGCCGCGTTCGGACGATCTATTGATCGTGAGAGAGTGTTATCTGCCGCCCATTATCGCGATGTAATCCTGGGTCCAGCGGCTGTACGGCACGAACTTGCCGCCTTCAGCCTGCGGGGTTTTCCAGAAAGCGATCTTCTCGAACTGGTCGAAACCGTTGGTCTTGCAACCTTCGGCGCCCAGCAGCTCGCTGCCCTGGCAAGCGGCAGGTACGGCTGGCAACGAACCGAACCAGGCGGCTACATCGCCCTGGACCTTCGGTTGCAGCGACCAGTCCATCCATTTGTAGGCGCAGTTGGGGTGCTTGGCTTCGGCGTGCAACATGGTGGTGTCGGCCCAGCCCGTGGCGCCTTCTTGCGGGATGGTGGAGGCGATAGGCTGTTTTTCGTTCATCAAGCCGTTGACCTGATAGGGCCAGGCGCTGGACGCGACCACGCCTTCGTTCTTGAAGTCACTCATCTGCACGGTGGTGTCGTGCCAGTAGCGGTGGATCAATGGCTGCTGGGCGCGGAGCAGATCGAGCACTGCCTTGTACTGGGTTTCGGTGAGTTCGTAGGGGCTCTGGATGCCGAGTTCCGGCTTGGCGGTTTTCAGGTACAGCGCCGCATCGGCGATGTAGATCGGACCGTCATAGGCCTGCACGCGACCCTTGTTGGGCTTGCCGTCCGGCAGGTTTTGCGCGTCGAACACCACGTTCCAGCTGGTAGGCGCGGTCTTGAATACGTTGGTGTTGTACATCAATACGTTCGGGCCCCACTGATACGGGGTGCCGTAGGTCTGCTTGTTGACCACGTACCACGGCGCATCCTTGAGGCGCGGGTCGAGGCTTTTCCAGTTCGGGATCAGGTCGGTGTTGATTGGCTGCACGCGCTTGCCCACGATCAGGCGCAGCGACGCATCACCCGACGCCGTCACCAGGTCGTAACCGCCCTTGGCCATCAGGCTGACCATTTCATCGGAGGTTGCGGCGGTTTTCACGTTGACCTTGCAGCCGGTTTCCTTCTCGAAACCGGTCACCCAGTCATAAGCCTTGTCGCTTTCGCCCCGTTCGATGTAGCCGGGCCAGGCCACGATATCCAGCTGGCCTTCGCCGGCACCCACGGCTTTCAGCGGTTCGGCGGCCTGGATGGAGGCACTGGCCAGCAACGCGGTGGTGATTGCACTGAGCAGTGCGGTCTTGTGCACGAACATGGGGTTTCCCTCTTCTTTAATTATGGTCGGGGCAGTTTTAACGGGGTCAAGCCAATGCCTTTACGGCTAATTGTTAGCGTAGTGCGCTTTTATAAATGCTGTCCGTGGCGAGCCATGATGTGCCGTACCACGCTGTAGTCCTGAAGCGAATCGCTGGACAGGTCCTTGCCGTAGCCCGAACGCTTCAGGCCGCCATGGGGCATTTCGCTGACCAGCATGAAATGACTGTTGATCCAGGTGCAGCCGTATTGCAGGCGTGCGGCGACCTGCATGGCCTTGTCGAGATTTTGCGTCCACACCGAAGAGGCGAGGCCGTATTCCGAGTCGTTGGCCCAATCCACCGCTTGTTCCAGCTCCTCGAAGCGGGTCACGGTCACGACCGGGCCGAATACCTCGCGCTGGACGATTTCATCGCTCTGTTTGCAGCCGGCCAGCAGGGTTGGCTGGTAATAGAAGCCGGCACCGGAATGCACGGCCGCGCCGGTGACGCGTTCGATATGCGGTTGGCCGAGGGCTCGTTCGACAAAACTGGCCACGCGATCACGCTGGCGGGTGCTGATCAGCGGCCCAATCTCGTTATCGGCATCGCGCTTGCCGGCGAAGCGCAGGCTGCTGACGGCGGCGCCGAGTTCGGCCACCAGGCGGTCGTGAATCCCGGCCTGTGCATAGAGGCGGCAAGCTGCGGTGCAATCCTGCCCGGCGTTGTAGTAGCCATAGGTGCGCACACCTTCGACCACGGCCTGGATATCGGCGTCGTTGCAGACGATCACCGGTGCCTTGCCGCCGAGTTCCAGGTGTGTGCGTTTCAGGGTTTTCGAAGCGGCCTGGAGTATTTTCTGCCCGGTGACAATATCGCCGGTCAGCGACACCATGCGCACTTTGGGGTGGCTGACCAGGTGACTGCCAACGCCTTCGCCCCCACCGCATACGATGTTGATCACGCCGCGCGGCAGGATCTCGGCCAGGGCAGGGGCCAGGGCCAGGATCGACAGCGGCGTGTGTTCGGAAGGCTTGAATACCAGGGTGTTGCCGGCGGCTAGGGCAGGGGCGATTTTCCACGCGGCCATCATGATCGGGTAGTTCCAGGGCGCAATCGACGCCACGACGCCGATCGGATCGCGTCGCACCATGCTGGTGTAGCCCGGCAGGTATTCGCCGCTGAGTTGGCCGGTCTGGCAACGCACGGCGCCAGCGAAGAAGCGGAACACATCAACCGTCGCGCTGAGGTCATCCTGGCGGGCCAGGTGCAGTGGCTTGCCGCAGTTCAGCGATTCCAGGCGGGCCAGCAGGTCGGCGTTTTTTTCGATGGCGTTGGCGATATCAAGGAGCAGCACCGAGCGCTGTTGCGGGGTGGTACGCGACCAGGTGCCAAAGGCGCGATGGGCCGCAAGGATGGCGGCTTCGACCTGCTCGGTGCTGGCTTCGGCAATGTGGGTCAGCACTTCGCCGGTAGCCGGGTTGAGAATCGGCTCGACAAAGCCTTCGCCCGCGACCAGTTCGCCGTCGATCAATAACGCGGTGAAGATCGGAGTCTGCGCGCCAGCCATTTTTCGGGTTCTCTTTTCTTGTGTGGCCATGGTGCTCCCAGCGACTGGGGCCCGGCCGTCTTATATAGATGTAACAAGACTAGTCTGAGGCCCCGAGGTCGACAAATACTAAATACTGAAGGTGGCGTTCGATTAAATAGATGGCTTGCGCCCGCCGTGGGGTTGTTCGCGGGCGACGGTCAGAAACGGGTCGACCAATGGAGGGCGGGCCGTACCGCGCCGCCAGGCCAGGCCGACGTCCAGGGTCTGGCTGAGATCGGCGATGGGGCGGGCTTCAATGATGTCGCCCTCCAGCGACCATGGGCGATAAGTCATGTCCGGCTGGATCGAAACCCCCAATCCGGCGGCGACCAGGCTACGCACCGCCTCGGTCGAGGCGGTTTTCAGGGTGATCCGCGGTTGCAGGCCGGCGCTGCACCACAGGCGCTGGGCGTTACGGTCCATTTCGTCAACGTTGAGCTGGATCAGCGGCTCGCGTGCGACGTCGGCCAGGTTGATGCTGTCGTGTTCCAGCAGTGGATGCTGGGCCGGTAACCAAAGGCGGTGGGGCGAATGGGTCAGGACCTCGGTCTGCAAGGCGTGGCGATCCTCCAGGTTGGAGAGAATCAAAACGCCGACATCAATCTCGCCGCTGACCAGCAGATGCTCGATATAGGGCCGTTCGTCTTCCATCACGCGCAGTTCCACGTTGGGGTAGGCGCGCTGGAAGCGAGTGAGCAAATCAGCCAGGTAGTAGCCGGCGACGAGGCTGGTCACGCCAATGATCAACTGCCCGGCGACCTGGTCGGTGCTCTGTTGCAGGCTGCGCTTGGCGTTGTCCACGGTTGCCAGGATCAGGTGCGCCTGGCGCAGGAACTGGTGCCCCTGATGGGTCAGCGTCATGCCCTTGGCATGGCGGTTGAATAGGCCGACGCCAATCTCCTGCTCCAATTGCTGGATGGCCAGGGTCAGCGTTGACTGGGAAATGAACGCGGTTTGCGCGGCGGCCGAGATCGAGCCGGTTTCGGCCACTGCAATGAAATGACGGATCTGACGCAAGGTCATCATGAAGAATTACCCGGTGGGCGTTATTTTTAGATGAGCTGGAGTGTATATCTTTTTTTCTGATGGTCAGCAGGACGGTCTGTGTAAGCACGCAACATTCCGAAGCACTCTCTCTGGCGGTCTTCGGGCACTTTCGCTCTAGGCTGATGGCCTTATTTGTCCATAGACCGAATGTTTGGAGGCACACATGATTACCCGTGGCTTACTCGATCAATTGCTCAAGTCCGGGCAGGACCTGCTGCAAAACAAGGCCGGAGGTTCCCACAACAAGTCATCCAGCGGCGGGCTGGGCGGTTTGCTCGGTGGTTCCGGCAAGTCGTCCGGCCTCGGCGGGCTGCTGTCCGGCGCCGGTGGTGGCGCTCTGGCAGCGGGCGCCATGGGTCTGTTGATGGGTAACAAGAAGGTGCGCAAGGTTGGCGGCAAGGTCGCCATCTATGGCGGCCTCGCGGCGCTCGGTGTTATTGCCTACAAGGCTTATGGCAACTGGCAGGCCCAGCAGGGCACGGCACCGAAGCAGGAACCGCAAACCGTGGACCGGGTGCCGCCCGCCCAGGTTGAGGAACACAGCCAGGCGATCCTCAAGGCGCTGGTGGCGGCGGCCAAGGCGGATGGTCATGTCGATGAGCGCGAACGTGAGCTGATCGAAGGCGAATTCACCAAGCTCGACAACGATCAGGAATTGCAGCACTGGTTGCACGCCGAGCTCAACAAGCCGCTGGACCCTGCAGACGTTGCCCGCGCCGCCAGAACCCCGGAGATGGCGGCCGAGATGTACATCGCCAGCGTGATGCTCGTGGATGAGGAAAGCTATATGGAGAAATCCTACCTGGAAGAACTGGCTCGCCAGCTCAAACTCGAACCGGGTTTGAAGGTTGAACTGGAAAAGCAGGTGCGCCAGGCTGTCGTGTAGGGTCTGGCTCGCTGGCGTGGTCATTTGCAGTCACGCCGCCTTCCTCATTCATCGGGATGAGAATTGGTCTGCATCTGTCTTATAAATGAAACAGCGCCCTCAGCTATACTCGGCAGCATTTGATATGGCTCCGAGGACTGACTGTGAAGAACTGGACGTTGCGCCAACGCATTTTGGCGAGCTTTGCGGTAATCATCGCCATCATGCTGCTGATGGTCATTGTCTCCTATTCCCGTCTACTCAAGATCGAGGAAAGTGAGGCCAGCGTCCGTGAAGATGCGTTGCCGGGGGTGTATTACAGCTCGATGATTCGCGGCGCCTGGTCCGACAGTTACCTGCATATCCAGCACATGCTCGGACTCAAGGAGGGGCAGGGTGTCAGTGCTGCGGACGAGGCCGAGTTCAATGCCTTCGAGGCCCGTTTGCTGGAGCAGATGAGCAACTACCAGGGCACTTTCACCACGGATGAGGACAAGATCGAGTACGCCACCTTCGAAAAACTGCACCAGGACTACAAGAAAACCCTTGCCGCAGTGCTCGACTTGCACAAGCGCAATCAGGAGGTCGAGGCGATCCGTCTGTTCGACGAGCAATTGACCCCGGCCTGGAAAGCCGGGCGGGTCAAGCTCAATGACATCATTCGCCAGAACAAGGCAGTGGCCGACCAGGACATCATCGCCATCGATAACGCGGTACTCACGGCCAAGATCATCATGGGCATCTCGCTGCTGATCGCAGTACTGGCCGCCGGCCTGTGCGGCCTGCTGTTGATGCGCGCCATCATGGCGCCGATGAACCGCATTGTGAACATCCTCGAAATCATGCGTACCGGTGACCTCAGCGGCCGTCTCAACCTGGATCGCAAGGATGAGTTTGGCGCCGTCGAAACCGGCTTCAACGACATGATGACTGAACTCACTGCGCTGGTGTCGCAAGCCCAGCGCTCGTCGGTACAGGTGACGACTTCGGTGACCGAGATCGCCGCCACGTCCAGGCAGCAGCAGGCCACGGCCACCGAAACGGCGGCCACCACCACCGAGATCGGCGCGACTTCCCGGGAAATCGCCGCGACGTCGCGGGACCTGGTGCGCACCATGACTGAAGTCTCCTCCGCCGCCGACCAGGCCTCGGTGGCGGCGGGTTCTGGCCAGCAAGGCCTGGCGCGCATGGAAGACACCATGCATTCGGTGATGGGGGCTGCCGACCTGGTCAACGCCAAGCTGGCGATCCTCAATGAGAAAGCCGGCAACATCAATCAGGTGGTGGTGACCATCGTCAAGGTGGCCGACCAGACCAACCTGCTGTCGCTCAACGCCGCCATCGAAGCGGAAAAAGCCGGGGAATACGGCCGCGGGTTCGCCGTGGTCGCCACCGAAGTCCGGCGCCTGGCGGACCAGACTGCCGTGGCCACTTACGACATCGAGCAAATGGTGCGCGAGATCCAGTCGGCGGTGTCGGCGGGTGTCATGGGCATGGACAAATTCTCCGAGGAAGTGCGCCGCGGCATGTCCGAGGTCCAGCAGGTCGGCGAACAGCTGTCGCAGATCATCCATCAGGTCCAGGCGCTGGCGCCGCGGGTGCTGATGGTCAACGAAGGCATGCAGGCTCAGGCCACCGGCGCGGAACAGATCAACCATGCGCTGGTACAGCTGGGTGATGCCAGCAGCCAGACAGTCGAGTCTCTGCGCCAGGCCAGTTTCGCCATTGACGAACTTAGCCAGGTGGCTGTGGGCTTGCGTGGCGGCGTGTCGCGATTCAAAGTCTGATGAGCGAACTCGCAAGTAGACGCGCCGCCGTGGCGCCGGCAAAGCAGTCCTTGTTTCTGGTGTTTCGCATCGGCGACGAGCGCTATGCCTTACAAGCGATCGACGTGGCGGAAGTACTGCCGCGCGTGCCGCTAAAGCCAATTGCCAAGGCGCCGGCCTGGGTGGCCGGAGTGTTTGCCTATCGTGGCGCGGTCGTGCCGGTGATCGATCTCAGCGCGCTGACCTTCGGTCGACCGGCACAGGCACGTACCAGCACGCGGCTGGTGCTGGTGCACTACCGTGCTGATGAGACCGCGCCGGCGCAACTGCTCGGGCTGATCCTCGAGCAGGCCACCGACACCCTGCGCTGCCATCCTTCGCAGTTCCAGCCATATGGCCTGGACAATCGCCAGGCGCCGTACCTCGGGCCGGTGCGCGAAGATGCCCAGGGTTTGCTGCAATGGGTACGGATCGCCGACCTGCTGGACGACTCGGTGCGCGCGCTGCTGTTTCCGGCCCAGCCTCTGGACCCGGCGCTGCATGAGGAGCGGTCATGAGCAGCGATCAGCGGTTTTTCGACTTCCTCAAGGAACGCATCGGCCTCGACGTGACATCGGTGGGGCCAGCCATCATCGAGCGCGCCGTGCGCCAACGCAGCACCGCCAATCATGCGCTGACCGCCGACGACTACTGGCACCGCCTGCAGGGCTCGCGGGACGAGCAGCAGGCGCTGATCGAAGCCGTGATCGTGCCCGAGACCTGGTTCTTCCGTTACCCGGAATCCTTCGCCACCCTGGCGAAGCTGGCGGCCACGCGCCTGGCGCAAATCAACAACCTGCGCGCCCTGCGGATTCTCAGCCTGCCTTGCTCAACGGGCGAGGAGCCGTACTCGATTGCCATGGCGCTGCTCGACGCCGGCCTCAAGCCGCATCAGTTCAAGGTCGAGGGCATGGATGTCAGCCCACTGTCGGTGGAAAAAGCCCGGCGCGCGGTGTATGGCAACAATTCGTTTCGCGGCCAGGACATCGAATTTCGCGAGCGCTATTTCACCGCTGAAGACGAGGGCTATCGCCTCGACGAGCGAGTCCTGGACCAGGTGCGGCTGCAGGTCGGCAATCTGCTCGATCCGGCCCTGCTGGCCAACGAGCCCGCCTACGATTTCGTGTTCTGCCGCAACCTGCTGATCTATTTCGACCTGCCGACCCAGCAACAGGTCTTTGAAGTGCTCAAGCGCCTGACCCACGTCGACGGCGTGCTGTTCATTGGCCCCGCCGAAGGCAGTCTGCTGGGACGTTTTGGCATGCGCTCGATCGGCATCCCGCAGTCCTTTGCGTTCAGTCGCCAGGCGGCGCCCGAGCCGGTTGCGGCTTTCCTGCCAACCGTCCTGCCAACCCCGCAGGCCCAGCGCCAGCCGGTGAACTACGTGGCGCCAGCGCGTCCCCGACCCTTTGCAACCGTGGCTCCCGCGCCGCGGGCGGTAAAAACACCGCCGTCGGACGCCGCCGCTTTGTTGGTGAACATCGCCGAGCTGGCCAACGAGGGCAAGAGCGCCGAGGCCCGCGCTGCATGCGAGAGCTACCTGCGCAGCCACGAACCGGTGGCGCAGGTGTTCTACTGGCTGGGTTTGCTCAGTGACATTGCCGGCAGCGCCCTCGAAGCCCAGGGTTTCTATCGCAAGGCGTTGTACCTTGAACCGCAACATCCCGACGCGTTGATGCACCTGGCGGCCTTGCTGCAATCCCAGGGCGATACGGCGGGGGCCAGACGATTGCAGGACCGCGCCGCGCGCAGCGAGCGCGCCGCTGACAGTGAGCGTAAACGATGAACGCCTCCGACACCTTGAGCTTCACTCATGCAGATGCCCAGGCCATCGACGACTGCTGGAACCGCATCGGGGTCCACGGTGACAGGTCCTGCCCGCTGCTGAGCGAGCATATACATTGCCGCAATTGTGCGGTGTATTCCGCTGCCGCTACGCGCTTGCTCGACCGCTACGCGCTGCAGCAGGAAGATCGCGGACAGGTTTCCAGTAGCGTCGAGAGCGACGTCAAAACACGTTCGCTGCTGATGTTTCGCCTCGGCGAAGAATGGCTGGGGCTGGCCACTCGCACGCTGGTGGAGGTGGCTCCGATGCAGGCGATTCACTCATTGCCGCATCAGCGTTCCCGGGCTTTGCTGGGCGTGGCGAATGTACGCGGCGCGCTGGTGGCGTGCCTGTCGCTGGTGGAGTTGCTCGGGCTCGACACTGCCGCTGTTGCGGTCCCCGGCGCGCGCACCATGCCGCGCATGTTGATCATCGCCGCGCACGGTGGGCCGGTGGTGGTGCCGGTGGACGAAGTGGACGGCATCCATGCCATCGACGAACGGGTCCTGGAAGCGGCGTCCCGTTCCGGCACCCAGGCCAGCAGCAAATACACCCATGGTGTCTTGCAGTTCAAGGGTCGCAGCCTGCGTTGGCTGGATGAAGAACAATTGCTGTCTGCGGTGACCCGGAGCCTGACATGACCCCCGAACAGATGCGCGATGCCTCGCTGCTGGAACTGTTCAGCCTGGAGGCCGAAGCCCAGACCCAGGTACTGAGCACCGGCTTGCTGGCACTTGAACGCGACCCGACCCAGGCTGATCACCTGGAGTCGTGCATGCGCGCCGCCCACTCGCTCAAGGGCGCGGCGCGGATCGTCGGCGTCGATGCCGGGGTCAGCGTGGCGCACGTGATGGAAGACTGCCTGGTCAGCGCCCAGGAAGGCCGCCTGTACTTGCGCCCCGAGCACATCGACGCCTTGCTGCAAGGCACTGACCTGTTGATGCGCATCGCCACGCCCGATAACGCACCGGGCATTGCGGACATCCAAGCTTACGTCGCGCTGATGGGGCTGTTGCTCGATCCCATGGCGCTCGCGTCCCCGATCAGCACGCCCATTGCGCCGTTCATGGCCGAGCCGGAACCCGAAGCGCTGGCGCCGGTGATCGAGGTCCCGGTTCCGGTGATCGAGCCACTGCCTGTTGCTCCCGCCGAACCCCCGGTGAAAAACCGCCGCACCACCGATACCGGCGAGCGGGTCCTGCGGGTCACGGCGGAACGCTTGAACAGCCTGCTCGACCTGTCGAGCAAGTCCCTGGTGGAAACCCTGCGCCTGAAGCCGCACCTGGCCACCATGCAGCGCCTCAAGCGCGTGCAGGGCAACGGCTTGCGCGCCCTGGAAAACCTCAATGCGATTCTCAAGGATCAGGGCTTGAGCCTGGAAGCCCAGGAAGCCCTCGACGATGCTCGTCGGCTCCTGGCCGAATCCCAGCAACTGCTGGTGGAGAAAAACGCCGAACTGGACGAGTTTGCCTGGCAGGCCAGCCAGCGCGCCCAGGTGTTGTACGACACCGCGCTGGCCTGTCGCATGCGCCCGTTCGCCGATGTACTTGCCGGACAGGCGCGGATGGTCCGCGACCTTGGTCGCAGCCTGGGCAAACAGGTGCGTCTGGAGATCGAAGGGGAGAAGACCCAGGTCGACCGTGATGTGCTGGAAAAGCTCGAAGCGCCGCTGACGCACCTGTTGCGCAACGCTGTCGACCATGGCATCGAAACCCCCGAGCAGCGCGTGCTGGCGGGTAAGCCCGCTGAAGGTTTGATCCGCCTGCGCGCCTCGCACCAGGCCGGCCTGCTGGTGCTGGAGCTCGGCGATGACGGTAGCGGCGTGGATCTGGAGAAAGTCCGGCGCAGCATCATCGAGCGCCATCTGTCCCCGGCCGAGACCGCCGCGCAGTTGAGCGAAGAGGAGCTGCTGACGTTCCTGTTCCTGCCGGGCTTCAGCCTGCGCGACAAGGTTACCGAAGTCTCCGGTCGTGGTGTCGGCCTGGACGCGGTGCAGCACATGGTCCGCCAGTTACACGGCGCGGTGGTGCTGGAGCAGACGGCGGGCGAGGGCAGTCATTTCCATCTTGAAGTGCCGCTGACGTTGTCCGTGGTGCGTAGCCTGGTGGTGGAAGTCGGTGACGAGGCGTATGCCTTTCCGCTGGCGCACATCGAGCGCATGTGCGACCTCGAGCCCGCGGACATCGTACAGGTCGAGGGTCGCCAGCACTTCTGGTACGAAGGCCGGCACGTCGGCCTGGTGGCGGCCAGCCAACTGTTGCAGCGCCCTGCCAGCCAGGGCGGCCAGGAGACGCTAAAGGTCGTGGTGATCCGTGAGCGCGAGGCCATTTATGGGGTGGCCGTGGAGCGGTTCATCGGCGAGCGGACGCTGGTAGTCTTGCCGCTGGATGAACGCCTGGGAAAAGTGCAGGATATTTCCGCCGGAGCCCTGCTCGATGACGGTTCGGTAGTACTGATCGTCGACGTCGAAGACATGCTGCGATCCGTGGACAAACTGCTCAATACCGGGCGCCTGGAGCGGATCGCGCGCCAGGGTAATCAGGTCGTGGAGGCCGCTCGCAAGCGTATCCTGGTGGTCGACGACTCCCTGACCGTGCGCGAATTGCAGCGCAAGTTGTTGCTCAATCGTGGTTACGATGTCGCCGTCGCGGTCGATGGCATGGATGGCTGGAATGCCCTGCGCTCGGAGGATTTCGATCTGCTGATTACTGACATTGACATGCCGCGCATGGACGGCATCGAGCTGGTGTCTTTGTTGCGGCGCGACAACCGCCTGCAATCGCTGCCGGTGATGGTGGTTTCCTACAAGGATCGCGAAGAGGATCGCCGTCGTGGACTGGACGCTGGCGCCGACTATTATCTAGCCAAAGCCAGTTTTCATGACGATGCCCTGCTTGATGCAGTGGTTGAGCTCATCGGAGGAGCACGGGCATGAAAATCGCAATCGTCAACGACATGCCCATGGCGGTAGAGGCCCTGCGCCGCGCCGTGGCCTTCGATCCGACGCACCAGGTGATCTGGGTCGCCAGCAATGGCGCCGAGGCAGTGCAGCGCTGTGCCGAGCAGACGCCGGACCTGATCCTGATGGACCTGATCATGCCGGTCATGGATGGCGTCGAGGCCACTCGCCGGATCATGGCCGAGACTCCCTGCGCCATCGTGATCGTCACCGTCGACCGCCAGCAGAATGTGCATCGGGTGTTCGAGGCCATGGGACACGGCGCGCTTGACGTCGTCGACACCCCGGCGCTCGGGGCCGGAAACGCCCAGGAGGCCGCTGCGCCTTTGCTGCGCAAGATCATCAACATCGGCTGGCTGATTGGCGACAAGGGCAACCGCGAGCGCCCGGCCCCCAACACGTTGCGCACCTCCGGGTCGCGCCAGCGGCTGATCGCCATAGGTTCTTCCGCTGGCGGGCCCGCGGCGCTGGAAGTGCTGCTCAAGGGCCTGCCGCGGGATTTTTCGGCGGCCATCGTGCTGGTCCAGCATGTCGACCAGGTGTTCGCCGCCGGCATGGCCGAGTGGCTCAGCAGTGCCAGCGGCCTCAATGTGCGCCTGGCCCAGGAGGGCGAGCCACCGCAAAGCGGCACGGTGCTGTTGGCCGGCACCAACCATCATATTCGCTTGTTGAAGAACGGCACCCTGGCGTATACCGCCGAACCGGTCAACGAGATCTATCGGCCCTCGATCGATGTGTTTTTCGAAAGCGTGGCCAGTCACTGGAATGGCGATGCGGTCGGGGTTTTGCTTACAGGCATGGGGCGCGATGGCGCACTGGGGCTTAAACTCATGCGTCAGCAGGGCTACCTGACGATCGCGCAGGACCAGCAAAGCAGTGCGGTGTACGGCATGCCCAAGGCGGCTGCAGCCATCGACGCGGCGGTAGAAATTCGTTCGCTGGAAAAGATAGCGCCCCGATTGCTGGAGATTTTCACCAAATGAAGACCTTCATCCGCATTCCGGGCCCAGGCAGTACTCAGGTGATCGCACATGAATGATTTACAGCTCGACGACTTCAAGACCGATGAAAACGCCGCCATGGTGTTGCTGGTGGATGATCAGGCGATGATCGGCGAGGCAGTGCGACGCGGCTTGTCGCACGAAGAAAACATCGACTTCCACTTTTGTGCCGACCCGCACCAGGCCATTGCCCAGGCGATGCGCATCAAACCGACCGTCATCCTGCAGGACCTGGTGATGCCCGGCCTCGATGGCCTGAGCCTGGTGCGTGAGTACCGCAATCACCCGGCGACCAAGGACATTCCGATCATCGTCCTGTCGACCAAGGAAGACCCGTTGATCAAGAGCGCGGCGTTTGCCGCCGGCGCCAATGATTATCTGGTCAAGCTGCCGGACAATATCGAGCTGGTGGCGCGCATTCGTTACCACTCGCGGTCCTACATGACCCTGCTGCAGCGGGACGCGGCTTATCGGGCATTGCGCGTGAGCCAGCAGCAGTTGCTCGACACCAATCTGGTGCTGCAACGCCTGATGAACTCCGATGGCCTGACGGGGCTTTCCAACCGCCGGCATTTCGATGAGTACCTGGAGCTGGAATGGAGAAGGTCGGTGCGTGACCAGACCCAGTTGTCGTTGCTGATGATCGACGTCGACTACTTCAAGTCCTACAACGACAACTTCGGCCACCTCGAAGGCGACGAGGCCCTGTGCAAGGTCGCCCTGGCGATCCGCGATGCAAGCTCCCGGCCGTCCGACCTGCCGGCCCGCTACGGTGGCGAGGAGTTTGCCCTGGTGCTGCCCAACACCTCCCCTGGCGGTGCCCGGTTGGTCGCGGAAAAACTGCGCCAGACCGTTGCGGCCCTGAAAATCCCGCACATCGCACCGGCCGAAGGCTCCAGCCTGACCATCAGCATCGGCTTGTCGACCATCACGCCGGAGCACGGCAGCGACTGCCGGCAACTGATCCTGGCGGCGGACAAGGGGCTGTACCAGGCCAAGCACAATGGGCGCAATCAGGTGGGTATCTCGTAATGTGGGACCAAGCCCGCTCCCACTGGGACAAGCAGGGCAAATCATTCACCCTTAAAGCCGCCAGGCGGGCTGCCGTGACAGCCTGATTACGGTATACTCGCCGGCTTTCAAAAGTTCGCCAACGAGTGCCGCCCGCCATGGAAATCAACCCGATCCTTAACAGCATCAAGGACCTGTCCGAGCGCTCCGAAACTATTCGGGGGTATCTTTGACTACGATCAAAAGCATGAGCGTCTGACCGAAGTCAATCGCGAGCTTGAAGATCCGAGTGTCTGGAACAACCCTGCCTACGCCCAGGAACTGGGGCGCGAGCGCTCCCTGCTGGCGCAGATCGTAGAAACCCTCGACGAGATGCACTCGGGCCTGGCTGATGCCAAGGACCTGCTGCTGATGTCCGCCGAGGAAGAAGACCAGGCCGCCGTCGATGACGTTGCCGCCGAAGTCGAGCGCCTGCGCGAGTCCCTGGAAAAACTCGAATTCCGCCGCATGTTCAGCGGTGAGATGGATGCCAACAACGCCTACCTGGACATCCAGGCCGGCTCGGGTGGTACCGAGGCCCAGGACTGGGCCAACATCCTGCTGCGCATGTACCTGCGTTGGGCTGACAAACGCGGTTTCGACGCGACCATCATGGAGCTGTCCGCCGGTGAAGTCGCCGGGATCAAGGGCGCAACCGTGCATATCAAGGGCGAATACGCCTTTGGCTGGCTGCGTACCGAAATCGGCGTGCATCGCCTGGTGCGCAAGAGTCCTTTCGACTCCGGCAACCGTCGCCACACCTCGTTCTCGGCCGTTTTCGTTTCGCCGGAAATCGATGACAACATCGAAATCGACATCAACCCGTCGGACCTGCGCATCGATACCTACCGCTCCTCCGGTGCCGGTGGTCAGCACGTAAACACCACCGACTCGGCCGTACGTATTACCCACGTACCGTCCAACACCGTGGTCAGCTGCCAGAACGAACGTTCCCAGCACGCGAACAAAGACACCGCGATGAAAATGCTGCGGGCGCGCTTGTACGAGCAGGAAGTGCAGAAACGCAACGCTGCCTCGCAAGCCCTGGAAGACACCAAGTCGGACATCGGCTGGGGTCACCAGATTCGCTCCTACGTTCTGGATGCGTCGCGAATCAAGGATTTGCGCACTAACATCGAGCGCAGCGACTGCGACAAGGTGCTCGACGGCGACATCGACGAATACCTGGTAGCGAGCCTGAAACAAGGCCTGTAACACGTGCAATACGGGATCGCCTGAAAAAACGCGGCTCCTCCGGGAGCGGCGGTGCGGCGATCCGACTTGCCCGCGATCCCAAGCCGCAGGCTGTGGACAATGAACCTGATGGAATACTTAAAGACATGAGCGACCTAGAACTCGACCCGCAAGCCCTGCAACAGGAAGAAAACTCCCTGATCGCCCTGCGCAAGGAAAAGCTGGCTGCCGAGCGCGCCAAGGGCAATGCCTTCCCGAATGACTTCCGCCGCGACAACTACTGCGAAGACTTGCAGAAACAGTACGCGGACAAGACCAAGGAAGAGCTCGCAGAGGCTGCAATTCCGGTCAAGGTTGCCGGTCGCATCATGCTCAACCGTGGCTCGTTCATGGTGATCCAGGACATGTCCGGGCGCATCCAGGTCTACGTCAACCGCAAAACCTTGTCTGAAGACACCCTGGCCGCGGTCAAGACCTGGGATCTGGGCGACATCATTGCCGCCGAAGGCACCCTGGCGCGTTCCGGCAAGGGCGACCTGTACGTCGAAATGACCAACGTGCGCCTGCTGACCAAGTCCCTGCGCCCGCTGCCGGACAAGCACCACGGCCTGACCGACACCGAGTCGCGCTACCGTCAGCGCTACGTTGACCTGATCGTCAACGAAGACGTGCGCCAGACGTTCCGCATTCGCTCGCAAGTCATCGCCCACATCCGCAGCTTCCTGATGAAGCGCGACTTCCTCGAAGTCGAAACGCCGATGCTGCAGACCATCCCGGGCGGCGCGGCGGCCAAACCGTTCGAAACCCACCACAACGCCCTCGACATGGACATGTACCTGCGCATTGCGCCGGAACTGTACCTCAAGCGTCTGGTGGTTGGCGGTTTCGAGAAGGTCTTCGAGATCAACCGCAACTTCCGTAACGAAGGCGTCTCGACCCGTCACAACCCTGAATTCACCATGTTGGAGTTCTACCAGGCGTACGCCGACTACGAAGACAACATGGACCTGACCGAAGAACTGTTCCGCGAACTGGCACAGCTGGTCCTGGGCAGTACCGACGTGCCTTATGGCGACAAGGTGTTCCACTTCGGCGAGCCGTTCGCGCGCCTGTCCGTGTTCGACTCGATCCTCAAGTACAACCCTGAGCTGACTGCAGACGACCTGAACGACATCGACAAGGCCCGTGCCATCGCCAAGAAAGCCGGCGCCAAGGTGTTGGGCTTCGAAGGCCTGGGCAAACTGCAGGTGATGATTTTCGAAGAGTTGGTCGAGCACAAGCTGGAGCAGCCGCACTTCATTACCCAATACCCGTTCGAAGTGTCGCCGCTGGCCCGTCGCAACGACGACAACCCGAACGTCACTGACCGTTTTGAGCTGTTCATCGGTGGCCGTGAAATCGCCAACGCCTACTCCGAGTTGAACGATGCGGAAGACCAGGCCGAGCGTTTCATGGCGCAGGTGGCCGACAAGGACGCCGGCGACGACGAAGCCATGCACTACGACGCCGACTTCGTTCGTGCGCTGGAGTACGGCATGCCGCCAACGGCGGGTGAAGGTATCGGCATCGACCGCCTGGTGATGCTGCTGACCAACTCCCCGTCCATCCGCGACGTGATCCTGTTCCCGCACATGCGGCCGCAAGCGTAAGTGTTTTAATCAAAAAGCCGCCTACCAGGGCGGCTTTTTATTGCCTGTCTGGTACAAACGTATCAATTTATTGCTTTCATCTGAGAGGAAAGACCTGTCGTGAATCGTGCAATGGCTCAAGAAGGTGCAGCGGGTATCGCCACTGCGGTTGCTGAAAGCGTTCAGTACCAGGGTCGCAAGGCCAGCCGACAGGGCAGCGAACAGCGTCGACAGGACATTCTCGATGCAGCGATGCGCATTGTGGTGCGTGATGGAGTGCGGGCCGTACGTCATCGCGCAGTGGCTGCCGAAGCGGCCGTGCCATTGTCGGCGACGACCTACTATTTCAAGGACATCGATGACCTGCTCACCGATACCTTCGCCCAGTACGTGGAACGCAGCGCGGCTTTCATGGGCAAACTGTGGGTGAACAACGAGGGGCTGCTGCGCGAGATGGTGGTCAGTGGCGACGGCAGCCCGGAGTCGCGCTCGCAACTGGCCGACGATATTGCGCGCCTGATGGCAGACTATGTGCATCGCCAACTGGTCAATCGTCGCGAGCACCTGATGGCCGAACAGGCGTTCCGCCAAGAGGCACTGCTGAACCCGCGGCTGGCGGAACTGGTGCGCTCGCATCAGCAGATTCTGCTGCAGGGCAGCTGTCAGCTGTTTCAGGTATTGGGGTCCCGCGAGCCACAACAGGACGCCAAGGTGTTGACGGCGATTATCGGACGGATGGAATATCAGGGCCTGCTGAACGCTGCCGAGCCTGACGCAGAGGCTGAAATGCTCGGTATCCTCAACCGTTACATGCACCTGGTGTTGGCGTCGGTGTAAAGCGCGCCCCCGGGGCTCGGTGGTGTGATTTCATAGGGAGTATTGAATGAAAACCTGGCGTGTCGTTGTGATCGCCTTGTCGTTTCTGTTGCTCAGTGGCTGCCTGGTGTCCTTCAAGGAGCCTTTGCCCCAGAGTGATCCCGCGCCCAAGGGGCTGTTGGGCAAATGGACCAGCACCAATGCCTGGGGCGAACCCATGAACCTGGAGCTGACGCGCATCGGCAACAATCGTTACCAGGCGGTCAGCTACTTCAAGGCCAGGCCCAAGGCGCGCGAGGCCTATCCGTTTACAGTGTCCCGCCATGGCGATCGCTGGTACCTGTCGGCGAAGGTGCCGGCACAATTTGGCGGCCACTTCCTCATCGCCGGCTTTGAACTCAACGAGGAGCGCGAACTGGTGGTCTACAACCTCGACCTGGATCAGATAAGCCAGGCCATGGGGCAGAAAACCCTCAACGGCCAGGGCTTCCAGACGGATGATGGTGATGGCGTACTGATCAACAACAGCATGCCCGAGGTGTTTGCCTACCTCGACAACCCGGCCAACTCCGACGTGTTTGTCGAAGCCGTGCGCTACCAGCGCTTGGCCAACGCTAAATAAACCCAGCACTAACGGTTTTACTACAGGAGTTTCGGGTGGACGATTACCAGCAGACGATACGCATTTTGTCCGATCGAATTGTGCTGGCGCAGACACCGATTCGCGTCCTCGACGCGGTGAAGTGGGACGAGGGCATCCGCAAGGGTTTCCTCAAGGCCAAGGGCAAGGAGATGCCGGCGGTAGACCGTGATTACTACCTCAATCGGCCGCTGTCTTTCGACTCCAGCAAAGTGAAACTGGAATTCCAGAACATCGAACGCGACATCACCCGGCAGCTGGGCCAGTTCAACCCGGTCGGCCAGATCATGCGGCGCATGTGCAAGGAATACCGCATGGTGGTGCGCATGCTGGAAGCCCGCGGTACCGAGGACTTCGGGTTAATTTCCCAGGAGCTCTATGGCGCTGCCTCCGATGCGTTTCACGCCGGCGACCCGACCTTGTCCGACCTTGGCTTGATGCTGTCGGACTACCTGAACAACATCGACGGTCGTGGCGATCTCAAGGACGAGCCTAAAATCCTAACCGCCAAGGACGCTGTGAACCTGCTGCAAACCCGCCTGAGCAAAGTGTTCGGCGAGGCCGAGGAAACCATCAGGGTGTTCGAGTCCGATGGCATTGTCGCGGACGCGGCGGCCGGCGCGGATTACATTAAGATCCGCACCGATGCGATGTTCAACGAGCGCGACGTGCGCGCGCTGGAAGTCCATGAAGGGCTGGTGCATGTCGGCACCACCCTCAATGGCCTGAACCAGCCGATCTGCACCTTCCTCTCCAAGGGCCCGCCGTCATCGACCGTGACCCAGGAAGGCCTGGCGATTCTGATGGAGATCATCACCTTCGCCTCCTACCCGAGTCGCCTGCGCAAACTGACCAACCGCACTCGTGCCATCCACATGGTGGAGGAGGGTGCCGACTTCCTGCAGGTATTCGAGTTTTTCCGCGAGCAAGGCTTCGAAATGGCCGAAAGCTACGGCAACGCCAGCCGGGTCTTCCGCGGCTCGGTGCCGACCGGCCTGCCATTCACCAAAGACTTGTCCTATCTCAAGGGCTTTATCATGGTTTACAACTACATTCAGTTGGCCGTGCGTAAAGGCAAGCTTGAGCAGGTGCCGCTGCTGTTCTGCGGCAAGACCACCCTGGAAGACATGCGCACGTTGCGTCAGCTGGTGGATGAAGGGCTGGTGGTGCCGCCAAAATATCTGCCGGAGCAGTTCCGTGACATGAACGCGTTGTCTGCCTGGATGTGCTTCTCCAACTTCCTCAATCACTTGAGCCTGGACCGGATTGAAGCGGATTATTCCAACATTCTCTGAGAACACCACCCGCTCCTGTGGGAGCAAGGCTTGCCCGCGATGACCATCTGACATTCAGCGCTGTGGTCTACTGACACAACGCTATCGCGGGCAAGCCTTGCTCCCACAAGATCGGTGATGAATTCCACACTTCTTTGTTACGCGGGACTTCAACGGATGAGAATCCTCGGCATCCTCTGCCTTCTCCTGACCCTCGGCGGTTGCAGCTCGCTGCTGTTCTACCCTGAGCCCGGTCAACTGTTCACCCCGGCAAAAGCCAAGCTCGACTACCGTGAAGTCACCCTGGTCACTGCCGATGGCCTCAAGCTGAATGCCTGGTGGCTTCCGGCGAAGCAAGGCGTCGAGGTCAAGGGCACGGTGCTCCATCTGCACGGCAATGGCGGCAATTTGCCCATGCACCTCGGAGGCAGCTGGTGGTTACCGCAAGAGGGTTACCAGGTATTGCTGCTGGACTATCGCGGCTATGGCCTTTCCGAAGGCGAACCGAGCCTGCCGGCGATCTACCAGGACATCGACGCCGCCTTCAAATGGCTTGACCAGGCGCCTGAGGTCCAGGGTAAGCCGTTGATCCTTTTAGGGCAGAGCCTCGGTGGTTCAATGGCGGTGCATTACCTGGTCCAGCATCCGGAGCGCCAGAAGCAGCTCAAGGCGTTTGTGCTCGACGGTGTGCCGGCCAGCTACCGCAGCGTCGGGCGTTTTGCCCTGAGCAGTTCCTGGCTGACCTGGCCCTTGCAGGTGCCGTTGTCCTGGCTGGTGCCGGACGGCGACAGCGCGATCAACTCCATGGCGCAGCTCGATGGCGTGCCCAAATTGATTTACCACAGCATCGACGATCCGATCGTGCCTCTTTCCAACGGCATCCGTCTGTATCAAGCTGCGCCGCCGCCGCGGGTGCTGCAACTGACCCGGGGTGGGCATGTGCAGACCTTTGCCGACCCGGTCTGGCGCAAGGTAATGCTGCGCTACCTTGACGATCCGCAACATTTCGACGGCCTGCGCCGCTTGGGCGAAATCCCGAATTACCCGGCGCCCCCGAATTCTGAAGATGAACCACCAGAGAGTCCGTAATGAGTGAAGAACGTAACGCCATCCCGCTGATCATCACCGGTATCTGCAGCATCCTCGGCACTGTGGGTGCCCTGTGGTGGTACGGCTACCTGCACTTTGCCAAACCCGAGGATGCACTGCTGCTGAGCGAGTTCACCATGCTCAAGACCGTGCCCGGCGAAGACTACAAGATTTCCCTGCAGCCGGCCGCGCAAGTGGCCCAGTGCATCGATGGCGTGCTGGTCATGTTCGACACCGAGCAGAAAGGCCTGACCGGCGTGCTGGTAGACAACAAGAAGAAGGCAGTGCGTTGTGTGGGCGGGGAAACTCCGCAAAAGCTCGAACCCTGACGCCCTCGCCAGCTGCAACAACCCCGTAGGAGCTGCCGCAGGCTGCGATCTTTTGATCTTTTGATCTTCAACAAAAAGCCCCGCCTGATCAGATCAGGCGGGGCTTTTGTGTCACTGCGTAAAGCTTAGTTAGCGCTGACGGCCGAGCGCGGCATGACCGGCTGGTTGTCATTGGAAATGGTCACTTCAACACGACGGTTCATGGCACGGCCCGAAGCGTTGCCGTTTTCGGCAACCGGGTATTCCTTGCCATAACCCTGAGCAACGATGCGCGCTGGATCAACGCCCATTTTCACCAGGGCAGTGCGCACGGAAGCCGCACGGCGCTCGGACAGCGACTGGTTATGCGACGCGGTACCGGTGCTGTCGGTGTAGCCTTCGACGATCACTTTACGGTCCGGGTTTTCCTGGAGGAACTGAGCCAGTTTGTTGATGTTGACCAGGCCGCTGGATTTCAGGTCGGCACGGTCGGTGGCGAACAGCACGTCACCGAAGGTCACCAGCGTACCGCGATCGGTCTGCTTGGCGTTCAGGCTGTCCTGCAGCTGCTTGATCTGCGCGTCACGGGCATCCAGACGAGCCTGGGCACGTTGGGCCGAAGCGTTTTTCAAGTTGGCTTCGGCGGTGCGCAGGGCGATGGTCTGCTTCGCCACTTCGACGCGCTGGTTGGTCAGGTAAGCCAGCTGATCGACTTTCGACTCGTCTTCCTTGTTCAGGTAAGCCTTGTCTGCCTTGTCCAGGTAGTCACTGGCTTCCTTGGTTTCCAGCGCCGCTACTTTACTGGCCTGCGGGTTGGTTTGCAGGCCGGTGTAGTTGGTGCGGGCGTTTTCCAGGTTCGCGTTAGGCGGAGTGGAGCAGGCTGCCAGTGCAACGCTTGCGGCCAGGAGAGCGGGGATCATCAATTGTTTACGCATAATAAGTCGTCCTTTCTATCGATTAGAGCTTCAGGTCTGGGGTCTGGATGCGCGCTTACTGCACGGTGCGCTGGCTTTCCTGACGCAATTCCTGAACACCTTTCTGAGAGTCCTTGACTGCCTGTTCGGCCTTCATTGCCTGCGCTTTGCGTTCCGCTACACGGGCGTCCCACTCGGCTTGTTCAGCCAGAACCTTGGCTTCGGCGTACTTCTTGTCATGCATGGCCAGCTCGGCCTGCTTGAGTTTGTCCTGAGCCGATTTCATTTCCACGGCTGCGAATTCGGTACCGCCGGCGCTGACGGCGCTATTGACGGCCGATTCAGTCACGGCGAACTGCTCGGTCGGCGGATTGCCTGCGCAACCGGCCAGAACGAAGCTGGTGCCGATTGCCAGTGCAGCCATTTTCAGACCGCGCAGGTGAGTAGACGAGGATTTGGCGATGCTGGTCTTCATGGTCTTCAACTCCATTGGAAATGCTCCTGAAAAACTTGAAAATCCATCCTGGGCATGGAGCCGTACCGTCGATGTTAAGAGGCGTTTTGAAACGGCCGTCCCAGGCGTGGTTACTGGGTACGACCCGAGCGCTTTTTCAAAAGTTCAGAAGAGATGGCCAATCGCCGGAAAAAATACCTGACCAATTGGTCATGGTTTTGGAGGTGGAACTTTGTGGGGGGCGCAGAGGTATTCTCGGGCTAATGTGGGAGCGAGCAAGCCCGCTTCCACAGGGATCACCTGCATTCTCGGGAACGATGATCAGTGTTTGGGCTCGTCGCCACCGCTCGCCAGATCATGCAAATACCTGCGCGACAGCGCCAGGAAACGTGGGGTCGGGCCGACGTCTTCGGATATAGGTTATACAAAGGAAAATTTCGTGGCCGAGGTTGTCCCTCACAATCCAGCTCAGTCCAAATCGGTCGAGGGTAGTGGTCGTATCCGGGCGGCAATCCCAGCACCATTACTTGGTGTGCTTGAGCGTTCGATGTTAAAACGCCTGTACAGGATTCCGCTCATACGATAGCGAGTTATGAACGATGGCACCACGGAAGAACAGAGCACCAAAGGTTGTTGAAGAAGGAATCAGCGTAAGCACCCGCGACGACTTTTCTGATGTGACTAAGATTGAGCTGCTTGTGAGAGCGGCGAACCTCTGTTCGCGTTGCCATGTCTTCACGATTGGCTCCACAGATGCTGGTGACAGGAAAAATAGCATTGGTGTCGCTGCACACATTTGTGCGGCTGCGAGTGGGCCGAGTGCCAAGCGGTTTGACGCGAGCCAAACGAAAGCCCAGAGAAGACATTTCGATAACGGTATCTGGCTTTGCTATTCGTGCTCCAAGCTGATCGACAACGAAGAGACATTTCACACAGTAGCTCATTTGAAGGAAATGAAGGCCCGCCATCAAGTCTATGTGTCTGGATGGGTCGGTGTAGTGCCAATGGCACCATTCGAAGCCAAATCTGAAATTCGTGCGGAGATTCTTGAAGCAACCATCTCCCTGATTACAAAGG
>NZ_JZRI01000107.1:0-3255 GCF_000952175.1 Pseudomonas sp. ES3-33 | reverse complement strand
CTATAAAGACCCTTCAAAGGTTAGAGGATTCTGTGGGCGAGGTGATCCATTTAAGCCAAGCGTAGCCCAATTCTGCCTTGGGTTGTGGTCGTCTCCGGGTGTCGATCACGGCACCATTTCTTGGTGTGCCCCAGCGTTCGATGTTAAAACGCCTGTACACGATTCCATCTACGCGATTGCGAGTTACGACCGATGGCCCCACGGAAGACTAAAGTACCAAAAGTTGTTGACGATGGAGCCAGCGTGAGCACCCGTGACGATTTTTCTGATGTGACTAAGATCGAGCTGCTTGTGAGAGCGGCGAACCTCTGTTCGCGTTGCCATGTCTTCACCGTTGGCTCAACAGATGCTGGTGACAGGAAAAATAGCATTGGTGTCGCTGCACACATCTGTGCGGCTGCGAGTGGGCCGGGTGCTAAGCGGTATGACGCAACCCAAACGAAAGCCCAGAGAAAACATTTCGATAACGGTATCTGGCTTTGCTATTCGTGCTCCAAGCTGATCGACAACGAAGAGACATTTCACACAGTAGCTCATTTAAAAGAAATGAAGGCCCGCCATCAAGTCTATGTGTCTGGATGGGTCGGTGTAGTGCCAATGGCACCATTCGAAGCCAAATCTGAAATTCGTGCGGGGATTCTTGAAGCAACCATCTCCCTGATTACAAAGGCAGGCAGTCCGGCAAATTTCGATGTCTCTGCAGTCGTAGAAGGCTATGAACAAACAATAAACAGTATCGATCCAAATTTTAAGGTTGTCGTCACCGCCACGAGCGATTCTGTTGTGCATGAATTGGTCCCAGTCACCAGCCCTGCACCGCCAATTCAGATGGTTTTTAATGATGATGATGCTAACATTTCTGCTGATCTCGCTTGGCAGAAAATGATTGAGGTAGGGGAGAGTATCCACATCCCTACAAATGATTTCAAATTCGTAGGTTCAAAACTATTCGAACATCTTAATGATGTCATCGTAGGTGGAACTCTTACGCTCACTCCCAGTAAACGACGACTAGAAACGTGCATCTATTTTGTCAGTGATGATGCGGAATTCGAGCTTGCTGCTACTGAATCATTTATGGGGAAGGGGTCAAAACAATTTGACATTGAAGGATCTGCGTTAGATGGATTTTTTACTTATCGCTATTTTATTCATGACCGCTACAAGGTGGACGCAACGTATACGTTCGACGTTGCTGGATGGCTCGGGCAGTCGATCAATAATCTGAGACATTATCGTCGGATTAAAAGAGCATATGACTTCGTTGTGAAATATCCGAAGTCTAAAGTCTCTATTGAAATTGTGCTGAATGGGCATCCCATGCGTCTTTGGGATGGAACGCATTCGGATTTTACCGAACTGTTCAACCGCTTGAAAAGAATAGTGGAAATAGCTGAGTTGTCTAGAATCATCGCCGCAAAAATTTCTAAGTCGTTAAAATTGAAAACTCTTGATTTGACAGTGAAAGATGAACGCTATATAGAGTTGTATGCTCAACTATTGAAAGGTGATGTAATTCGTAAGCTTGATTATGGCGAATATATCTTTTCCGCTCGTATTGACGAAGCGGAAAGCAAGGCCATAAATGTTTTCTGCTCGGAAGAACACACAGAGGTTACGATTACAAATTCACCTAAAATTGATTTTTTTGGTAATACTATCCGACTGCCCAAATTGACGAAGAAGGTTTCTTCTTACGATATCGTTTTCTATTCAAGTATACGAGAATCTGACTCCAAGTCTTTGTGGTGCTTAGGTAGGGCGAATAACTCTAGCGAATCAGTGATTTCAATTGAGGATGAAAGTTCACCTGCCCTGATCGAAAATTAAATTCATTCAGGTTTGCTTTGAAGTGTGTAAATTTTTAAAGGAGCATTATTCTGGTGTCAATTATTCAGGTAGAAAAAGCACTTCATGATTTTTCAGTCAAAAAAATGGGTTCTGCAATTGTTCTGAAAGGAGAGTGGGGCACGGGTAAAACCTTTCTCTGGAATTCGGTAATTGAAAAGTATAGAGCTGATTTTGCTCACGCTAATTATTCCTATGTTTCACTGTTTGGAATTAACTCATTGGCGGACTTAAAACGTTCAATTTTTGAGAATACAGTTCCCAGCAAAAAGGCTGGTGATGTTACCAGTAAAGATTCTGTTGTAGAGAATTTGAAGAAGCTTGATTTCAGCGATGGGGTTGGATGGCTGAGAAGAAATTTCGGCCATGGCAGAGAAGCTAAAATTCCATTTGTTGGAAGTTTTGGTGGGGTTATTGATTCAATTCAATATTCACTGGTGACAGAAACAATTGTATGTATTGATGATTTCGAGCGTCGTGGTAACTCCCTAGCCGCTCGGGATGTTTTGGGGTTGGTTTCAAATTTGATTGAAAAAAAGAATTGCTCTGTAATTCTTATTCTTAATGAAGGTTCTTTGAAACCTGATGATGAGTTTTTTACCTATAGTGAAAAGGTTTTCGATTACGAAGTTGTTTTCAGTCCGTCAGTGCAAGAATCTGTTTCTTTGGTTTTTAATTCGTCGGATGAAACACGCAAGATCGTTTCCGGTAATGTTGCTAAACTGAAAATAAATAATGTGCGATTGTTGAAGAAGGTTGATTACTTTGCGGGGCTTCTTCATGATCGGCTTAATGGCTGTCAGGAACAAATAAAACAGCAGGCTTATAAGATATTGCCCCTCGCTATACTCTCAATATATGGTGGGAAATCAGCAGTCGTAGATATTGATTTCGTATTGAATTATGAGGGCAATTTGTCAGGCTATCGTTTGCCCGGTGATGAACCGACACCAGAAGAGTTAGCGGCACAAGCAGTGATAGATTCAAAGATAGAATATCTTGAATCATACGGTTTTGGAGCCTGTGATGAGTTTGATGTTGCAATCATAGATTTGGTTAAAAAAGGTTATGCTGATGATGAGTCATTGCAGAATCTAGTCCAGACCTTGGAGTCTAAGATAAAACATGAAGAAGATATTGCTCTGTTGCAAAAGGCATGGAATGTTTTTCATGCTTCTTTTTTGAATAATGATGATGAGGTTTTTGCAGCTTTCGATTTGGCTATGGATGTAGCTCTTGTAAAGTTCACAATAAATGATTTGGATTCAATCGCTTCTATTTACTATGATGTGGGCAGAATAGTAAAAATTAATGAAGCTATTGATACGTATTTTTCTGAAGTAATCATTCCTAGCGACATACGTGAAAAAAGTGATATTTTTCGCTGGCCTTCAAATGTGTATATTC
>NZ_JZRI01000106.1:0-5813 GCF_000952175.1 Pseudomonas sp. ES3-33 | reverse complement strand
TCGACTTGGTCGACAACCGACAATTTAAAAGTCAGCGTGTAATCTCTCTGGCTACGTTTTTCGCCCGTATTCATTGCACCTTCCTGATAAGAAGCCAGAAGGTGTAAACCTTATTCAGGACGAGACAGTGCAAATAAAAAAGCCCCCGCCACTGTGAAGTGGCGGGGGGTTTTTTGTGGGGGCTGGATTACTCCTCAGCCACCTTGTCCTTGCTCTGGCGCTTCTCGATCACGTCCACCAGCTGCTGAGCCAGTTTCGGATAGTTCTCGTCAAAGTGATGCCCGCCCGGCAATTTCAACGCCTCCCCCACGGCCGTCTTGTCGGTGCAGCCGCTTTCATCGGCCTCCTCTTCACCGTAGATGCAGACCACTTTCGGCGCTGGCAACTTAGCCATCTCCGGGCCCGTGGCGGCTTCCTTGCCGGCGTTGCCCAGCCACCCCTCGACTTCGATCTCGAAGCTACCGGTGCGGGCGAAGGCCAGCAGGATGATTGCGTCGACGCGTTGCTGCTCGGCGGGCTCCAGGCGGTTGTAGATCGCGGGCAGCACATCGGCGCCAAATGAGTAGCCGGTCAGGACGAAGCGCTTGGTGCCCCATTTCTGCCGGTAGTGCTGCATCAGCTCAGCCAGGTCCAGCGCGCTTTGCTCAGGGCTTTTGTGCTGCCAGTAGTAGCGCAGGGTGTCGATGCCGACCACCGGGTAACCGATTTTCGCCATTTCACCCGCTACGTCACGGTCCAGGTCTCGCCAGCCGCCGTCACCGGAGAGGAACAGGGTGACGGTGTCGTTGGCCTGGCCTGCCGGCACTTCGACGACCGGTATCTGCAAGCCGCCAGCGGCCTTGTCGCCGCCGACCAGGATCTTGCGCAGCTCGTTGTTCAGGACCTGCGGCAGGTTGATGTCGTAGTCGCTGATGCTGGTTTCGGCATTCGGCTGGTCACGTACGAAGCCGGCGCTGGTGTCGTCCGGGTTATCGTTCCAGGCTGCCAGCCAGCGACCGTGCGCTGCGCTTTTTGGCAGCAGGTGGGTGCAGCCGGGTTTTTCCAGGGCCAGGTCCACGGAGACGGCCTGCGCCTTGTCGTCTTTCTGTTCGGACAACCAGCGCCAGGCCAGCACCGCGCCGGGACCGATGCCGCTGACCAGCGTTGCCGGACCGTGGAGCTCGCGCAGGCCCGATTGCAACGCGCGGCTTTGCAGCAGGCAGTCTTTAGGCAGGATCACCTGGACGATCTGCGCCGAGCCGGTACGGCTCAGGGTCAGCAATTGCTTGTCACTGAGCTTTTGGTCCTCATTCACTGCGACCAGCACCTGGGCGCGGGGCGAGGTGCCGGGAGTGACCCGGGTCATCGCCGTGCCGTCGGCTGGCTTGAACGATTCGAGGGTCGGTTCCGGGGCCGGGCGCTTGAGGTACCAGTAACCGCCACCGAGAATCAGGGCCAGCACTACCAGTGTGGCCAGTACATACCGCAGGGAGCGTTGAATCATCAGCGTTTCACCAATCCAGTCAAGCCGCCCGCAATCAGGGCGGCAGTGTCGGCCAGGGCTACCAGCGGATCGAGTCCGGCGGGCACGGCCATATAACGGGGTTCCCAGTCAGGCTGGAACTTGTCTTTGAAGCGGCGCAAGCCTTGGAAGTTGTAGAGCTGCTCACCACGGCGGAAAACCATCGAGCCCAGGCGCTGGGTCAATGGTGCGCCGCGACGGGGTTGCAGCCCCGACAGCGGCACCATGCCCAGGCTGAAGCGCGCGTATCCGTGACTCTTATAATGTTGAATCAGGCCGACCATCATGAATTCCATGGTCAGCTTTGGCGCTTCCGGGTGCGCTCGCATCAGGTCGAGGCTGGCCAGGTCGTGGCCGAATGTCTCGAGCAGATTGGCGAATGCCACCGGGCGGCCTTCGAAGCGGATCACCGCGATGCGGAAATGCTTGAGGTAGTCCTCGCTGAAACGGCCGAGGGAGAAGCCTTTTTCGCGAACGTTCTTGCCGGTCAGCCAGGCATCGGAGATCACCTTGAGCTCATCCATCGGCGCCTGTCCCGGTTCGAAGATCTCCAGCGACAGGCCGTCGCGGGTGCCACGGTTCCAGGTGTAGCGCAGGTCCTTCATCTCCTTGCCCTTGGCTTCCAGGTCGAAGTGCTGCAGATCGACCCGGGCTTCCTCGCCCAGCTTGATCGCGGTCAGGCCGATGTCCATGTAGTACGGCAGGTTTTCGGCGCGTACCTGATAGAACACAGGGCGGGCGTGGTGAATGTCGCACAGGTCGCGGAACTGCCAGATCATTTCGGCCCGTTGCTGGGCCGGTCCAATAGGGTCGTACAAGGCCACCAGGCTGCGGCCACGGCGGGCGTACATCAAGAAAGCCTGCTCGTCGGGGTGGAACAGCAGCGCCTTGTCACCCGTCAGGGCGAGGCCACCGTCCGGTTGAGCGGAAGCCATGAGGATCTTTACCGCCCGGTCCAGCTCGTCAGGCGTCGGCAGGTGGATGACCGGGCGTGCGGTGCGCAGCAGCCAGGTCAGCGACACCACCACCAGCAGTACGGCGGCGCCGAGTAGCGAGCGCAGGCCCCGGGGAGCGTCAGCGTCAAGGGTGAACTGCCACCAGAGTTGATGGCTGTAAGGCACATCCTGGTAGGCAAACAGCAGCAGCCAGATGGATGCACCCAGCACGCACAGGCTCGACACCAGATACAGCGGCGAGAACGGCAGCTCGGTCAGGCGGCTCGGCCGATAGAACGAACGACGGAATACGCCAAGCAGGCTGGCGGTCAGGGTCAACAGGCAGGCTTCTTCCCAGTCAAAGCCCTTGAGCAGGGAGAGCAGGGCGCCTACGAGCAACAGAATGGTGGTCAGCATCCAGGCGGCCGACAGGCGCCGCCGCAGGCCCTGGGCGAGCAGCAGGCAGAGCACGCCGATCAGGCTGGCGCCGAAGTGCGAAGCGTCGACCAGGCGATGGGGGATCAGAAAGCCGATGTGCTCCAGGCGGGTGTCGATTTCCGGCGTCACACCGGAAAACAGCAGCACCACGCCGGACAGGAACACCAGCACCGCCAGGATCGGCGCAGCCAGGCCGGAGGCTGCGCGCAGGGACTGACGGGATTGAAACAGGCGCTGTCCTTCGTTGATCAGCAGGAACACGCAAGCGACCAGCAATGGCAACACCACATAAATCAGCCGATACAGCAGCAGTGCGGCCGCCAGCGGTGCAGCGCCAAGCTTGTCGGCGAAGGCGGCCAGCAGGATTGCTTCGAATACGCCGACCCCGCCGGGCACATGGCTGAGCACCCCGGCAGCCAGCGCCAGCAGGTAGACCAACAGGAAGGCGCCGAAGGGCGGCGCTTCTGGCAACAGCAGGTACAGCACGGTAGCGGCCGCGGCGACATCCAGTGCGGTGATGATCAATTGCAGGAACGTCAGGCGCCGCCCCGGCAGACGCAAGGTGCGGCGCCCGGCCTTGACCAGCAGGTTGTCCGCATAAGGTTGTTCGGGCAGGCGGCGGCGGTAAATGCCGATGGCCAGGACGCTGAACAGTAGCAACACTGCCACGGACACCGCGCCCAGCCAAATCTCGGACAAGCCCAGGGCAGTCGCGGCAGCGGGCAGGTCGCTGAGGGTTGCCAGGGCCGCAAGGGGCGGCAGGGCGCAGCCCAGCGAGAGGCTGGCGAACAGGGTCATGCGCGCCACTTCCGTGGCACCCAGGCCATGCCGTGCATATAGACGGTAGCGCACCGAGCCGCCAGAGAGCATCGACAGGCCGATGGCATTGCCGATCGCAAATGCGGTGAAGCCACCCAGGGCGAGAATTCGCGGTGCCAGCGTCACGCCGGCATAACGGCTGGCCGACCATTCGTAGCCCAACAGAATGATAAAGCCGACCACCGTCGCCGCCAGTGCACCCAGCAAGGCAGGTTTTGGTACCTGGAGAATCGAGTCGTGCAGAGCGTCCAGATCCAGTTCGCTCAACAGATGACGACAGGCAATCAGCGCGATGGCGAACAGCAACAAGGTCACTGCCAGGCCGATTGGCTGGCGGTACTTGCTGATCAGGTCCAGCAGGCGCAAACGCCCGGGCTTGATCGGTTGTGTCGCTGTGACGGAGTCTTGTGGATCAGACGAATTGGCGCGCATCAATCACCTCTTGGATTGTGCGCGACAGGATGGGGGTATCCAGCCAAGTTACCAATCCCTGTAGAAAAAAATAATCACAAATATTAACGCCACTCACCCTCAACAGGTGAAGGCACGCCATGGGCCTGTGCGGTAAACGCCTCGGACCAGCATAGACCTAACTCAAGGCTGGAGTGAAACCAATCGGCCCGTCACAAGGTGACAGATCATTGTTGCGAAAGGACTTTTTCGACAGGCACAAAAAAGGCCACTCTTTCGAGTAGCCTTTTTTGATGTTTGGTTGCGGGAGCCGGATTTGAACCGACGACCTTCGGGTTATGAGCCCGACGAGCTACCAGACTGCTCCATCCCGCGTCTGTGTGTCGGCATTCTACAGAGGATGGCGGGGCTGTCAACCGCCATTCACGAAGAAAACTCTTCCTGTTCAATCGCTTAGCGCAAAACCTCGGTGGCTGAAATGGCTGCAGCGCAGGCGTGGCAAGGGTTACAGCTCTATTGGTAGTAGGTTTTCGATTGAAAAAACAAATTCATCTTTTTTCCGACCCTTGAAAAAGAACATGCCTACTACTGGTGCTATATACAGGTGTCGATGAGATACTGTTGATCTGACTCGCTAAAAACCTTTTTCGCACAATGAACGTCGCTTCTACATGACCCAGCGAAAGATCATCCACGTCGATTGTGACTGCTTCTACGCCGCCATCGAGATGCGTGACGACCCGCGCCTGGCCGGTAAACCTCTTGCCGTGGGCGGCTCAGCGGATCGGCGAGGGGTGATCGCGACCTGCAACTATGAGGCGCGCGCCTATGGAGTACGCTCGGCCATGTCCTCGGGGCACGCGCTGAAGCTGTGCCCGGACCTGACGATCGTCAAGCCGCGCATGGACGCCTATAGAGAAGCCTCGAAGGAAATTCACACGATCTTTCGTGACTACACCGACCTGATCGAGCCACTGTCCCTGGATGAGGCCTATCTGGATGTGTCGGACAGCTCGCATTTTGGTGGCAGCGCGACCCGGGTCGCCCAGGAAATCCGCCGGCGGGTCTCCAACCAGTTGCACATCACGGTCTCGGCCGGCGTGGCGCCCAACAAGTTCCTGGCCAAGATCGCCAGTGACTGGAAGAAACCCAACGGGCTGTTTGTCATCACTCCGGATCAGGTCGAGGACTTTGTCAGTGGCTTGCCAGTGAGTAAATTGCACGGGGTGGGCAAGGTGACTGCGGACAAGCTGGGGCGCCTTGGGATTGTCGATTGCTCGCATTTACGTGAGTGGGAAAAGTTGGCGCTGGTCCGCGAATTCGGCAGTTTTGGTGAGCGATTGTGGAGCCTGGCCCGTGGGATCGATGATCGCCTGGTGCACAATGACAGTCGGCGTCAGTCGATCAGTGTCGAAAACACCTACGACGTGGACTTGCCGGACCTGCTGAGTTGCCTGGACAAGCTCCCCGAATTGCTGGAGACGCTGGCCGGGCGCATGGCGCGGATCGACAGCAGCTATCGGCCGGGCAAGCCGTTCGTCAAAGTGAAATTCCACGATTTCACCCAGACCACGCTGGAGCAGGCCGGGGCAGGGCGGGATCTGGGGAGTTATCAGCTGCTGCTGACCCAGGCGTTCAATCGTGGCGGCAAGCCGGTGCGGTTGTTGGGGGTCGGGGTGCGGCTTGAGGACTGTCTCTTATACACATCT
>NZ_JZRI01000105.1:0-26912 GCF_000952175.1 Pseudomonas sp. ES3-33 | reverse complement strand
CGACGACAGGGACTTCAGACTAACAATGCAAACCTGCGTCGCTGCGCTCCGACTGCCTGGCCGGATGAGCGTGGAACGGGTGGCCGGATGTTGGTGGACTGGGTGGCCGGATGGCGTGGAATGCGCAGCTCACCGGTTCGGACCTGCCTGAAATTGGTGACAAAACGGCAGTCTCCAAGGTACTCAGTGGGGATCGGCCCATCAGTCACAAGATGGCGTACGCGTTGGCAGAGCGGTTTGCGATGGAACCGGGTGCTTTCGTGTCCGCAGCCCCGGGAAAGGCAGTGCCTGCCGAAACCGCTCGCCCCACGGTCAAGAAAACCTCAATTTACAACCGCCTTCGCAATGACGGCCGGATAGCACGAGCAGCGAAAGAGGCCGACGCCGGCGAATACAAAATTGTTGCTGCCAAGGGCCGCAGACCGACAGATAAAGCGCCGGTTAAGGGGTAGGTTTATTCACTGCCCCTTTCGCGCAAGCCCTCCCGCACAGGGGGCTGCCACAGGGTTGGCAATATCAGTGCCCAGTGCCGGATCGTCGGACAGCCACCAAAGAAACACGTGGGTATCCAGCAACAAGCGCCTCATAGGCTGCCCTCAAATCCATCAATGATGTCCTCAGGGGTCTTATCGAAATCGGCAGACATTCGAATTTTCCCCTTCAACCGCCCAGGCTTACGCGCCCGAGGTGTATCGATATGAGGCAGCAGATCCACATAAGGCTTGCCTGCCTTGGTAACCACAATCTTGTCGCCATGCCATGCACGTTCGGCGAGTTGAGATAGTTGGGATTTCGCTTCGTGCATGTTTACTTGCACAAGTTCACTCATATGCACCTCAATAGCATTAGGTAATGGCAGCCCAAGTCGATGCTTCTCCAAAGGCAAGGCGTCGAGCAGACCGTCTGTCAAAAATGGCGTCTCAAGGTTCTGACTACGACGTTGCCCTGAGTAGGCTACTCAGTGAACTGATCAAGCAAGCGTCGTGAACTATCACGCGCAAACCAGTTACCCAGTGGCGTTCTTAAGCTTTTCGCGAGCTAGCTCGCTCCTACAATGGAACCGAGCCCGCCATGAATACCCTCGCCTCCTGCCCATGCAGCAATCATCTGCGGTCTGAATGCCCTACCAGACCCCGAACAGGACGGCGCAAGCGTTTATGAACGCGTCTGCCCAGACTTCCGAATACGGACATTTCTTGTATCTGATCAGGTCGTGAAATAAGCGGCCGTTTGATGAACTATCAAGCTCTCATGTGATTGCCCAACGGCTTGCGCCATGCACCTTTTTTGGTACCCTCAACATATGAATGGAATCCCCCTCGTATTATCCGTGCGCTTTTTTCGCACAGAGGCCGGTAACGAGCCTGTTCGAGAATGGCTGGCTGACCTTGATAGGGACTCCAGACGAATCGTCGGCACGGATATCAAAACGGTTCAAATAGGTTGGCCTATAGGAATGCCGGTTGTTCGTAAGCTTGATGCCGGGCCGGGCTTTGGGAGGTACGTTCGGAGCTGTCAGACACTATAGCTCGTGTCATATTCACCGTCGTAGGCAGCGAAATGGTTCTGCTTCATGGGTTCATCAAAAAAAGTCAGAAAATGCCGGCCGCCGATATGAATACCGCGAGACTTCGTAAAGCAAGATTATGAGGAGCAACAACACCATGACCGATCCTATCGGCTCCAATTTTGACGATTTCCTCGCAGAACAAGGGATGCTCGAAGAGGTCTCCGCCGCTGCCCTCAAGCGCGTCATCGCCTGGCAGATTGCCCAAGCGATGGCCTCTCAGAAAGTCAGCAAAAAGACGCTGGCCCTGCGAATGCACACCAGTCGTACCGCTGTGGATCGTGCGCTGGATCAGAATGATGCTGGGATGACGCTCGCGACTTTGGCGAGCGCCGCACGTGCGCTGGGTCACCGGGTTGAAGTCAGATTGGTTCCGGAAAACAGTTGAATGCGGCGGTCGACAATGAGTCGGCCGAAAAGTCAGCCTTGCTGAATCTGTCTTTCCAACACCCGAACCTCCTGCTTCACCTCTCTGCGCAGGGCAGAGACATAAATCTGCGAGGGCGTACGGGGTGGCATGTGAGAAGGTTCGGCACAGGCTTGTGGCTGCTCTTCAGCCATTTGCATTGATCTATCAATCCAATCAGCGAAGCCGATAAGAACCTATTCCGCCGACCACGCGCTCACCCAAAGCGTGTAAAGCGAGCATGACGTCATTCAGATCACGACCGGTCAACTCCGCGAGCTGTTCGCCACTTTTTGACAATCCCCCTTTGAGGTGACTCAAAATCTGATTTTCGAGCCTTGTGTAATCGTCAAGACGTTCCGCCAGATGCCCCTGTCCTTGGTATTTCACGAGCAACTGCTGAGCAGTTTGACAATCCGCAGCCTGCCGATCCCGCTCAAGAGTTAAGATTTCATTCCGATCGAGTAATTGTTGATACAGGTGCTTCTCATCTTTCCTGTTCAGTCGGAACACCAGGCTCAAAATGATCGAGACCGCCGCCAGCACCATGAAAAGCACCCATAACGGAACATCACGGGACAGTAGTGCGAGCACTCCTGATGCACCGTCAGGCACGAAGTAAGCAGTGATTGTTAAGATGGATGACACCAGGGATATGGTGTTGAAGTAAAGCCAGCCGTGCTTCATTGCGATGAATCCTCCTTGAGACGCGTTGCCGAATTGGCCGTTGCATTGTTTCCTCTGCGAACGACAATCGCAATCTGTTGGAGGAATCTGCCGGGCAGTGCGTGCCAACCAACGAACATCGTCCAGCACGGTCAGCAGGATGACACCCGGTAGGTTTCCCGGCCCTCAGGGCCTGATTGTGCTCAATCAAAAGGTTCGCGGCTTAAGGTAAATGCTTGCGCTCAAGACTGTCACCAAAGGCTCGAATCACCTCCAGTAGCGCCTTCACCCGCAGTGGCAAGTTCCCGGCCGGGTATACCGCGTGCATCTGCGGGTTGTCACCGTTGCTGGAGGTGAGCCGGTACTCGGGGCAGACCCGGCGCAGGCGCCCCGCTTGCACTTCGGGCTCCGCCAGCCAGTCCGCCAGGCGGGCGATGCCGATGCCCGCCAGGGCGGCCTGGAACACCGCAACGCCCGAACTGAAACGAAACCGTGGATGAACCCGAACGCTGATGGCCTGCTGCTCACTGCGAAAATTCCATTCCTTGAGGATGCGCGGCGCCGTGTGCAGGATCAGCGCGTGGGCCTCCAGCCCGTCAATGGTCTCAGGCGTCCCGCGCCGCTGCAGGTAGCCGGGGCTGGCGTACAGATGACGCGAGTAACGCCAGAGTGGATAGCCGATCAGGTCACTGGATTGCGCAAACGCGCCGCGAATCGAGAAGTCCAGCTTGCTCCTGGCCGGGTCGAGGGTCTCATCGGTAAAGATCACGTCGACGTTCACGTCCGGGTAACGCTCGGCGTACTGCGCGATCAATTGCGGCAAAACGCCGTGGCCGAGGAACTCCGGGGCGGAAAAACGCACCCAGCCGCTCGCCATGCCGCTGAGACCGGCCAGGTCTTCATCCGCCTCACGTTGCACATCCAGCATTTTGCAGGCATGGGGCAGCAAGCGTTCACCCGCCTCGGTCAGGCTTACGGCGCTGGAGGAGCGATTAAACAACTTGGCCCCGGCACCTTCCTCCAGGCCTTGAACGGCGCGGGTCACCGCACTGGGGGAGCGCCCCAGCACGCGTGCCGCCGCGATGAAGCTGCGCTTGCGCGCTACGGTCACGAAGGCTTCGAGCGCCCACAGCTGATCCAGAGCCATTGATCACCTCATTGCAGTTATCGCAACGTGGCATTGCAACACAAAAAAGGCCGGTCCGTTAACCTTCGCTTTCACTTACAGGGATGTAGGCAAACAGGAGCAAACGGACATGACAAAGATGGAAAAAATAATCGGGGCATCAACCACCTCTTTGGGGGAACAGATTCGTGACTGGCGGCCCAGTCACTCAGCGAGTTCAACCCGACAGGCGATACCGCAGATTCATATCTCGTTCCAGGAGCAGCAAGCGCTTCGCGCCGGCCTGGCCTCCCTGGCCGTGACCGACAGCCTCTCCGGTATCCGTCACATGCCAGCCTTGGGGCAGTTGCTTGAGAGCGTCCTTTGCAGTGAAAAAATCGAGCGCTTGCGTAACTTTCCCAAGGCCCCCGAGGAGGCAATGATCGTCAGGGGGCTGCCCCTGGACTCACACCTGCCCGCCACCCCTTACGACATGGCGCCGGGTATCGAGCAACTGCCGCTAGTGGCCGGCGCGATCCTGGCGGTGCTGCAGACCCTGCAAACCCATCCGGTGGCCTACGAAGGTGAAAACGACGACACGGTGTTCCGCCACGTGTCGCCCAAGCGACAGTGTGAAGCCGAAAAGAGCTCTTACGGGTCGCGCATGGACCTGTGCATGCACGTCGACAACCCGCACCTGCCCTTGACCTGCGAACCGGTCTCAGCGTTGTCGGCCTGTCCGGAGTACCTGTGCCTGACCGGTCTGCGCTGCGAGCTGGATGTGCCGACCCGCATCGTTGCCATTAGCGAGGTGCTGGCGATGTTACCCGCCTGGGTTGAAACAGCCTTGTCACAACCGCAGTTCGACATTCGCCGACCGGTGTCCTTCGGCAAGCCAGGCAATGTGCTGGAACAGGTGCCCCTGCTGTACAAAAGCGCAACCGGCGAGCTGTTTTGCCGTTACAACAAAGCCAGTGTCACCGCCACCGGCGCCATCGCGAACCTGGCCCTGCAGCTGTTCGAAGCCGCCGCCAATCACCCCGATGTCGTAAGCCCCGTCCTGCTGCAAGCGGGGGACATGCTGATCTTCAAGAACCAGCAAACCCTGCATGCCAGGGAAGGTTTTACCCCACGCTACGACGGACGCGACCGCTGGCTGCTGCGCGTTTTCGGGGTCAACGACCCGGCCCGTGTGCTGGCGCTGAACCCCCAACAACCCTTCATCGCAAGAGCCTGATGTTAATGGTCGATATTGTCGTTCTTTGTGTGTTCGCCTTCGCCGCCGGCCTGATTGATGCGGCGGTGGGCGGCGGCGGTCTGATCCAGATTCCCGCGTTGTTCAACGTGCTGCCTGCCGCCCCACCGGCAGCGCTGCTGGGGACCAACAAGGTCGCGGCCGCGTTCGGGACCGCGTTCGCGGCCAGGTCCTTCGTGCGCAAGGTGGTGATCAACTGGGGTCTGGTGATTCCAGCCGCCTGCGCGGCCTTTGTCATGGCCTTCTTCGGCGCGGCCACGGTATCGTTCGTGCCCCAGTCGGTGATGCGCCCGATGGTGCTGGTATTGATCGTGGTGATGGCGATATACACCTTCTGCAAAAAGGATTTCGGCGCCCTGCACGCCCCCGCGCACATCGGTGTCCGGCAGAAGTGGCTGGCGGTCGTCATCGGCGGTGCCATCGGTTTCTACGACGGGCTGTTCGGCCCCGGCACCGGTTCATTTCTGATCTTCCTGTTTATCCGCTGCTTCGCCTTCGACTTCCTGCACGCCTCGGCGTCGGCCAAGCTGGTGAACATCGCGACCAACGTGGCGGCGCTGATGTTCTTCATCCCGACAGGTAACGTGCTGTACCTGATCGCCCTCCCCATGGCGGCCTTCAACATCCTGGGCGCGTTGACCGGCACCTGGCTGGCGGTGCGTAAAGGCGTGCCTTTTGTCCGGGCGCTGTTTCTGGTGTTGCTGGTGATGCTGATCAGCAAACTGTCCTACGACCTGTTGCTGAAAATCTGAGGAAAGCCCATGCAGAACATGTTTGATCGCCTGGTGGCGCTACTCGATGCCCACGCCGCCACCTATCGGGTGTTGATGCACGATGCCGAGGGGCAGTCGGCGCGGGTCGCCGAACTGCGTGGCACCGAACCCGGCCAAGGCGCCAAAGCCATGCTCTGCGCGCTAAAGGGTCAGGCCGAACCCTATGCCTTGGTGATACTGCCAGGGGATCAGAGGCTCGATATGAAGAAAGTCGGCGCGGCCCTGGGCGGGAAAAAAGCCGAGCTGGTCAACGCGCAAACGGCCATGCAACTGACCGGGTGCAGGATCGGCGCCATCCCTCCGTTTACCTTCGATGAGCGGATTCAGTTGATCGTCGACCCGTCCCTGACCACGGGCTACGGCGAAATCGCCTTCAACGCCGGTCGGCTGGATGCATCAATGGTGCTCGATACGCAGGATTACCTGTCGATTGCCAAACCCCGGTTGGTGGATATCCGCCAGGGTTGAACACCGGTGGGCAGGGTTGCGACGAAAGCCGAGAACGCCGCAAGGTGTCAGGTGTTATGCGTTATCGTTAGCAACCATTGCGAGCAAGCTCGCGGCTGCAAGGACCTGAGCCCACCATGAAATTCGACCTCGCCTACTGCCTCAGCCTCGACACCAAGCTGTCGATCTATGACGTGCGCGATTTGAATTTCGACGAGACGATGGCGTTCGATTCCGCCAAGGAACACTTCCAGTGCCCGAACGACGCTTGCCGGGCGGCATTTGATGCGGCGAATGTGTTGACGACGTTCAACGCCAAAAACGTGAACTACGTTCGCACCCCGCATTTCAAGAACACACCCGGCACCCGCCATGTCGCAGATTGCCCTTACGTCAGTCTCAAGTCGGCGGCGCCAGGGGTAGACGGGGTGGAAGGAGATGACAGTCGGGAGGAACATTTCCCATCCGAGCTGTTACTCACTCGGCGGCAGTACGTGCGTAAACCGCCGAGCCCGGCGTTGGCTCCGGATGCAGTGCGCGACGCTGCGAAAGCACCTTCGGCCGCTGACCATGGCGAACACCCAACCAACGATTCGGCACCGGACAAGACCACGGTCTTCGCGCACCCGGTGGAGTGTTTTGTCTCTAACTTCGGCGACAAGGAACTGCTCAAGCGCACACCGCTCAAGATTGGCGAGCACACCGCGCCTTATGGCTCGTTCTTCAAGAAGGTCGAATACCTGCAGGACAATCAGGGCTTGATCTACTGGGGCAAGATCAAGGAGATCAAGGATTACACCCAGAGCTTTCGCATCGATTTCGAACAGAAGGTCTGGTTCAAGCAAGCGGACGAGGCGAAGAAGAAGCCCTATTCGGTCAACGTTTACCTGAGCAAGAAATTGATCGAGAACTACCGCAAGCGCAAAGTATTTCTGCAAGAGATCAAGCACGCGATCGACAGCGATAAAGAACTGTATTGTTTCTTCTACGGGGTCACGCCGGAATTGAAGCAGGTAACGAGCAAGAAAAACCCCGAGCAGACGTTCGGGGTTTTCACTGCGAACATCGAGAACCTGGACCACTTCATTATTCGGGAAGCGCCGGGGCTGGCTGAGAAGTAATCAGTCTTGTCTAACCTGGCGCTCCGGAGGGTCGATCGGGAAGCAATAATCTTTGCGGGTTCTGTTGCTTCTCGGGGTGTCCGCCGTTCGTCTGGCCGAATGAGCCGAAAGTGTAAAAAACGAAAAATGAATTTGATCCGGGCGCAAAACAACTGTACAAAAACACAGTAGATCAAAAACAGCACTCTCGAGCCCGGAGAACACCATGGCCTCTCAAGCGATCAAAATCACCCTGGAACGCATCGCCCTTTTCCAATTCACCCCCGCCCACTGCGCCCAGGCCCGGGCCATGCTGGATTGGAGTATCGAAGAGTTGTCCCGGGAGTCCGGGGTGTCGGTGGAGGCCATTCAACGATTCGAGAATCAGCAGCCGGTGCTGGATGTCACGCGGCTGGCGTTGGCCTATCGGTTTGAGTCGGAAGGGTTGGCGTTCTTCCCGGGTTTTGCTCCGGGTCGGGGAATGAATGTGCGCGGGTCGACGCCCAATCCTGTGGGTCGGGCGGATTATGCGATGGTTGAGTGAGCGATCAGCATTGACGAATATCTCAATATAGGTATATTTTTATATGAGCACAAGGAAGTCGCTCCTGTGGGTAGGCAATAGCAAAAAAGACCTGATGCAGATGCCTGCCGATGTTCAAGATGTTTTCGGTCACGCACTGGATCTGGCACAGAGAGGTGCCAAACATCCGGATGCTAAACCCCTTAAGGGCTTTGTAGGCGCAGGTGTTCTTGAGGTGATCGAGGATTACCATACAAACACCTATCGTTCGGTCTACACGGTGAGATTTGGCAATGCCATCTACGTACTGCACTGCTTTCAAAAAAAGTCATCTACGGGAATTAAAACGGCGCAGAGCGACGTCGAATTAATCAGAACGAGACTCCAGGCGGCGCAGGCTCACGCAAAAGGATCGAAGAATGATTGAAATTGAAAAAAGCAGCGGCAACGTTTACGAAGACCTCGGGACACCCGAAGCCAGTGAAATGCAGGTCAAATCCCAGTTGGCGGCGAAGATTGGCGAGATCATCAAGGCCCGGCATTTGACCCAAATTCAAGCGGCCGAAATTCTAGGGCTGACACAGCCTAAGCTTTCGGAAATGCTGCGAGGAAAGTTTCGTGGCATCAGCGAGTCCAAGATGATGGACTGCCTGTTATTACTCGGGCGAGATGTGCAGATCGTTATCAAGTCAGCCCCCAATTCAAGGAAAGAGGGCCGAATTGAAGTGGTATTCGCCTGAAGACTACACACTCACCAACCGTGCGATGACGGAGGGCCGGTGACAGAACTCACTGACTCGCCAACCTGGCGAGACTGTTCAGAACTGCATCATCACCGTCCCTCAGATCACGTACGAATACTCACTTCAAGCCGTAGCTTTTACCCCGGGCTTTGTTGGTTCTGGTAAACCGGCTGCTCGACTTCGTACCACCAGGCTTCCCCACGGGAAGGTTGCTTCAGGTTAAACGCCTCGCCCATCTGAGGGGTGGTTATCGAAACACTGCGCTCCCAGGCCAGTGCCATGATGCGGTCGAACGGTTCGTACCAGGCATGCATCGACAAGTCGAAAGTACCGTTGTGGATCGGCAGCAGCCAGCGCCCTTTGAGGTCGATGTGCGCCTGCAGGGTTTGCTCAGGCTGCATGTGCACATGCGGCCACTCGACGTTGTAGGCGCCGGTTTCCATCAGCGTCAGGTCGAACGGGCCGTGCTGCTCACCGATGCGCTTGAAGCCATCGAAGTACCCACTGTCGCCGCTGAAAAAGATCCGCGTATCGGCGTCGATGATCACCCATGAAGCCCATAGCGTACTGTTGCCATCGAACAGGCCACGGCCGGAAAAATGTTGCGACGGCGTGGCGATGAACTGGATGCCGTCGACCTCGGTACCTTGCCACCAGTCCAGTTGTCGCACCTTGCTGGCATCGACTCCCCACTTGATCAGTGTGTCACCCACGCCCAGCGGGGCCAGGAAATAGTTGGCCTTGCTCGCGAGCCGGAGCACGGCCTGATAGTCCAGGTGATCGTAATGATCGTGGGAGAGGATCACCGCTTCGATCGGCGGCAGTGCTTCGAGGCTGATCGGCGGTTGATGAAAGCGCTTGGGCCCGGCCCATTGCACGGGCGATGCGCGTTCGGCGAACACCGGATCAGTAATCCAGAATTTGTTGCGCATTTTCAGCAATACGGTCGAGTGGCCAAGGCGGTAGACGCTGTGATTGGGTGCAGCGATCAGCGCCTCGCGGGTCAGCGGCTGCACCGGCACCGCGGCGGCTGGGCGGGTGTTGCGCGGTTTGTGGAAGATCATGTTCCACATGATGCGCAGCATCTTGCGCAGGCCTTCGCGCTGGACGGGGGCATGGTTGCGAAAGAGCCCTTCGACCTGACGGGAAGATTCAGGTTCGCGAACCGTGTCTGAATCAGAGATGGCCATAAAAAACTCCAGAACGAGCGCAAACGATTGCGTGTTGGCTCGGTGAACCGGGATGAATGGCCAAGCATGCACGCATCAGCCAGAGATCTATTTTTTACCAGCGCAGGATTAACACAACATTACACTGCACGGTGTAGTTTCAAGGTTGCATCAAAGCCGATCACAAGTAAACTGCTGAGTGTAATTCTTCTCTCTTCCTGCCGAAGCGTACTTATGACAGCTCCAAAGCGCCTGACCGATCGAAAACGCGAAGCCATCATCCAGGCTGCCATTGCCGAATTCCGCGCCAACGGTTTCGACATCACCAGCATGGACAAGATTGCCGCGACGGCGGACGTGTCAAAGCGCACGGTGTACAACCACTTCCCGAGCAAAGAGGAATTGTTTGCCGAGATCCTCAACCAATTGTGGGCCCGGGTCACCGCCGAACAGGACGTGGCGTACCAGCCCGACCAGCCCCTGCGCGGCCAGATGCGCCAGTTGCTGATGGCAAAGATGCACACGCTGGGGGATGAGAATTTTCTCAACCTGGCGCGCGTCGCGATTGCTGCCACCCTCCATTCCCCCGAGCGCGGGCAGGACATGGTTGCGCGCATGAACGAGCGCGAGGGAGGCCTGACGGTGTGGATTCGTGCAGCACAGGCGGATGGTCGCCTGAAGCCGGTCGATCCGGCCTTCGCCGCGCATCAGATACAAGGCATGCTCAAGTCATTCGCGTTCTGGCCACAGATCTCCCTGGGTTTGCCGAGCCTTGAGGCCGCGATGCAGGACCAGGTGGTGGATTCGGCCCTGGACATGTTCCTGGCCTGTTATCAGCTGGCATAAATGACAAGGTCTGACCGCTGGTCAACGTTTCGCTGACGCTGCATGAAACTTCGCGATGTGTTTCAGAATGAAACCGGCGCCAGCGCTATAGTGTGCCTCTGTCCTAACGACCCGCAGAGAGCACCATGACCACGACGACTGATTCCAAACCCGCGGCCCCTGTCGATCACCTGCGGTTCCACCGCCGTCATGCTCACCTCGCCCCGACCTTTGGCAACGACAAGTTCGCCCTGCGCGCCGAGGCATTCGCGAGGTTCTTCGGTACCCCGACCTTTCTCGGCGCACAGACGCTGATCGTAGTGCTGTGGGTGTGCCTCAATGTATTTGGCGTGGCACACTTCGATCTGTATCCGTTCATCCTGCTCAACCTCGCGTTCAGCCTGCAGTCAGCCTACGCCGCGCCCTTGATTCTATTGGCCCAGACTCGCCAGGCAGCACGGGACAAAGCCCAGTCGGATGCCGACGCCCAGCACCGCGAAGCACTGGCGGTGGCCAACACCGAGCGCCAGGCACAGGCGGCGCACAACTCCGCGCAGTTATTGGAATTACTGGAACAGAACACTCGCCTGACCGAGATGACAAAAGCGCTGACCGAGCGCATCGAGAACCTGACTTCGCAAATGCACCAGCACCTTGTGCTCGAGCACCCGCCAACTAACAATTGATGTGGCGCCTGGTCGGGCCACTTCGTCGGAACGCCTCACCCCTGCACAAGACTGCGCTGCGCCAAAATCTCCGGCACTTCCCTGCGGTTCATGTACACCCGCAACGGTTCGGTGACGTTGATCCGGTCATCGATGTTCTGATCCAGCAATAACTGAATCGACTCCCGGTTGAGCGTCATGCCCTCCCCCGGCCCAGGCGACCAGACGAACTCACTCACAGGAATAATGCCGTCATCCGCCACGTCCATGCCGAAGGAATCTTCGCTGAAACGTACGATGTATTGGCCGGTTTTGCGGTTGAGGCCGACGAAACCCTTGAGCTGGTCGGCGGCCTGGCAGATGAGCTGGGAAGTGATGCGCATATAAACCTCACAACGAGTGATCGATGGTTTACACGCAAGGCGGGTGCACGGGTTTCCCTCTGCCGGGGAAACTGCCGTGGCCAAGAGTACTGCAAAGAAGCGCACAAATGCGCTGAAAAAAATGGCTTTAAACAGGTTTATGTCGGTCTGGCGATAGCGCTGTCGGCGCTCAGTTGTTAAAAGGGACGTCTTTGAAAACTGCGAAAGGACCTCGACCATGGCTGTCACCTTCACCCAAAGCGCTCTGCTGCTGAGCGTGCTGCTCGGTCTCGGCCAGGCACAGGCCGCCAGCGAGCCAAGCCCTAAGGCGCTGGCAACCCGCATGGGTATACCGCACCCTGCGGTGATTGCGCACCGCGGCGCGTCATTCGATGCACCGGAATCCACCGCCGCCGCCTACAAGCTGGCCCGCGACCTGGGCGCCGATTATCTCGAGCTGGACCTGCAGCGCAGCAAAGACGGCGTACTCTTCGCCCTGCACGACGACAACCTGCAACGCACCACCGACGTAGCCAGCAAGTTTCCCGAGCGCAAGGATAGGCCGGCCAACGCCTTCACCCTCGCCGAGCTGAAAACTCTCGACGCCGGCAGCTGGTTCAACAAGGCCTACCCGGACCGCGCTCGCCCCTCATTCGTCGGCCTGCAGATCCTGACCCTCGACGAAATCATCGATATCGCCCAGGGCAATCCGTTGCACAAGCCGGGCCTGTACATCGAGACCAAGGAACCGAAGCAGTTTCCAGGGCTGGAACGTGATTTGAAGGACAAGCTCCAGGACCGCGGCTGGCTGAGCCCCGCTGGTTCAAAGCTGGCAAAGAGCCCACTGGCCGTCGGCCAGGGCAAAGGCAAGGTGGTGCTGCAGACGTTCGAGAAGAGCAGCCTGGAACTGCTGGAAAAGGAAATGCCCCAGGTGCCGAAGATCTTGTTGCTGTGGGTCGGCCCGGGCAGCATCGAGCCCAAGTCCAAAGTGACCTTCGCTGAATCCGGCGACAAGGACAAAGCCACCTACTACGCCAAACAGGAGCCCAAGAGCAAAGCCGAATTCCAGCAATGGGTCGAGTACGCTAAATCTGCCGGCGCCATCGGCACCGGTCCTTCTGCGGCGCTGACCAAGGGCGGTGACCAGAGCTACTCCGATCTGGTGCAACCGTGGATGAACCAGTACACCCACGATCAGGGATTGCTGGTGCACGTCTACACGATCGACGATGCGGTGGATTATCAGAAGGTCACGGATGCGGGGGTTGATGGCATCTTCACCAACCGCGCCAGTGAGCTGCTGAAGTTCTACAAGCGTCCAGCGGCGGCGAGTGTTGGGCAGTTGTTGCAGAATAATGGGTATTGAGTTGGGACCGAGGTGACTGCGTCGCGGGCAAGCCTTGCTACCACACAAGTCTTGCTCCTGCAAAAACAGGGGAATTAAGCCTGAATTAAGTTGCCACAGTTAATCTGGTTCCACTTAAACAGTTCATCCAAGGAAAGAACCTAATGAAAACTTTGACTGCTCTCTTTACCGCTGCTGCTCTGACCCTCACCGCTGGCCTGGCCCAGGCTGACGATGTTCCGATGGATCAGATCCCGCAACTGGTCAAGGACAAAAAGATCAAGCCACTGGAAGAACTGAACCAGATCGTGATGAAACTGCACCCAGGCGCCACCATCACCGATAGCGACCTGGATAACCACTTCAACGGCTACGAGTACGAAGTCGAACTCAAAGACGCCAAAGGCGTTGAGTGGGACGTCGACTTGAACGCTGCGACCGGCGAAGTTCTGAAGAACAAACAAGACGACTGATTAACCAAACCAAAAGCCGCACGATTTCACGATCGTGCGGCTTTTTGCTGTTCCGAAAAAACTACGCACTCAGGCGCGCCGTCACCTCATTCAACTGCCCGGACAAACCGTGCAGGTTGTGGCTGGCCGCTTCAGTACGCTGCACGTTATCCAGATTGGTGCTGGCAATGCTGGTGATCTCGGTCAGGTTCCGCGAAATGTCCTCGGCCACTGAGGTCTGCTCTTCGGCAGCCGTAGCAATCTGGCGATTCATGTCGCGGATCGCTTCCACCGCCAGGGTGATACGTTCAAGCATGGCGCCAGCCTGGGTAACTTGCGCAACGCTTTCCTCACTGCGGGACTGGCCACTCTCGATTGCATGAGCCGCATCCACCGCACCGGTTTGCACCGTCTGTATGATCTGGTTGATCTCGATAATCGACGCCGCCGTGCGCTGGGCCAGGCTGCGAACTTCATCGGCCACCACGGCAAAACCGCGTCCTGCTTCGCCAGCCCGTGCGGCTTCGATCGCGGCGTTGAGCGCCAGCAGGTTAGTCTGCTCGGCGATGCCGCGAATCACTTCCAGAACCTTGCCGATACGCCCGCTGTCGGTTTCCAGCTGGCGAATGACCGTCGCGGTATTGGCAATTTCACCACGCATCAAGGTGATGGTCTGAATGGTGCCCTGCATGACTTTTTCGCCCTGCTGGGCTGACTGGTCGGCGTCGTCGGCAGCACGTGCTGCGTCGGCTGCGTGACGCGCAACTTCCTGGGCGGTAGCGGACATTTCGTTCATCGCCGTCGCCACCTGATCAGTGCGGTTGAACTGTTCATTGGTGCCACCGGCCATGAGGCTCGCGATCGACTTCAACTCGCCGCTGGCGCTGTCCAGGTCCGACGCACTGCGCTGCAGACGACTAAACGTATCGGCGAGAAAGTCGCGCAGGGTATTGGCCGCAACGGCGAGCTTGCCCAACTCATCCTGACGGGTGCTGGCCACTCGTTCGGCAAAACGTCCCTGGCTGAGTTGAGCCACGTAGTCGATCAACTTGCGGATCGGCTCAACCAGGTTGCGGTCGACCAGCCACAGGCTCAACAGGCCGATCAACAAACCCGAGACCAGCATCACCACGAGACCCAGCAACACGGTGCGATCGGCAGTGGCGCTGATCACTGTCGACTGCTCAGTGCCCTGCTTACGCAGCTCGCTGACCAGTTCGCTCATCTGCTCGCTGGCGGCACGGTCGACACCTTTGACCGCGGCGTCCCCCACCGTCGGATCAGCACCCGCCGCCACATAGGCATCGCGTCCCGTCTGGTAAGCGGCGCCCAGCTGGCGATGCTCATCGCGCAGACGTTCGATGCGCGTCTTCAGTTGCGGTTCGATGCCCTTCTGCCCGGCCAGTTCACCGAGAATATTCTGCACGTCGTGCTGGCGGTCCTCGAACTGCTTCCAGTACTTGGCCAGTTCAGCCGGTTGCTTGCCACGCAGCAGGACGTTTTTCCATTCCTGTACCTGCACCTTGAATTGCAGGTTGGCTTCGTCGATCAACTGCGAAGTGTGCAAAGGACCTTCGATGAGATTGGCGTAGCTCTGAACGCCGCCAGACAAGAAGTGAAAGCAGGACAGCGCGATCAGCAACATCGCCAGCAGGCTGCCGCTCAACAAAGCGAGGATTTGTGCTCTCAGGGATTTTTGCAAAAACATCGAGTGGTATCTCATGGCAGGGATAAGACACGCCAGGCAGGCGTGCAAGATGTCCGGACATCCCTGTCGGCGACGCAGGTCCACGACCTTCATCGCAATAGAACCAGCTACCCGTCATCGGCGGGCCAGAGCCTTTCTTTAGCGATTTAGACCAATGGCGCACGAGAATCATCCATCATCAAAACGTCATAAAATGGTAATAATTCAGCGCCATGCTGCGGCTTAAGTGTTCCTGTAAAACTTTGCAACATTCGCCTCCCGCAGCGAGAGCTCATGAACCACAGCATCGATCACAGCCATCGCGACCAGGACCTGTTCGGTCTACTGTACGGTTTCAGTTTTCGGCCCGGCGAGCCTGGCCGAGAGATCGATTCGGCCCAGGCGCTGCAGTGCCTGCAGCAGCCCCAGGACAGCGAAGAATTCCTCTGGCTGCACCTGAACCTGGCACACGCCGCCTGCGAGCGCTGGATGAAAAGCCATCTGGAATTGCCCGATGAGTTTTTCGAAGCCCTTCACGAAGGCTCGCGATCAACGCGCATCGAGCATGTGGATTCAGCGCTGCTGGCGGTGGTCAACGACGTGGTATTCAACCTCAGCAGCATGGTGTCCTCCGATGTGTCGACGCTGTGGGTCTGCGCCCGCAGCCGGCTGATCATCAGCGCGCGCCTGCAACCCTTGCACTCGGTGGACAAGCTGCGCTCGTCGGTCAAAGCCGGTGAGCGCTTTCGTTCGCCCCTGGAGTTACTCGTGCATCTGCTACGCGATCAAGGTGAAGTGCTGACCCAGATCGTGCGGCGCACCAGCCTGAGCGTTGATCAGATTGAAGACGAACTGCTGTCCTCGCGACTGTCGACCAACCGCGCCGAACTGGGCGCCAACCGTCGGGTGCTGGTGCGTTTGCAGCGCTTGCTGGCACTGGAGCCGGGTTCATTGCTGCGCTTGCTAAATCGACCGCCGCAGTGGTTGCAGAAGGAAGACGTGAAGGAGTTGCGCAAGTCCACCGAGGAGTTCGCGTTGATCATTAACGACCTGACGGCACTGGGTGAGCGCATCAAATTGTTGCAGGAAGAAATCGCCGCCAATCTCAACGAGCAAAGCAACCGCACGTTGTTCACCCTGACCGTGGTGACGGTGCTGGCACTGCCGATCAACATCATTGCCGGTTTTTTTGGCATGAACGTGGGAGGGGTGCCGCTGGCAGGAGATCCGCAGGGATTCTGGATTCTGGTGGCGCTGGTGGCCACCTTCACCGTGATTGCCGGGCGCTGGGCTTTTCGCAAGCGGCAGGATTATTAAGATCAACGGCGCCCGCAAAAACCCATAACCCTGACCTGAAGCAGGCTCCCTGTAACATTTAGCAACGATCATGGGCGACATTCCTCCCCCTCAGGATTGTCCCCGTCATGGCTACTCCCTCCTACAGCGCCAAAGTCCCGGCTTCCGCTGGTAGCGCCAGAGCGCAGTTCGATAAAAAACCCGGCCTGTTCACCCTGGTGATTTTCTTCGGCGTGCTGGCCAGCGGGCTGTTGTTCACCGCCTACAGCCTGATGCATGACATGCAGGAACTGGGCACCGTGGTCACCACCTGGACCCCGTTTCTGCTGCTCGGCGTCGCGCTGCTGATCGCTTTGGGTTTCGAGTTCGTCAACGGTTTCCACGACACCGCCAACGCGGTGGCTACGGTGATCTACACCAATTCGCTGCCACCGAATTTCGCCGTGGCCTGGTCCGGCTTTTTTAACTTTCTGGGGGTACTGTTATCCAGCGGCGCGGTGGCGTTCGGCATCATCGCCCTGCTGCCCGTGGAGCTGATTCTGCAGGTGGGTTCTTCGGCCGGCTTCGCGATGATCTTCGCCCTGCTGATCGCCGCGATCCTGTGGAACCTCGGCACCTGGTGGCTGAGGTTGCCGGCGTCTTCTTCGCACACGCTGATCGGCTCGATCATCGGTGTCGGTGTGGCCAATGCACTGATGCACGGGCGCGACGGCACCAGCGGCGTGGACTGGGCGCAGGCGACCAAGATCGGTTATGCGCTGCTGCTTTCGCCCCTGGTCGGTTTCGGTTTTGCCGCCCTGTTGCTGCTGGCGTTGCGCGCCTTCGTGAAGAATCGTTCGCTGTACAAAGCGCCGCAAGGCAACACGCCACCGCCCTGGTGGATTCGCGGCCTGTTGATCCTGACCTGCACCGGCGTGTCCTTTGCCCACGGCTCCAATGACGGGCAGAAAGGCATGGGCCTGATCATGTTGATTCTGGTGGGTACGCTGCCCATGGCCTATGCGTTGAACCGCACCATGCCGGCGGACCAGGCCCTGCAATTTGCCGCCGTGGCGGAGGTGACCCAGCAAGCCCTGGTACGCAGCTCGCCGCAGCCAGCCCCGGCAGACCCGCGGCCGATCCTGTCCGATTACGTACGCAGCAAGGAAGTGACGCCGCAATTGATCCCCGCCCTCGCCGCCCTGACTGGCAACATTGGCAACGAGGTGAAGGGCTACGGCTCGCTGTCGAAAGTCCCGGCGCAGGCCATGGGTAACGTGCGAAACGACATGTACCTGACCAGCGAAACCATTCGCCTGATGGACAAGAACAAGGTGGGCAATTTTGACGCCGACACCTCCGGCAAGCTGCAGTTGTTCAAGCAACAGATCGACAACGCCACGCGCTTTATTCCGCTGTGGGTGAAAATCGCCGTGGCCATCGCGTTGGGGCTGGGGACCATGGTCGGCTGGAAGCGCATCGTGGTGACCGTTGGCGAGAAGATCGGCAAGACGCACCTGACCTACGCCCAAGGCGCCTCGGCAGAAACCGTGGCGATGCTGACCATAGGCGCGGCGGATATATTTGGACTGCCAGTGTCGACCACCCATGTGCTGTCCTCGGGGGTTGCCGGGACCATGGTCGCCAATGGTGGCGGGTTGCAGATGAAGACTATCCGCAATTTGTTGATGGCGTGGGTGCTGACGTTACCGGCGGCGATTTTGTTGTCGGGGAGTTTGTATTGGTTGTTTACCAAATTGTTTTGAGGCCGCGGCATAACCCGTATCTGATGCCGCGGCACAACCCGTAGGAGCTGCCGAAGGCTGCGATCTTTTGATTTTAAAGACAAGATCAAAAGATCGTCCGAACGCGGCCCGAGCCTTCGGCAGCGCCTACAAGGGGCGTGTCAGGCCTGGCAAGCCCGACGCAGCAGCACACGCTCGCGAATCACGTCATACACCCAGTGATAAACGTAGGTGTACGGCAGGAAGAACAGCAGCACGCCGATGTCCAGGACAAAAGCCTGCCACAGGCTGATATCCAGCCACCAGGCAATCAACGGCACGCCAAGCGCCACCAGCCCGCCTTCGAACAGCAGCGCATGCACCACCCGAACCCAGGCTGTACGCACGATCGCAAGTCGTGTCAGTAAACGGTCAAACATGCCGTTGAACAGCACGTTCCAGGCCAGCGCCAGGGCCGCGATGGCCATCGTGACGACGCCCATGTCGAGCATCGGTTTATCCATGACCCACGCCAGCAACGGCGTACAGATGACAATGGCCAGCAGTTCAAAACCTACCGCCTGGAATACACGTTCTGTGATGGATTTGTCGGTGCTCATGACCTGACTCCTTGAGTGACTGTGGTTGCCATGATCCACCACCACCCCGATACTTCATAACCAATAACCATCGATCAAGGCGATAGCTCATGCCCTCCCACGAAGTGTTGCTGGCGTTTGTCCAGGCAGCCACTCAAGGCTCGTTTTCCGCAGCGGCGCGCAAGCTTGGGCGCAGCCAGTCGACCATCAGCGCTGCCGTGGCCAGCCTGGAAATCGACCTCAACCTGACCTTGTTCGATCGCAGCAGCCGCAAACCCGGCCTGACACCGGCCGGGCATGTGATGCTGCAACGGGCCGAAGAGATCCTGGCGGCCACCAGTCGCCTGGAAATGACCGCCAGCCAGCTGTCACAAGGAGTTGAGGCAAAGCTCACCGTGGCGATCTCCGATACCTACCAGTCCGACCGGTTCGAGGCGGCATTGAGGGCATTTGAGCAGCGTTACCCGGATCTGGAGCTGGAGTGCCTGATTGCCGAGTGCGATGACCTGGTGGCACTGGTCCAGCGTGGTCGGGCGCATGTGGCGTTTGCCGAGAAGCAAGACAGCTACCCACCGGACCTGGTCAGTTCGACGGTCGAGGAGCAAACGGAAATTGCCCTGTTTGTCTCGCGCAAACATCCGCTGGCGCAGCTCAGCCCTATCGATCAGGACCTGCTGCAGCAGCATCGTGAACTGCGCCTGGCGACCATCGTCAATCCGTATGAAAGCCGGGCCAAGGGCCGAGTGTGGTCGGCGCCCAGCTACCTGATGCTGCTGGAAATGGCCCAGGGCGGGTTCGGCTGGGCGCCATTGCCGCGCTGGCTGGTGGGACGATTTGGTGCGGGAGAGCTGGTGGAATTGAAGGTGCGCGGCTGGCCGAAACCGCTGTTTGTTGATGCACTGTGGTCGCGGCTGCATCCGCCGGGGCCGGCGGGGAGTTGGTTGTTGGGCAAGATGTTGGAATGAGAGCAAAAGATCTCAGCCTTCGGCAGCTCCTACAGGGGGATCGCATTTCAAAATGTAGGAGCTGCCGAAGGCTGCGATCTTTTGCTAATCCAACCCCCGCAAGCGCTCCTGCAGAAACCGCCGTTCCGGCACCTGCCGGGTCAATTCCAGCGCCCGTAAATACGCCGCCCGAGCCTCCTCTACCCGGCCCAACTGCCGGCAAAACTCGGCGCGGGCCGAATGCGCCAAGTGGTAATCCAGCAGTTCACCGCGCTGCAGAATCCCGTCGATTTGCGTCAACCCCACCAATGGCCCATCCCGTTGTGCCAGCGCCGCCGCACGATTCAGCTCGACCACGGGCGACGGCACCGCCCGCAGCAACACGTCGTACAAACCCACGATCTGTGGCCAATCCGTATCCGCCGCAGTTGCCGCCTCGGCGTGCACCGCCGCAATCGCCGCTTGCAGGCAGTAAGGACCAAACCGTCCGCCGGCCAAGGCGCGCTCGATCAAGCCGCAGCCTTCGGCGATCAGCCCGGCATCCCACAGCCCGCGATCCTGCTCGTCCAGCACAATCAACTCGCCGTCAGCAGAAGTTCGTGCCGGCCGGCGGGATTCATGCAGCAGCATCAGCGCCAGCAGCCCCATCACTTCCGGCTCGGGCAGCAGTTCCATCAACAGACGGCCCAGGCGAATGGCTTCGCGAGTCAGATCCTCGCGGGTCAACTCATCACCGACAGACGCCGAGTAGCCTTCGTTGAACACCAGGTAAATCACCCGCAACACGCTGTCGAGGCGCTCGGGCAATTCCGTCAGGGTCGGCACCTGGTAGGGGATTTTCGCGTCACGGATCTTCGCCTTGGCCCGCACGATTCGCTGGGCAATGGTGGCGGGTGCCACGAGGAACGCCCGGGCAATTTCTTCCGTGGTCAGGTCGCAGACTTCCCGCAGCGTCAGCGGCACCTGCGCGTCGGCGGCGAGTGCCGGGTGACAGCAGGTGAAAATCAGCCGCAGGCGATCGTCTTCCACTTCCTCGCCACTCCAGTCCGCCTGCTCCAGTTCTTCCAGCTGCGCGATCAACAGGGGGCGAGAGGCGTTGAACCGGGCACGCCGACGCAACACATCAATAGCCTTGAAGCGTCCGGTAGACACCAGCCAGGTCCGTGGATTATCCGGCACGCCGTCCCGTTGCCAGCGCTCGACCGCGACGAAGAACGCTTCGTGCAGCGCCTCTTCAGCCAGGTCGAAATCCCCGAGCAGGCGAATCAGTGTCGCCAGGATTCGCCGCGAGTCTTCCCGGTAAACCTGCTCGACCCGAGCGCTGACGGCGGCGCCAGGCATCAGTCCGGCATGCCTTCGGTCACCAGCGTGACCAGTCGATCCAGGCTCTGCCCCCAACCATCGTGAAAGCCCATGGACTCGTGCGCCTGGCGGGCTTCTTCCGACCAATGCATCGCCCGCGCCGTGTACAGCGTCTTGCCATCACGTTCCTCCAGCGTCACCTGAGCCGACATGAAAGGTTTGCCCGAAGGGATCCAGCCGGGGATAAACGCGTCGGTAAACACCAGCCGCTCGGGCGCGACGATTTCCAGAAACACCCCCTGGGTCGGGTATTCGGCACCGTCCGGGGCGCGCATCAGGGTACGAAATTGCCCGCCCACCCACAGGTCCATTTCGCATTCGGGCGTGGTCATGCCGTGGGGTCCCCACCACTGGGTGAGCAAGGCCGGCTCGGTCCAGGCGCGGAAAATCTTGCGCCGCGGGGCATCGATCAGGCGGCTGATGGACAACTCGAAAGCCGCAGGTTTTTGTTGAAGGGCATGCGGACTCATGAAGGATCTCCTGTTGTGATTGTTATTCAGGGATTCAACTGGCGAACGGGGCGCACCTCGACACAGCCGACCCGGGCCGCCGGGATATTCCCGGCGACCTGCAAGGCTTCATTCAGGTCCCGTGCATCGATCAGATAGAAGCCGGCCAACTGCTCCTTGGTTTCGGCAAACGGGCCGTCGGTGATCGACACCTTGCCGTTGCGCATGCGCACGGTGGTGGCGGTCTGCACCGACTCCAGCGCCTCGGCCGCGATCATCCGGCCGCTGCCCTGGATCGACTCGGCATAGGCCATGCACTCCTCGTCTTTGGGGCTCTCTGGCAGCGAATGCAGTTCACGCTCGTTGCTGTAGACCAGGCATAAATACTTCATGGCGCACTCCCGGATCGAACGGATCAACTATGGCTCAGTTTGGCGCCCAGGCGCCCTTTCCCGACGACCAGCCCACGCATCAGGGCTGCAAATCGAACAGCATCGCGCCGCTGGCCATGTCGAACGGTGCCGACCAGTGTTCATGCACGATGCGCCATTGCCCCGCGTCGCGACGGTAGCAGGCGGTGACACGCATCCAGCAGGCCTGGGTCTCGCCCTTCTCGTTAGTGCCGCCGCAATGGGCCAGCCAGTGGGCGAAGGCAATGTGCTCGTCGGCGACGATGTTGACGTGATCAAAGTCGAAGGTGTGCGGCCCCGGGCACATCTCCATGCACGCCAGCCAATGCGCGCGGTAGGCGGCCTTGCCGCGAAATTGCAGGGCCTTGACGGCATCGTAGGAGACGACGTCATCGGCATACAGGGCCATGATTTTCTCCACATCCTTGCCGATCACCGCCTGGCGGTAGGTGTCGATCAGGGTCTGGATTTCGGTGGTAGCAGTCATGAGCGTGCTCCGTGGTTGTTGTTGTGAAGACACCCTTAGTCGTCCGGTGGAATGCCAAATCGACAGTCCAAATAAAAATAAACCCTGCGCGCAAAATCGCTAGAATCCGGAAATCATTTGTGATGGAACAAGGACTCTCCAGTGACAGCTCAACTCGTGCCTTATGAAACCCTGACGACGCTCCAGCGCCAGCAGGTCGAGGCCATTGAAGTTCATCCGCAGCAGATCAGGTTCAGCGGCGATATCCACGGCGCGCTGCACTCCCTGCTGTCCAAACCAGGCCCGGGAGTGAAGGGATTTGCCCTGCTGGTCGAAGGTGTTCCCGTCGCCTTTCTGCTGCTCAAACGCCCGCCGGTCCTGCCTGCCTGGGCCAATGAACACAGCGCCACCTTGCATGCCTTGCAGGTCGATCAACGGGCGCAAGGCAAGGGTTACGGCAAGGCGTGCCTGCAGGCCCTGCCCCAGGTTGCGCGCCAGGCCTGGCCGCAAATCAGGGGGCTGGAACTGTCGGTGGATGCGGACAACACCGCGGCGATCGCGCTGTATGCCCGGTTTGGCTGGGTCGACAGCGGCGAAGCCTATCGGGGCCGGATCGGCTATGAACGGCGAATGGGCCTGGTTTTCGAGGAGTCTGGTCATGCTCAACAGCATTGAAGAACTGGAGGCGCTGTACGGCCTTCCCCACGATCGCGCCGTGCGCAAGCAGATTCCCTTCCTCAACGAGGATTACCAGGCGATGGTCCGCGCTTCGCCGCTGGTGATCATCAGCTCGGTAGGCCCCGACGGCATGGATGGTTCGCCGCGAGGCGATACCCCAGGTTTCGTGCGCATCATCGATTCGCAGACCCTGGCCATCCCCGACCGCCCCGGCAATAACCGCATCGACACGTTGCGCAATGTGGTGCTGGATTCAAGGGTGTCGCTGCTGTTCATCATCCCGGGGATCGGCGAGACATTGCGCGTGAACGGCACGGCGCAAATCAGCGCCGAACCACAGTTGCTGGAGAGTTTTGCGGTCAACGGCAAGCCGGCGCGCACGGTGATGCTGGTGACGGTGGACGCGGCGTATTTCCATTGCTCGAAGGCAATAGTGCGCTCGGACCTGTGGAACCCGGACAAATACCTGGATCGCTCGGCACTGCCGACGGCCGGGGCGTTTCACAAGCGGTTGAATGATGGGGCGTTTGATGCCGAATCGTATGACCGGGAAGCGCCAGCGCGGGTGAAGGACAGTCTTTACTGACTCAAACATCCCCCCGTAGGAGCTGCCGAAGGCTCGGGCCGCGATCGGACGATCTTTTGATCTTGTTTTTAAAGATCAAGATCAAAAGATCGCAGCCTGCGGCAGCTCCTACGGGGGGAGACCGAGGATCAAGATCAAAAGATCGCAGCCTTCGGCAGCTCCTACGGGGGGGACCGAAGATCAGGGTCAAAAGATCGCAGCCTTCGGCAGCTCCTACAGGGTCAGGGTCATCTCATGCCACGCCATTCCGCCATGGTCCGACGCCGATGGCTTGATGTAGGCAAACCCGAAACCGGCGTACAGCGGGATATGCCGCTCCTTGCACATCAGGTGAATGCTCGCCTTGCCCAGCAAGCGCATCCTTTCGATGAACTCGCCCAGCAACATTTTCGCCAAGCCCTGCCCCTGATAATCCGGGTGTACCACCACCGACATGATCACCACGTTAGGCCCTGCCGGATCGTGGCCGATCAGTTCCTTGAAGGCCTCGTCCGACATCTGCACTTCAAACGCCGCACCGGAATTGATGAAACCGGCGACCACGCCATCCACCTCGGCGACGATGAAACCCTCAGGCCAGGTGGCAATGCGGGTCGCAATCTTTTCCCGGGTCGCGGCCTCATCGCCCTCGTAGGCGAGGGTTTCAATGGCGTAGCAGCGGTCCAGGTCAGCAGGCGTGACGAGGCGGATAACAGGGGTCATGACAACTCGATTTCGGCGATGAAAGGGCTGCAGATCATAGATTATTGCGGCTTGAGTGGCAGCCAGATTTCCAGCGAACCGGTGTTCAGCGTCGGGTTGAAGTCGGCACTGTAGCGCTCGAATTCCGGCGCATCCGCCGCCTCGCGCCCGGAACCCGGCAACCAGGTTTTCCAGATGTACTGGAACGTCTGGGGCAATCTGTCCAGCGAACCTTTGTGCTCGAATACTGCGTATTGCTGGGGCTGAACCTCGACCCAGCGGTATTTCTCGGGCAAATCATCGAGCTTGCTGATCTCGACGCCGGCAATGTACTCGAAGCCGCCCTTGCCATCGGGATTGCAGCAGATGCCGTAGGTCACTTCGCCCTTCTGACCCGGAATATTGCCAATCTCGGGGATGAATTTTTCCCAGAGATCGGGGATGCCGGCCGTAGTGTCCTGGGTGAATCGCCCGCCAAGCCCTGCGATCAACATGAAGTGCTCATGCTCGAAGCGAGGTTCAGTTATTTCCACGGTTTTTTGCTCGTCCATGACTCGACTCCTGGAAGGTAAAAAGTGGGTTCGGCTGGGAGTATAGAAGCCAAACCCGATTCGCCAAATTACAGCGCGTGCAACTGCTCGACCGCGCCGCCGCCGACAAACTCGTTGTAGCCCGATAGAATCACATACACCGCGAAATAGCAGAAGATCGCTGCAGATACCATGTAGGAGTAACGCAGCAACTTATCGCCCAACAGTTTGCCGCCATGGCTCGCCGCGAAGCACAGGCCACCACTCCACAGCAGCCCGGCGCAGAAGAAGCCCCCCAGGAACAACGCCGACCCAAGCGGGCCACCGGCACCCGAACGCGCGATCAGGGTGCCGCCTACTGCGGCAAACCAGAGGATGGCACTGGGCGACGACATGGCAAGGAAGATCCCGCGCAAGAACTCCTTGCGATGGGAGTTCTGCCCCACCTCGGCCGTTTGTGCCAGCACCGCTTCGTGGTGAATGGCCGAATAGATCATCTTCGCCGCAAAGTACATCAGCAGCGCCGAGCCGCCGATCCACAACACCCAGCGCACGGTCTCGTACTGCAGCAAAACGGTCATTCCAGCCAGTGCCAGCACGGCGTAGATCAGGTCGCCGACGCAGGTTCCCAAGCCCAGGGCAAACCCCTGAAAATAGCCGCGCTGCATCGCCAGGGTGATCATCGCGATGTTGGCCACGCCAATGTCCAGGCACAGCGAAAGGCTCAGCAAGAAGCCACTGGTGAATTCCATCGAACGGTTTCCTTCGGAAAATTTTGTTTACAAAGCCGCTGGACAGTTTGCCACAGCTGCCCTTACATTCCGCCACAGGCCACCGCAGTGGCCAACGTCGCTCGGACGGTTCCGGGCGCTTACGTTATCCGAGGCAACAATGGCCGAACAAGGTTCGCCGCGCCGCTTTGCGCGCATAGATCGACTCCCCCCTTATGTTTTCAACATCACCGCCGAGCTGAAAATGGCCGCCCGGCGTCGTGGCGAAGACATTATCGACTTGAGCATGGGCAACCCCGACGGGCCGACACCGCCGCACATTGTCGAGAAACTGGTCACCGTTGCCCAACGCGAAGACACCCACGGTTATTCCACGTCCAAGGGCATTCCACGCCTGCGCCGGGCGATTTCCAATTGGTACAAGGATCGCTATCAGGTCGACATCGACCCGGAAACCGAAGCCATTGTCACCATCGGCTCCAAGGAAGGCCTGGCGCACCTGATGCTGGCCACGCTGGATCAGGGCGACACCGTGCTGGTGCCGAACCCCAGCTACCCGATTCACATCTACGGTGCCGTGATTGCCGGCGCCCAGGTGCGCTCGGTGCCGCTGATTCCGGGTGTGGATTTTTTCGCCGAACTGGAGCGGGCCATTCGCGGCTCGATTCCAAAGCCGAAGATGATGATCCTGGGTTTTCCATCCAACCCCACCGCCCAGTGCGTGGAACTGGATTTCTTCGAGCGGGTGATCGCCCTCGCCAAACAGTACGACGTGCTGGTGGTACACGACCTGGCTTACGCCGACATCGTCTACGACGGCTGGAAAGCCCCCTCGATCATGCAGGTGCCGGGCGCCAAGGACATTGCGGTGGAGTTTTTCACCCTGTCCAAAAGCTACAACATGGCCGGCTGGCGCATCGGTTTCATGGTCGGTAATCCGGAGCTGGTCAACGCCCTGGCGCGGATCAAGAGCTACCACGACTACGGGACCTTCACCCCGCTGCAAGTAGCGGCCATCGCCGCGCTTGAGGGGGATCAGCAGTGCGTCAAGGACATCGCCGAGCAATACCGGCAGCGGCGTAACGTGCTGGTCAAAGGCCTGCATGAATTGGGCTGGATGGTGGAAAATCCGAAAGCGGCGATGTACGTCTGGGCCAAGATTCCAGAGGCGTATGCGCACCTGGGTTCGCTGGAGTTCGCCAAGAAGTTGCTCGCCGAGGCCAAGGTCTGCGTCTCGCCGGGCGTGGGGTTCGGTGAATACGGCGATGATCACGTGCGCTTCGCCCTGATCGAAAACCTGGACCGGATCCGCCAGGCCGTGCGCGGCATTCGCGGGATGTTCCGCGCCGATGGGCTGGCCAGCAAAACCAGCGGCTGACGCCTGACC